>JAYTHX010000018.1:0-7214 GCA_043732195.1 Polyangiaceae bacterium
GGCCTTCCAGGTCTCCCAGAGCGCCGCGATGATCACGATGATCGAGAGCGTCACGAACAGCACCGACAGGACGCCCTGGATCATCGTGTTGCGGAACACCGCCTGCATCGCCTCGAGGGTGGCGGCCGAGCCGAAGCTCGTCTTGCCGTCCGCGATGGCCTTGCCGAAGGCGGCGTGCTGCGCGAAGTACCCGACTGCGGGCACCGACGAGAAGATCTTCTCGAACGACGCCGTGATCGTCACTATTGCGGCGAAAGCCAACGGGACCGCGACGATCCACAGGTACCGGAACGCTCCTTGCTTGGCGACGATCGCCATGCAGACCGCGAGCGCGATCGCCGCGAGCAGCTGGTTGGCGATCCCGAACAGCGGGAACAGAGTGTTGATGCCGCCGAGCGGGTCGGTGACCCCCATGAGCAGGACCGCGCCCCACGCCCCGACCATGACGGCCGTCGTGATCCACGCCCCGAGACGCCACGAGGTGTCCTTGAAGCGCGGGATGAAGTTGCCGAGGCTGTCCTGCAGCATGAACCGGGCCACGCGCGTTCCGGCGTCGACGGCGGTGAGGATGAACAGCGCCTCGAACATGATCGCGAAGTGGTACCAATACGCGAGCAGCGTGCTCATGCCCGGCAGCCCGCTGAAGACGCGCGCCATGCCCACCGCGAGCGAAACGCCGCCGCCGGTTCGCGCGGCGACCACCTCGTCGGCCTGACGCTGGAGCGCCGGGAGCTCCTTCACTTTCACGCCCAGGCGCGCGAAGTCCGCGTCCTCCAGCATGGTGGCGCGCGCCGCAGCCACATCCACGTGGTAGTCGAGCGCGGCCAGCGTGCCGTTCGACAACGCGAGCGCGTTCGACAGGCTCACCTTGCGCGTCGCGAGCGAGGCCGCCGGCTCCCCCTCCTTCATCCCCAGCAGCTCGCGGTCGTGCGCGCTGAGGACGCCGTCGAGCGTCGCGAGCTGCGCGGCGTCGCGCGCGAGCCCTTCGCCGTGCGATGCCTCGCTGGCCACCAGCGCCACCTGCGGGTTCGTGTTGATCGCCACGTAGTCCTCCTGCGGCAACGCGCAGGCGGCGATGAGCGCGGTGATCCCGACCAGGCCCTCCACCAGCATCGCGCCGTAGCCGATGGCGCGGCAGTCCCCCTCCTTGTCGACCATCTTCGGCGTCGTGCCGCTCGCCACCAGCGCGTGGAAGCCACTGATCGCGCCGCACGCGATGGTGATGAACACGAACGGAAAGAGCGGCCCCTTCACGATCGGCCCGCCGCCGTGGATGAACGGCGTGAGGCCGGGCATCTGGATCTCGGGATTCACGACGATGACGCCCACCACCAGGAGGCCGATGGTGCCGATCTTGAGGTAGCTCGAGAGGTAGTCGCGCGGGCACAGCAGCATCCACACCGGGAGGATGCTCGCGATGAACCCGTACGCCGCCATGGCCAGCGTGAGCACCGGCTTCGAGAGCTTCAGGTAGTGCGCGTACGAGGAGTCGCCGATGTGCTTGCCCGCGACGAGCGCGCCGAAGAGCAGAACGATCCCGAAGATCGTGGCCTCGCGGATGCCCTTCACCGAGCCACCCCGCACGTTGTGGATGTAGAGCCCCATCACCAGGGCGATCGGGATCGAGGCCCCGACCGTGAACACGCCCCACGCGCTCTCCGCCAGAGCGCCGACCACCACGTTGCCCAGCCCGGCCAGCGCGATGATGACGATGAAGAGGATCGCGACCGCCGTGACCACCCCGAGCGTCGGCCCCAGCTCGTCCCGCGCGATCTCGGCGAGCGACCGCCCGCCACGCCGCGTGCTCGCGACCAGAATGATGAAATCGTGAACCCCGCCCGCGAGGACCACCCCGAACAGGATCCACAGGAACCCGGGGTAGAACCCGAACTGGGCCGCGAGGACCGGCCCGATCAGCGGCCCGGCCCCGGTGATGGCCGCGAAGTGGTGGCCGAACAAGACCACCTTGTTGGTGGGGTGGAAGTTCTGCCCGTCCTCGAGGCGATGGGCGGGGGTGACCCGGCTGTCGTCGAGACAGAGCACCTTCGCCGCGAGGAACGCCGAGTAGTACCGATAGGCGATCGCGAGGACGGCCAGCGCACCGAGCATCCACCAGGCCGCGTGCATGGAGCTCTACTTAGCGCACGGTGTCGGTCCGCATACATAGCAAAGACACGTGGGGACGCGCGGATGAGCGTGACGCAGGACGGCAAGAAGCTTCTATACTGGGGGAACGGTGCAGGGCTTCCGTCACGACAGTGAGGAGCTGCAGGCGGGCAGCACGCTCGGTCCTTACGATCTGCTGGCGCCGATCGGGGTCGGCGGCATGGCGCGCGTCTGGGCGGCCCGCGTGCGCGGCACCAAGGACGTCGTCGCGCTGAAGATGCTCCGCCCCGAGCTCGCCGAGAACGTCGAGTTCCGGAAGATGTTCTTCGACGAGGCGCGCATCGCCTCGCGCGTGCGTCACCCCAACGTCTGCGGCACGTTCGAGATGGGCGAGCAGAGCGGCGTGCTCTACCTCGCGATGGAGTGGCTCGACGGTCCGTCGCTGATGCGCGTCCTCCGCCCTGGCGACGACGAGACCACCGACTGCGATCGCATTCCCGTCCGCCCGAGGATCGCCGCCCGCATCGTCGCCGATGCCTGCGCCGGCCTGCACGCCGCGCACGAGCTGGTCGGGGACGACGGCCGGCCGCTCGGCGTCGTCCATCGCGACGTGTCTCCGCACAACATCCTCATCACGTCCGACGGCGTGGTGAAGGTGACCGACTTCGGCGTCGCCAAGGCGCTCGGCAAATCGCACATGACGATGGCCGGGCAGCTGAAGGGCAAGCTCGCGTACATGGCGCCGGAACAGCTGACGGGCGGGCCCGTCGACCGCCGCGCCGACGTGTTCGCGCTCGGCTGCCTGCTCTACGAGATCACCACCGGCCAGCGGCCGTTCCAGGGCGAGCACGATCCGCAGGTGATGACCGCGATCGTGCTCGGTCGCTACGAGCCGCCCGCGGCCGTCATGCAGAACTACCCGCACGAGCTCTCGATCATCGTGATGCGCGCGCTCGCGAACGACCCCGCGGGCCGCTTCCCGAGCGCCGAACACATGAGGCAGGCGCTCGAGAATTACCTGCGGAGCAGCGGCCCCACCGTCGGCCCGGCGCAGGTCGTCGCGCTCATCCAGGAGCGCTGCGGCGATGAGCTCGTGCTGCGCGCGAACGCCCTGCGCGACGACGCCGCCGCGCCGCCCGGCACGCGGCGCTCCGCGGTGTACCCGCCCGCCGCGAAGAACCGCAACGGCAACGACTCCGGCAGCGGCACCATGATGGTGGTCGACGGACGACCGGACACGGCACGGCGCGGAATCGTCTGGCTGCTCGCCGCCGCCCTGCTCGGCGCCGCGCTCGGCGTCGGCGTGCTCTCCTACGTCCGTTCCTCGCGGCGCGCGAAGGCCGCTGCGGCCCAGGCCGAGGCTGCCGCCAGTGCGAGCGCCCGCGCCGCCCAGCAGGGCGCGGCCGCGAGCAGCGCCGCGATGCCCGCCACGGTCCCGAAGGGCAAGGTGCACCTCCGCATCAGCCCCGAGACCGCGGTCGTGATCATCGACGGCGTGGTGCTCCCGCGCGGCACCGACACGATCCTCAAGCCCGGACCTGGCGCGACCATGAACGTGCTCGTCCGCGCCGACAAGCACGAGGACACCATCCTCATCATCGACTCCGCCAGCCCGGAAGAGCTCGAGGTCGCGCTCGTGCCCAGCGCGGTGGGCGTGGTGGCACCAACCCCGACCGCACGCCGCCTCCGCCTGCTCGACGCCGGCGTCTCCAAGGAGCCGAAGGAACCGCCTCCGATCGACGCCCCGCCGAACCCCTACGAGTAGGCGCGACCGGCCCGAGAAAGCTTTACGGATCCGGGTGGGTGCGTAACCATGGTGCCGTGCGGAACGAATTTCTTCCGATCGGCGCGCTCGCGATCGGTCTCCTCGCGGGGCTCGGCCTGACCATCCCGCTCGCCCACGGCGACACCAAGCCGTCCACGATCTCGGTCGACGAGATCAAGGACGGCATGAAGGGCTACGGGCTCACCGTCTTCAAGGGCACGCAGCCCGAGCGGTTCGACGTCGAGGTGGTGGGCGTGCTCCGCAACTTCCGGCCGGGGCAGGAGCTGATCCTCGTCAAGACGCCGCACCCGCGCCTCAACATCACGAAGAACGTCCGCGGCATGAGCGGCAGCCCCATCTACTTCGACGGCCGCCTCGCCGGCGCCTACGCGTACTCGTGGGCCGCGTTCCAGGTCGAGCCCGTCGCCGGTGTCACGCCCATCGCGCCCATGCTCTCCGAGATGCGCCGCCCCATTCCGCCGGGCTTCTGGCCGCTCGAGCACAACGCCCCGCTCCCTGCCGGCACCCGGCCCGCCGCGCCGAAGCACGCCGACAACGCGCCCATCGGCCCCGGCAGCGGCGCCACCGCCTTCGACGGCGCCCCCGGCAACTATGACCTCGAGACGCACGCGCAGCAGGTCGCCTCGCGCCTCTCCGCCGGGCTCGATCCGTCGCGGCCCGTCCGCCCCGCCGCGACGCCGCTGCTCCTCGCCGGCATGAGCGATCGCTCGATGGCGCTCGTGCAGAAGCTCTTCGCACCGCTCGGCCTCGAGCCCGTGCAGGCCGGCGGCAGCGGCAGCGCGAAGCAGGATCCCAACGCGCCGCTCCACTACGTCGACGGCGGAGCGCTCGGCGTCCAGATGGCGAGCGGCGACGTCTCGTTCATGGGCCTCGGCACCGTCACGCACGTCGAGGGCAACAAGCTGTGCGGCTTCGGTCACCCGATGATGGAGGCGGGCGTGAGCGCCCTGCCCGCCGCCATCGGCACCGTGCACTGGATCTTCGCGAGCGATCAGCACTCGTCGAAGATCGGCGAGGCGGTGCGCCCGCTGGGCACGCTCGTGCAAGACCGGCAGAGCGCCGTCATCGTCGACGAGAACGTCAAGGCGCCGATGTTCCCCATCGGCATCGACATCCAGGGCGCCGACGGCATCACGAAGAAGACCTGGAACGTCCAGATCACCGACGACCGGTTCATGAGCGCCTCGCTCGTGGCCTCGGTGCTCGGCTCCATCGTGGATGCCACCATCAGCGAGCGCCGCGACGTCACCTGGCACCTCAAGACCAAGCTCACGGTCCGCAACCACGGCACCATCGATCTCGATGACTTCGGTGTCGCCGTGGGCGGCATGCCCGACGCTGGCGACTTCGCGCACTCGAAGATCGGCCGCGCCGTCGGCGAGGTGCTCAACAACCCGTGGGAGCAGACCCACATCGACAAGGTCGAAGGGTCGATCGTCGTCGACTACACGCGCGATCTCTGGCGACTGCGCGGCGTCGACGTGCTCGATCCCCTCGTCGACGTCGGGCAACCCGCGCGCCTCCGCATCCACCTCGTGCCGTTCGCTGGCCCCGAGGTCACGAAGATCGTCGAGGTCCGCTTCCCCGAGGAGATGGCAGGCAAGGACATCGACCTCGAGATCGCCCCCGGCTACACCGTCGTGCCCGACCTCGCGTCGCCGCAGAACCTCTCCGATCTCCTTTCCAACTCGACCAAGCAGACCGTGCTCCCGAAGAGCTTGGTCGTGCAGTACCGGACGCGCACCCAGGGCGTCGCGTACCGCGGGCACGTCGCCGATCGCCTGCCGGCGTTCGCGCTCGACTCGCTGCGGCCGTGGAGCTCCGACGTGGCGCCCGAGCCGTTCGCCTCGTACGCGCGCGTCATCACGCCGCTCGATCGCTACATCGACGGCACCGAGCGCGCGCGCGTGCGCGTGAAGACCGTGGTCCGCTGAGTTTTTCCGTCCCGTCACCCAGGTGTAGGATCGTCCCCATGCGTCTCTCCTTTGCGCGCGCGACCGTCGCGATAGCGCTCGTCTGCGTCTCCCTCGGATTTTCGACGCACGCGCGCGCCGTCGGCACGCGCACCTTCGTGCTCGACACGCTCGACAAGCTCTCCGGAGGCGATCTCAAGGGCGTCGCCGTCAGCTCGGACGGCGCGGTGCGCGCCGGCTTCACGCTCGGCAACACGCCGATCCCCGAGGCCAACGCGTCGTTCTCCGCGCTCACCCTCGCCGACGGCTCGACGCTCATCGGCACCAGCCCGCAGGGCAAGGTCTATCGCCTCGCCGGTGACGCGGTCACGCTCTTCGCCGACACCGGCGCGCTCGCCGTCACGTCGATCGTGCAGGCCAAGAACGGCACCGTCTTCGCGGCGTCGATGCCCGACGGTAAGATCTTCAAGCTCTCCCAGGGCAAGGCCGAGCTGTTCACCACGCTCCCCGATACGAGCCACGTCTGGGCGCTCGCGCTCGACAAGGCCGGCGCCGGCCTCTTCGCGGCCACCGGGCCCGAGGGCAAGGTGTTCCGCGTCGAGCCCACCGGTGCGAGCTCGGTCTACTACCGCAGCACCGAGGGCCACCTCGTCTCGCTCGCGATGATGGAGAACGGCGATCTCCTCGCCGGCTCGAGCGGCAAGGGCAACCTCTATCGCATCAGCGGCCCCGGTCGCGCCACCGTGCTCGCCACGCTGCCGGGCGAGGAGGTGAAGTCGGTCGCTGTCTCGAAGGGCATCATCTGGGCGATCGGTAACGAGTACGGCGAGGCCCCCGAGCCGCCGAAGCGCTCGCCCGCCGCCGGCCGCACGCCGCCCGGCCCCTCCACCGCGACGCGCCCCAAGGCCGGCAAGGGCGTCCTCTACCGCTTCGACGCGCAGGGCCGCCCCGAGCGCATGATGAAGCACGACGACACGCACTACCTCTCGCTCGCCCTCGACGAGCAGGGGCACGCATACGTCGGCACCGGCGCGAACGGGCGCATCTACACCGTCGACGACGCGCACGTCGTCACGCTCCTCGCCGACACCGACGAGCGCCAGATCGGCGCGCTCAGCGTGGCAAACGGCAAGGGCTTCGTCGCCACGAGCGATCCACCGGTCGCGCATCGCATCCTCGGCCGCGGCGGCCCCGACGCGGTCTGGACGAGCAAGGTCCTCGACGCGACCCTCCACGCGCGCTTCGGCCACCTCGGCTGGCGCGCCACCGGCGCCCTCGAGCTGTCGACTCGCACCGGCAACACCACCACCCCCGACGCGACGTGGTCGGCGTGGAGCAACCCGCTCACCGCGCCCGCGGCGATCTCGTCGCCGCCCGGTCGCTTCGTCCAGGCGCGCGCGCGCTGGACC
>JAYTHX010000019.1:0-7200 GCA_043732195.1 Polyangiaceae bacterium
CCGAACGAAAAGGGACTCGAGCTCCGCTGGAACGGGGAGGCATTCGAATGAGCCAGGCGCCCGACGAAGAAGAGACGATCCCGCTCGCGCTGCCCGCGCTTGCGTCGCTGCCCGACGACACGTTCGATCTCACCACGTGCCAGACGGTGCTGATCCACGTGCCCGATCCCGCCGCCGCGCTCGCGGAGATGATCCGCGTGACGAAGCCCGGCGGCCTGGTGGCGGTGGCGGAGCCGAACAACGTCGCGAGCAACCTCCACGTCGACTCCGTCTCGTCCAAGGCCTCGATCGAGGAGCTCGTGGAGCTCGCGCGCTTCCACCTCACGTGCGAGCGCGGCAAGGCGAACCTCGGGCTGGGCAACAACTCGGTGGGCGATCTCTTGCCGGGCATCTTCGCGCAGAGCGGCCGGCTCGAGGGCATCGACGTCTACCTCAACGACAAGGTCGCCACGCTCCTCCCGCCGTACGCCAGCGAGGCGGAGCGCGCCTTGGTGGAGGAGGCGCGCCTGCACGAGGCGCGCGACTTCTGGTGGTGGAGCCAGGAGGAGACGCGCCGGTACTACTACGGCGGCGGCGGGGACGAGCCCTCGTTCGCCGTCCACTGGCGGCGCGCGATGGCGTTGCGCGCGGCGGTGGCGCAGGCGCTCGCGGCGGGCACGTACGCGAACACCGACGGCTCGGTCTGCTACCTCGTCTCGGGTCGCAAGAAGCGCTGAGGCCTACGGCCAGGCTTGGTCGCCGACCACGGGCGTCCCGTTGCCGAGGACCGGCCAGCCCGCGGTCCAGGCGATCGACGCGAGGAGGCCGAAGCGCCCCTTCGCGTCGTCCTGCTGGCCGTTGGGGAGCGCGCGCCACGCGTGGTGGAAGTAGTAGTCGCGGCCGTGCACCGTGAAGACGGAGCCGTGGCCCGGGCCCACCCACGAGGCGTTGTTGGCGAGGATGGGCTGGCCCTTCTTCGTGAATGGCCCCTTCGGTGAGTTGGATCTGGCGACGCCGGTGCGATAGCGCGCGTCGTAGACGTTCCCGCTGTAAAATAGAAAGTACTCGCCCGCGTGCTTGAACAGCCACGGCGCCTCGACCACGCCGCCCTCCCACGTCGCCGCGTCGTTGCTGAGCACCTCGACGGGCTGCGAGCCGGCCACGAACGACAGGCCGTCGGCGGCGAGCTCGCGCACGAAGATGGGAGTCGGCGCGTTCACCGAATTACCGTCGATCTTGTAATAGAGATACTTCGTCTGATCGTCGTCTTCGAAGTACGTGGCGTCGATCACGCCCACCGCATTCTCGACGAGCGCGCTGCCGCGATCGGTATACGGGCCCTCCGGCGCGGGGGCACTGGCAGCGCCGATGCTGAGCTTGTCGGCGGCGTTCGCGGCCGTGAAGTACGCGACGTACTTCGCGCCGACCTTGTGGATCTCCGGCGCCCAGTTGCGGCCGCCGTTCGCCGACCAGGCGGTCTTGCCCGAAGGCAGGAGGAAGCCGGCGGTGTCGGTCCAGCGCACCAGGTCGTCGGAGCGGCGGACGCGCATCTTCCCGCCCGTGCACACCATGAAGAACGAGACGTGCGCGCCGGGCAACGCCATCACGCCAGGATCGGGGCAGTCGAACGGCACGACGGGGTTCGCGAACATGGGCCGCGGGCCGGCGAGCTTGGGCTGCGCGGTCGCGGGCGCCAGCGCCTCGGTGGGGAGCGCGCCGCGCACGCCGCCCGGCGGCTGCCACGTGATCGCGAGGTGCGCAGGCCCGTCGATCTGGAAGTACTCGATGCGGAGCGCATGCATCCCGGCGGTGAGCGTCACCTTGCCGGTCGAGTCGGTGACGGTATGCGCGTTCCAGTCGTCGAGCACCGCCTGGTCGTCGACGAAGACGCGGATGCCGTCGTCGGCGCTGGCGAAGAACGCGTGCTCGCCGGCCTTCGCCACCGTGAGCTGGCCGCTCCAGCGCACCGAGTACAGCTTGCCTCGTACGCCGGGGGCGGGCGCATTCGCCTCGACGTGATCGATGGCGGGCAGCGCCTCGTAGCGCGTGCTGGCGAAGTCGGAGTAGTCGTCGAAGAAGTCCGCGCGTAGCCCGTGCAGGGGCGCAGGCGGAGGGGTGACGCCGCCCTCGGACGAAGGCTCACCCAGCGGTGACGCGCCGTCGGGCGCGCTCTCGACGGGCAGAGGAACCTCGCTCGTGGCGGCGTCCTCCGAGGAGCACGCGGACGCCGCAGCGACCACGAGGACGAGCACGAACGCGGCGGATCGCAGGCGCTGCATGCGCAGCTGGAGTGATACCCCAAGGGACGGTGGGAAGCTCGCGCCCGGGTGAAGATCGCGAGGCCGCGGCGCTCGTTACGCAGATCGCGCAGCTCCGTGCGCGGACGCATGCAGGGCAGCGGCGTGCTGGGGCTGGTGCTGGTGCTGGGCGGCTTCATGGCGCTCTACCTGCTGGTGATCGCGTTCCTGGGCGCGCCGTTCGACCGCACGGAGCCCTACGTGACGGTCGCCGCGGCGACGGGCCTGCTCGGCGGCGGCCTCCTGGTGTTCTTCGCGCACGTCGACGCGCGCAACCGCCGCGCGGGCCGAATCGCGGCCGACGACGTCTCGCCGGGTGGCGCCGATTGATCCGTGGGGGCATCGGCCGGCCTCGAGCTCTCTCCCAGCTGCGGCGAGGAGCAAGCAAAGGAAGGAGACCGAGGAGGAGACGGTCGGTCGCACGCCAACGCGGGTTGCGTAGCGGCAGCGCGCGAATGAAATTCGCTACCTGGCTGCGCGCGCCCGCGTGGGGCGCGCTACCATGGCGCCGTGCACATCATCGGGGTCGACTGGGCCGCGTCCGACGAGCGAAAGTGCGGCCTCGCGCTCGCCGAGCTCCGCGAGCGCGACGCCGGCGAGCGCGACGACGCCCACCTCGTGGTCCTCGAGCTCCTCACCGGGCGCGATGTCGCCGAGAAGCGATCGGCGCCTCAGATCATCGCGTGGCTCCGCCGCCATCCCGACGCGCTGCTCGCCGTCGACGCGCCGCTGGGATGGCCCGCGCGGCTCGCGGATGGCGTGGCGGCGCACGTCGCGGGCGAGCCGCTCGGCGTCATGGAGGACGCGCGCGCGTTCTTCACGCGGGCGACCGACCGCTTCCTCCAGCAGACGCTGCGCAAGACGCCGCTCGAGGTCGGCGCCGACCGCATCGCCCGTACCGCCTTCTCGGCGCTCTCCCTCATCCGCGAGCTGCGCGAGGCCACCGGCCTCCCGCTGCGCCTCGCGTGGGACGCGGACGAGCGCGGCGTCCTCGAGGTTTACCCCGCGGCCACGCTGAAGGTCATCGCGCAGGGCACGAAGCTCCCGCCATACAAGAAGCCGGAGCACCTCGAGGCGCGGCGCGTGATCACGAAGCTCCTCGCGCCCCACGTGCGCTTCACCGAGGAGCAGCGCCAGCGCGCGATCGGCTCCGATCACCTCCTCGACGCCATGCTCTGCACGCTCGCGGGCGCCGACTTCGCGCGAGGCCGCGTGCTGCCGCCCCCCGCCGACCTCCGCGCGCAGGCACGGCGCGAAGGCTGGATCTGGGTCAGGCCCGCTCCGCCCGCCGCCGGGTGAGCTACCATCCTCGCCCAAGTATGGTCGCGCCGCGCCTCGGGGTCGTCAACGGACTGCGGGGCGTCGCCATCCTCGCCGTGATCTGGCACCACTTCGGGCGCGTCGCCCCGACCTGGCGCGCGCCCGTCGTCGCCGGATGGCCGCTGCCCTGGGCGTCGTTCCTCTCGAACGGGTGGCTCGGCGTGAACCTCTTCTTCATGCTGTCCGGGCTGGTCCTCTACCTGCCGTACGCGCAGGGAACGCGCACGCTCCAGGGGCCGCACGCGATCCGCGACTTCTACCGGCGACGCGCGCAGCGGCTCCTCCCACTCTATTACGTGAGCCTCGTCGTCGTCTGGATCTTCCTGGTCCATCCAACGCTCGACGCGGGCGGCCTGGAGGAGGTCGGCCTCGCGACGACCCTCACGTTCGTCTTCACGAAGGCGCACTTCGCGCCGCGCTTCAACTCGTCCCTCTGGTCGCTCGGTATCGAGGTCTGGGTGAGCGTGCTGTTTCCGGTGCTCATCGTGGGCGGGAAGCGCCTTGGCGCGCGGCGCCTCCTACTCTACGTCGCGTTGCTGGCGCTCGCCGTGCGCTGCGCGGGCGTCGCCATCCCCGCCTTCGATCGGCCGCACAATCCCTATCTCAATCCGCTGAAGGACAGCGCGCTCGGCCGGCTCGACGACTTCGTGGTGGGCATGGTGATCGCTGAGCTCGTCGTGGCGCGGTCCTGGCTGGAGGCGCGGCGCGCGCGCTGGCTCGCGCCGCTCGGCCTCCTCGCGCTGTGGACCGGCTGCGCGCTGTGGGATCTGCGCGCGACGGGCCACCTCCCGAAGGCGGTCACCCCGTTCCTCGACATCGTGGTCGATGCCGGCCTCTTCGCCATCACGTGCGCGGCGATCGCGTCACGCGGCCTGCTGCACCGCCTCCTTTCGAGCGGTCTCCTCCAGGTGCCCGGCAAGATGTGTTACTCGCTCTACGTCTGGCAGGGCATCGTCCTGCGCGCGCTGATCCATCCCGACTACGGTCTCGCGGACGTCGCGCTCTTCGTCGTGTTCCTCGCCGCGCTCTCCGCGACCACCTACCGGTACATCGAGTTCCGACACGAGCGCGACTGGCGCGCGCTCTTCCGCGGATCGTGAGCGCAGACCCGCGGGATGCGCCAAATAGGGTCAGCGCGACGCCTCTGGTGTCTCGTGGCGAGGCGCATTAGCGTGTGCGCGATGGCTCACGAATCCACGCACGAACCCTACGAGGCGCTGACGCCCGAGACGCGTGACATGCACCGGGCGACCGTCTCGCTCATGGAGGAGCTCGAGGCGGTCGACTGGTACCAGCAGCGCGCCGATGTGACGCCCAATGCCGACCTCAAGGCGATCATGGAGCACAACCGGGACGAGGAGATCGAGCACGCCATCATGACGCTCGAGTGGATCCGTCGCCGGAGCCCGAAGTTCGACGAGAACCTGCGCCTCTACCTCTTCACGAAAGGCCCCATCACCGAGGTCGAGGAGGCCATGAAGACCGGAGGCGGCGCCGAGGCTGCCAAGGGCGAGGCCGCCCCGTCTCCGAAGTCGCGCGCCAGCGATGGCTCGCTCGGGCTCGGCAGCCTCAAAACCTCCATCACCAAGTCGACGGGAGTCTGAACGTGGATCTCTTGAAGCGCGGCCTCGCCCCCATCCTCCCTGAAGCCTGGGAGCTCATCGACGCGGAAGCGAAGCGCGTCCTCGCGCTCAAGCTCGCCGGCCGCAAGGTCGTCGACTTCATCGGCCCGTTCGGCTGGAAGTACGCCGCGGTCAACACCGGGCGCCTCACCATCCTGTCCGACGCGAACGACGACGTGAACCTTGGCCTCCGCCGCGTGCAGCCGCTCGTCGAGCTGCGCGTGCCGATCAAGCTCTCGATCATGGAGCTCGACACCGTGGCGCGTGGCGCCGAGGACCCGGACCTGAGGCCGGTCGTCGAGACCGCGAAGAAGACGGCCTTCGTCGAGGACGACGCGATCTTCAACGGCCTCGAGCGCGCGGGCATCACGGGCATCATCCCCTCGAGCCCGCATCCGGTGGTCCCCCTCCCGACCGACGTGCGCCTCATGGCGCGCGCGGTGCTCGAGGCGAAGGAGCACCTGCGCCGCGCGGGCATCGGCGGACCGTACGTGCTCGTCCTCGGGAGCCTGCTCTACGAGCAGGTCTTCGCCGCGACCGACGACGGTCACCCCATCGCAAAGCGTATCGAGCAGCAACTCGTCGATCACCCCATCGTGCGCTGCGAGGCGGTGCACGGCGCGGTGCTCATGTCCGGCCGCGGCGGCGACTACGAGCTGACCGTCGGTCAGGATCTCTCGATCGGCTACGCGTTCCACTCGAAGCACGAGGTCGAGCTCTACCTCACCGAGTCCTTCACGTTCCGCGTGCTCGAGCCGGCCGCGGCCGTGCGCATCGCCGACCTCGGCCCCCCGACGCTCTAGTCCGCAGCGGCGCTGCGCGGCGGGCGGAGCGGCAGGCTCAGCGCGCGAAGCCCGGTGATGGCGGGGACCGCGGCGTGCGAACAGCGCCCGGAGCGCGGATTCCTGCGCGGGCACGCCTAGTCGCCGTCGGTGTCGCGGCCCGGGACGAGCGAGTAGGACGTGGGCGCGCGCTCCTCGGGGGCCATGATCGAGACGGGGCGCATGGGGCGGAGCTCGGCGTCGATGAGGCGCCTCGACGAGCCGCGATCGACGACCGTCATCATCACCACGTGCAGCGATTCGGCCATCGCCTTCGCGGACTCGAAGCGCTCGTCGGGGTCGTCGTGGAGCGCGCGCTCGAACCACGCGTCGAGCTGGGGCGTCACCTCGAGGCGGTACGCGCTGGGCGGCTCGACGGGCCCCGTCGCGAAGGCGAGGACCAGCTCGATCACCGAGAACGCAGGGCGCGGCATCCGCCCGGTGCAGCACTCGTAAGCCACGACGCCCACCGAGTAGAGATCGCTCTGCGGCGACGGCGAGCGCTTGCCGAGGAAGACCTCGGGCGCGATGTACTCGAGCGTCCCCACCACCTCGCTCAGGTCGCTGGGCGCGCGCTTCTTGATCCGCTCGGCGACGCCGAAGTCGAGGATCTTCGCGAGCAGGTTGCCGCTCGTGTCCTTCGTGAGGAACACGTTCTCCGGCTTGATGTCGTTATGGAGCACGCCGACGCCGTGGGCGCGCCCGAGGCCGCGACACAGGTGAACGGCCACCGTGCTCATGTCTCCGAGGGAGAGCCGCTTCGAACGCGTGAGCTTCGTCCCGAGATCCTCGCCGTCGAGCTCCTCGTAGACGATGTATGGCGTCCCGCCGGAAGTGAGGCCTCCGCCCAGCACCTTCACGACGTTCGGGCTGAGCATCCTCGCCGATACGTCGGACTCCTGCGCGAAGCGCTCGAGCATCCCGGCGATCTGCACCACCTCGGGCCGCAGGAGCTTGAGCGCGACGTCGACCTTCAGGCGGCGATCGCGGGCGAGCCAGACGGCCCCCGCTGCGCCTTCGCCGAGCCGCTTGGAGAGGACGTAACGCTCCTCGACCACGTCCCCAGCTGCGAATACGTCTCCCAATCGGGCCTCGCGCGACATCGTATATCAAGCGGCCGAGCGACGCTCATGAGACGGCGGCCTCACGTTCCGCGCTTCC
>JAYTHX010000020.1:0-7189 GCA_043732195.1 Polyangiaceae bacterium
GGTCACGGCCGTCGCCACCGCGAAGGTCCCGAAGATCACCATGCTGGTGGGCGGCAGCTTCGGCGCCGGCAATTACGGGATGTGCGGTCGGGCCTATTCACCACGCTTTCTCTGGATGTGGCCGAACGCGCGCATCAGCGTGATGGGCGGAGAGCAGGCGGCCTCGGTGCTCGCCACCGTCAAGCGCGACGGCATCGAGGGCAAGGGCGGCGCCTGGGCCGCCGAGGAAGAGGCCGCCTTCAAGGCGCCCATTCGCCAGCAATACGAAGATCAGGGACATCCCTATTACGCCACCGCGCGCCTCTGGGACGACGGCGTCATCGATCCGGCGCAGAGCCGGCGCGTCCTCGGCCTGTCGCTCGCGGTCACCTTGAATGCCCCGATCCCGGAGACGCGATTCGGCGTCTTCCGCATGTGAGAATCCATGTTCGGTAGTCTCCTCATTGCCAATCGGGGCGAAATCGCCTGCCGTATCATGAAGACCGCGCGCCGCATGGGGCTCCGCACGGTCGCGGTGTATTCCGACGCCGATGCGGGCGCGCGCCACGTCCGCCTCGCCGACGAAGCGGTGCGCATCGGCCCCGCCGCCGCGCGCGAATCGTACCTGGTGGTCGATCACATCATCGACGCCGCGAAGCGCTCCGGCGCCGAGGCCATCCACCCCGGCTACGGCTTTCTCTCCGAGAACCCGCTCCTCGCCGAGGCCTGCGCCGCCAACGGCGTCGTCTTCGTCGGCCCCACGCCCGAGGCCATCCGCGCGATGGGCTCGAAGTCGTCGGCCAAGGCCATCATGGAGAAGGCGGGCGTCCGCACCACGCCCGGCTACCACGGCGCCGAGCAGAGCCCGGCCGGGCTCGCCGCGCAGGCCGAGCGCATCGGCTATCCCGTGCTCATCAAGGCGACCGACGGTGGTGGTGGCAAGGGCATGCGGCGCGTCGATCGCGCGGCCGACTTCGAGGCTTCGCTGGCCTCGTGCCGCCGCGAGGCGAAGGCCGCGTTCGACTCCGAGACCGTCCTCATCGAGAAGTACGTGGAGCGCCCGCGCCACGTCGAGGTGCAGGTCTTCGGCGACACGCACGGCAACTACGTGCACCTCTTCGAGCGCGACTGTTCGGTGCAGCGCCGCCACCAGAAGGTGCTCGAGGAGGCGCCGGCGCCGGGCCTCACCGACGCCCTGCGCACGCAGATGGGCGAGACCGCGGTGCTCGCCGCGAAGGCCGTGAGCTACGTGGGCGCCGGCACCGTGGAGCTCATCATCGATCAGGCGGGCACGTTCTACTTCATGGAGATGAACACCCGTCTCCAGGTGGAGCACCCCGTCACCGAGCAGATCACCGGGCTCGATCTCGTGGAGTGGCAGCTGCGCGTCGCGGCGGGCGAGCCGCTCCCGCGGAAGCAAGCGCAGGTCACGATGAACGGGCACTCCATCGAGGCCCGCATCTACGCCGAGAATCCCGACGCGCAGTTCGTGCCGTCGATCGGCAAGCTCGTGCACCTCGCGTCCCCCGCGGAGTCGCGCAACGTGCGGATCGACACCGGCGTCGAGCAGGGGGACGAGATCACGCAGCACTACGACCCGATGATCGCGAAGCTCATCGTGTGGGGCACCGACCGCGCCGAGGCGCTGCGGCAGATGCAGGGCGCGCTCGACCGCTACGAGGTGGTGGGCGTCGCGAACAACGTCGAGTTCCTCGGGCGCCTCGTGCGCACCGCCTCGTTCACGAAGCCCGAGCTCGACACCAGCCTGATCGAGCGCGAGCACGCCGCGCTCGCGCCGCCCACGGGCGACGTACCGGATGCCGTCTGGCGCGTCGCCGCTCTCACCGAGATCGCCCGCCTCGCGGAAGCTACCGATCGTGCCGAGCCCGGCTCGCCGTGGTCGCGCCTCGACGGCTTCCGTCTCGGCAGCTCTGCGCCCCACGTCGTCACGCTGCGCCACGGCGAGGTCATCCGCGAGGAGCGCGCCTCGCTCGACGAGGCGCAGGCCCGCTCCACCCACGCCACGGTGGTGGCTCAGGGCGGCCGGCGCATCGTCTTCCGCCACGGCCGCCGCTTCGAGCTCGACGTCGTCGACCCGCTCGACGTGGGCACCGCGGACGACGTCGCGGTCGGCGGCCTGCGCGCGCCGATGCCCGGTAAGGTCATCGCGCATCTCGCCGAGGTGGGCGCCAGGGTGGCGAAGGGCACGCCGCTGATGGTGCTCGAGGCGATGAAGATGGAGATGACGGTGTCCGCCCCGTGCGACGGCGTCCTCGAGAGCTTCCGTTTCGCGCCCGGTGAGCAAGTCCCGGAGGGCGCGGAGCTGGTGATCATCACGGAGGCACCATGACCGCAGGCACCGGCGTGCGCATCATCGAGGTCGGCCCGCGCGACGGCCTCCAGAACGAGAAGGTGCAGGTCGACACCGCCGTGAAGATCGAGCTCATCGAGCGCCTCGAGGCCTGCGGCCTGAAGGAGATCGAGGCGACCTCGTTCGTCTCGCCGGCCTGGGTCCCGCAGATGGCCGATCACGACGCCCTGATGCGGCAGTTGACGAAGCGCCCCGGCGTGCGCCATCCGGTGCTCACGCCCAACCTGCGCGGCTACAAGGGCGCGATCGCGGCGGGCGCCGATCACATCGCCGTGTTCGCGTCCGCCTCCGAGGCGTTCTCCAAGAAGAACATCAACTGCACGATCGAGGAGTCGTTCGCACGCTTCGCTCCGGTCTTCGAGGCCGCGCGCGCCGATGGCGTCGCGGTGCGCGGCTACGTCTCGTGCGTCGTGGCGTGTCCGTACGAGGGCCCGGTGGCCGCCGCGAAGGTGGCTGAGGTGGCGAAGCGGCTCGACGACCTCGGCTGCTACGAGGTCTCGCTCGGCGACACCATCGGAGTGGGCACGCCGGCCACGGTGCTACCGATGCTCGAGACCGTCGCGCGCGGCGTCCCGCTCGCGAAGCTCGCCGGCCACTTCCACGACACGTACGGCATGGCGGCGGTCAACGTGCACGCGTCGTACGAGCTCGGGCTCCGCGCCTTCGACAGCTCGGTAGGAGGCCTCGGCGGCTGTCCCTACGCGAAGGGCGCGACCGGCAACGTCGCCACCGAGGACGTCGTGTACCTGCTCCGCGATCGCGGTGTCGACACGGGCATCGATCTCGACAAGCTCGTCGACTGTGCAGACTGGATCACGAAGCAGCTCGGCCGCACGCTGGGGAGCCGAGTCGGTCGCGCGCTCCTGGCCCGCCGCGGCTGAGCGGCGCTACGCGAGCACGCGAGCGAGGACAGGAGCGAGGATGGGAGCGGGTCGGCGGGTCGCGCGCGCGCCAGCGCGAAGCCGTCCATGACGGGCATCATCATCGTCGCAGATCCGGCAACGTAGCTGCGTAGATCGGCGTTGTCGTCTTCGAGGAGGTTCCGCGAGGCGCGCAGCTGCGGCGGGATCACGCCGGTCGGCGCTGCGTGCGGCCCCGCAGGCGCGAGATCGCTGGCGGACCAGGCGGACCAGGCGCGCCAGGGACGGGGTCTCCGTTTCGATTCAGCGCCAGAGCTCCGCGACGATCTCGTAAGAGCGCTTGCGCGCCTCGTGATCGAAGACGCTCGTGACCACCAGCAGCTCGTCGGCCTCGTTCTTCGTCACGAAGCGCTCGAGACCGGCCTTCACCGTCGCCCGCGAGCCGACGATGGAGTGCGTGAGCATGCCGCCGGCTGCGTATTTCTCGGCGGGGGTCCAGTACGCATCGATGTCGTCGATGGGGGGCTTCTGGAGGCCTCGCGTGCCGCGATGGAGATCGGTGAAGGCCTGCTGGAGCGTGGTGAAGAGGCGCCGCGCCTCCTCGTCGGTCTCGGCGGCGATCACGTTCACGCCCAGCATGGCGTGTGGCTTCGCGAGCTGCGCCGAGGGCTCGAACTTCGAACGGTAGATGGGCAGCGCATCGCTCAGCGCGGCGGGCGCGAAGTGCGAGGCGAACGCGTACGGCAGACCGAGCAGCGCCGCGAGCTGCGCGCCGAACAGGCTCGAGCCGAGGATCCATAGCGGGACGTTCAGGCCGCCGCCGGGCACGGCCTGGATGCGCTGGTTGTCGCGCACGGGGCCGAACAGCGCCTGGAGCTCCTGAACGTCCTGCGGAAAATCATCGGAGGCACGCGGGTCGCGGCGCATCGCGCGGACCGTGATCTGATCGGTACCGGGCGCGCGCCCGAGGCCGAGATCGATGCGCCCGGGATAGAGCGATTCGAGCGTCCCGAACTGCTCTGCGATCTGGAGCGGCGAGTGGTTGGGCAGCATGATGCCGCCGGCGCCGACGCGGATGGTCTTCGTGCCCTGCGCGAGATAGCCGATCACGACCGAGGTGGCCGCGCTCGCGATGCCCGCCATGTTGTGGTGCTCGGCGACCCAGTAGCGCGTGTAGCCCAGGCGCTCCGCGTGCTGCGCGAGATCGAGGCTGCAGTGGAGCGCCTCGCGCGGCGTCGAGCCCTGGATGACAGGGACCAGATCGAGGATCGAGAGCGGGACCATGGTCGTATTTTAGATGGTGGGCGAGCCGACCAGGTTGCGCATCAGACCATGAACGTCAGCATGCCGCTCCCGCTCGCGCTCGCCTTGGCGTAGACCTCGCGCAAGCGCTCGAACAGCAGGGTGTAGCGCGCGACCGCCTCGGGGCCCCGCGGGAGCTGTGGAACGGCCTTGCGTGCGCTCTCGTAGTGCTGCGCGACGGTATCGGCGGGGAGCCTGGCGAGCGCCGTGTGGACCGCTGCGGCGCGCTCCGGCGCGTGCACGCGGATGCCCTCTCCCTGCGCGCCGAGATCGCGACCGGTCTGCGCGAAGACCGCGTCACGCACCGTCTTGTCGGGCCCGGCGAAGAGCAGGATGGCGTCGAGCCCGAAGCCCTCCGTGCCGAGGTCGAGAAGATCGGGCACCGCCTCCTCGTCGAGGTCGTTCACGAGGTCGGTGTCCTCCTCGATGAGCGCGAGGCGCTTCGCAGAGACCGGGCAGAGGCGATACGCGATGTTCAAGGTCGAGCGATCGAACGCGCGACGGCGACGACCGTCAAGGCGTAACCTTCTGCCGTGCCCAGCGACCTCCCTCTTCGATGCACGTGCGGCAAGCTGCGCGGCAGCGCCGCAGGCGTGGCCCCCGAGATCGGGAATCACGTCGTCTGCTACTGCGAGGACTGCCAGGTGTTCGCCGCGTTCCTCGCGCACCCTGGCACCACCGACGAAGCGGGCGGCACGCCGATCTTCCAGATGCCGCGCATGCAGATCCGCATCACCGACGGCCTCGACCAGGTGCGCTGCGTGCGGCTCTCCGAGCAGGGCATGTACCGCTGGTACGCGGACTGCTGCCGCACGGCGATCGGCAACACGCTCGGCGCGGGCATGCCCTTCATCGGTCTCATCGGCGCGTGCATCGATCGCCCGGCGCGCGAGCACGACGCGCTGCTCGGCAGCCCGGTGCGCATCCACGCGCGGAAGGCACGTGGCAAGGCGCCGGCCGGAGCCCATCCCAAGGTCCCCGTCTCGTTCATGCTCCGCGCGGCCCCGAAGTTCGCGAAGTGGCTCCTCTTGCGCCAGGGTACACCCTCGCCATTCTTCGACGCGAAGGGCGCGCCGCACGTTGCGCCGCAGATCCTCGGCAAGGCAGAGCGTGATGCTCTCCGTTGACAAGAAGCAGCTCGAGGCGCTGCTCGCCGCGGTGGGCGCGAAGAAGAGCGGCGCGATGGATGCGCTGAGCCGCTGGATAGAGGACCAGCCCGGCTACGACTTCCAGCGCACGCGGCTCATGGGTGATCTCGTGAAGGAGTCGCGCTTCGCGGCCGCGCGGCCCGAGGTCGAGGTGTTCGGCCAGCTGCTCGATCTCGGCAACCCGCAGATCCCCACGCGCGAGGCTGCGGTCCGCGCGTTCACGTCATGGTTCGCCAAGCACCCCAGGGACGCGACCACGCGCGCGAAGCAGCTGCTCGATCTCGCGGCGCGGACGCCGCCGAAGCGCCGCGACTGGCGAACGGCGGCGCTGCTCTGCCTGCCGCTCGTGAAGGTGGTCCCCGCGACGTATGACGCGCTGGTCGCGCAGCTGTGCAGCGCCTACCTCGACGAGGCGGAGGAGGAGGTCGTGCTCGCGGCGCTGAAGAAGATGCCCGTCGCGAGCCGCGACGAGTGCGTGGCGGTGGCGATCGCAAACGGCGCGGTGCACCGCGTGACGCCGGGCATGCTCGCGCTCGCGTCGCCCAAGCTCCGCGCGCGGGTGGCGGGGAAGCCCGAGACGCGCGCGAAGGCGACGGCCGCTCCCGCGCCGAAGCGGAAGAAGGCCGGCGCAGCGAAGAAGAAGGCCGGCCGCGCGCGGACGAGCGCCCTTCCGAGATGACCGTGATACTGCAATCTTCCGCGCAGTCGTGATCGTCGGGGCGTGCGGGCTGGATCGCCGGTGCTTGCGGTGAGCCCGTGCTGCCTCGGCCGGCGCGGTGCGGCATGCCGTTTTCGGCCGCTTTTCGTGGTGATCCGGCGGTCCGCACGCCGGCACGCACGCTGCACGGGTTCCGGTCGATGCTGCGCGACACCTGCCCTGAGCTCGGTTCCTCGGACGACGAGTGGCGCGTCCGCTTCGCCACCGGCGAGCTGACGATGACGCTCGATGAGCTCGACGTGGCCTTCGAGGCCGGTCGCATCGACGTCGACACGATGGTCTGCGCCCCGGGCTCCTTCACGTTCGCGCGCCTCGGCGCGGTGGCGGGGCTCGACGAGCCGGCGCCTTCGCTGGCGCCCGTCGACGTCGCGTTCGAGCTCCCCGATTTCACGCCCGAGGCGAACCCCTTCCAGAAGCGGTGGAACAAGGCGCTGCTCGCCGTCCCCGCGGCGCTCGCGGCCATCGGCATCATCGCGTTCGCGGCGTCGGCGAGCGCGTCGAGCGAGCTCCCGCCCGTCGCCGCCGCCGCCGAGCTGCGCGCGGCCGCCCCCATCTCCGCGCCGGTCGTTGCGCCCTCCCCGCCTCCGGCCGCGCCCGCGCCCGCGCTCACCGAGGATCAGAAGAAGGCGCTCTCCGCGAAGGACAAGAAGGCGGAAGCGCACGGCAAGGCGAAGAAGGCCGCGGCCGCGCCACCGAAGCGCTTCGCTGCGAGCAAGACGGCTCCCTTCTCCAAGGGCGGCAACAAGCACGATCCGCTGAACGGCGCGCTCTGACGACCGCCCGCGCCGGGAGCCGCCAAACCTACTAGGCT
>JAYTHX010000021.1:0-7170 GCA_043732195.1 Polyangiaceae bacterium
GCTCCCGGTCGATGATCTAGACGGCACCCTCGTCGCCAGGCATCGTGTAGACGCATGTCGCGATCCGAGCTCCCTGGCGCCCCGCGCGCGTCGCGTCCGCTCGACGGGGACGACGAGGTCACGTCCGAGCGCGAGTCGACCATGCTGCGCGCGGCGATGACCGCGAACGTCGCGGCGCGCGCGAGCACGACGTCCCTCGACGACGAGGCGCCGGCACGCGTGCTCGTCGCCGACGACGACGCCGCGACGCGCGAGCTCATCGCCAACACCCTGCGGGCGAGCGGCTACGAGGTGGAGACCGCCGCCGACGGCCAGGAGGCCGTGCGACGCTTCGCCCGCGGAGGCCTCGACGTGGTGCTGCTCGACGCCGTGATGCCGCGCATGAGCGGCGTCGACGCGTGCCGCACCATGAAGGGCCTGCGCGGCGACGACTTCGTGCCCATCGCGCTGGTCTTCGCCAAGACCGATCCCAAGAGCCGCGTCGAGGCGCTCAAGATCGGCGCCGATGCATACGTGTGCAAGCCCTTCGAGCAGACCGAGCTGCTCCTGTGCGTCTCGTCGGCGCTGCGCGTGAAGCGCGCGCACGACCGCATGCGCGCCGCGAACCAGAAGCTCGAGCGCCTCCGCTCCTTCGACGAGCTCACCGGGGCCCACACGTTCCTCTTCCTCCACGAGCGCCTCAGCGCCGAGTTCGCGCGCGCCGAGAAGCACGCCGAGCCCCTCGCGTGCTGCATCCTCGACGTCGATCGGTTGAAGGTTCACAACGAGCGCGGCGGACGCTCGCTCGGCGATCGCGTCCTCCGCGGCGTCTCGGATGTCATCAAGGGCTCGGTGCGCGACACCGACGTCGTCGCGCGCTACGGCGGCGACGAGTTCTTCGTCATGCTGCCCGCCACGCACTTCGCCGGCTCGCTCGTGGTGGCCTCCCGGATCTGGCGCGACATCGCGCAGAAGGCGTTCGGCAGCTCCGACACCGATGCGGTGAGCGTCACCGCATCGCTCGGCGTCGCGCTCTTCCCCAGCCGGGACGTCCGCACCAAGGACGCGCTGCTCACCGCGCTGGAGGCCGCCTTGCTGGAGGCCAAGCGGCGGGGAGGCAATCGCCTCTGCGTCTTCCAGCAGGAAGGGTTCATCTACACGCCGAGCGGCGACGAGAACGCCTGAAAGCGCGGCGAAGCGCGGCTGATGCACGTCGCACTTGGTCTCGCGGGACGCGGTTTGGTAGTGTCGCGCAGCCGAGATGTCCGTGCTTCGCCGCTCACGCCGCCTGATCGCGGACAGCCTCGTCCTCGTCCTCGTCCTCGTAGGCGCTGGTCTCGGAACGCTCCCGGCGCGCGTCGCGTTTGCTGGCCCCTTCGACCTCGACGACGAGGAAGAGAAAAAGGACGAGCCGAAGAAGAAGGACGAGCCGCAGCCGGTCGACAAGCGGCAGCCGGTGCTGGGCGCCCCGCCGCCGGCGACCATCAAGCTCCATCCGTACTCGCTCCTCGAGTGCCTCGCCCTCGCCGATCGCAACCACCCGAACCTGTGGGCGGCGCGCGCGCGGCTCAGCGCGGTGCATGCCCAGCTCGACGAGGCGACGTACACGCCCTACTCGTACTGGTCGACGAACGCGACGTTCGGTGTGCTTCCGCCCATCGGCGGCACCGTCTTCTACAACGCCGTCCCGCGCTCGCTCCTCAACCAGGGCATCGGCGGCAGCTACCAGCCGTTCCTCTCGTTCGGCGTGCGTGGCACCGTCCCCATCTACACGTTCGGCAAGATCGACTCGATCAAGCGGGCCGCCGAGGCGCAGGTTCGTTACAACGAGTGGGATCTCGAGAAGGCCCGCCAGCAGGTCCGCATGGACGTGCGCCGCGCGTTCTTCGGCCTGATGCTCGCGCGCGACGCGCTCTACATCGCGGACGACGTGCTGAGCAAGCTCAACAAGGCCATCGACAACACGAGCGGCAAGATCTCGAGGGGCGACACGTCGGTCGACGATGGCGACCGCCTCCGCCTCGAGATCTATCGCGACGAGCTGCTCGCGCGCGTCGCCGAGGCGCGCCGCGGCGAGACCTACGCGACCGCCGCGCTCCGCTTCCTCACCGGCGTGCAGAGCTCGTTCGACATCCCCGACGAGCCCCTCAAGATGCCGGAGACGCCCCTCGGCCCGGTGGTGCGCTACCTCACGGCGGCGCGCCTCTTCCGCCCGGACGTCAACCTGGCGCGCTCCGGCGTCGCCGCGCGCCGCGCACAGGTGGACTTCGCGCGCGCGCAGCTGTTCCCGAACATCGGCCTCGGCCTCGGCTTCTCGTACGCGGTGGCGCCGAGCGCCACCCCGCAGAACACCGCGTGGATCGGCGACGGCTACAACGGCTTCGGCGCCGGCTTCGCGTTCGGCGTGGACTGGGGCCTCGATCTGCTGCCCAAGAACGCGCGCCTCAACTTCGCCGAGTCGCAGCTCGAGGAGGCCCGGGCGCTCGAACGCTATGCGCTGGGTGGCGTCGCCGTCGAGGTCGAGAACGCGTACGCGTCGGCCGTGGAGGCGAAGACGCGCGAGCAGAACTGGGAGCGCGCCGAGCATCGCTCCAAGCGCTGGATCTCGAGCGTGCAGGACGCCGTCGATCTCGGCACCAAGGACGACCGCTACCTCATCGATCCGCTGCGTGCGTACGTGTTCGCGCGCGCGAACCACGTCCAGGCGCTGATGGACGTGAACGTCGCGCTGAGCGAGCTCGCGCGCGTCACGGGCTGGGACCCCGCGGCCCCCCAGGGCAGCTGACCTCGCGCGAGCTCGCGATGCACGGAGCATCGGAGACTCGAAGAATTCGCACTCCTCTCGCCTCCGAGCCTTCGAGCCTCCGTGTGTTCCGGGCTCACCAGGGGCACGTGGCCAGCGCGAGGACGGCCAGGACGCGCGCGCGGACCAGCTCGAAGTCGCGCAGCGCCAGCTGGATCTCCGACTCGCGAAGCGACTGCGCCGCGGTGACCAGCTCGAGGCTCGTGCCCCGACCCTCCTGGTAGGCGATGCGCGTGAGGCGGTCGGTCTCCGCCGCCAGGTCGCGCGCCGAGCCCGCCACGCGCCGGCGGTCCTGGGCGACGGTGACGCCGCGCCGCGCCTGCGTGACCTGCACGGTGGCGGTCCGACGTGTGGCCTCGAGGTTGAGCGCTGCGATGTCCTCCTGCGCGTGCGCGTCGCGGAGGTTGCCGTAGCGCGCGCCGCCTTCCCAGAGCGGGACCGAGAGCACCGCCTGGACGTTCCATGTCGTGTTGGGCGAAGCGCCGATGTCGGCCGTGGTGGTGGCGAGCGCCGACTGCACGTTCACGGTCGGCGCGAACTGGTACTTCACATCGTTCACGAGCCGATGGGCGGCCTCGGTGCGCGTTCGCAGCGCAGCGACGTCGGGCCGGTCGTCGATCGTCGCCGCCGGCTTGCAGGTGGCGCGTGCGTCGCGCTCGAGACCGCTGATGTCGACGTCCGGCGGCACGCCGACGCCCTCCGGGATCCCCAGCGCGATGCCGAGCGTCTCGCGGGACTGGCGCAGCGTCTCGTCGCCGGCCACGAGCGTGGCACGCGCAACCTCGACGTCCTGCTTCGCGCGCACGACATCGAGACCGGTGGCGCCGCCCAGCGCAGTCTTGCGCACGGTGAGCTCCAGGCGCGCGAGCGCGTTCCGGAGGCCCACGCGATTGAGCTCCGCGATGCGCTCGGCCGTCACGACCCCGACGATCGCGTTCGCCACCGCAAGCGCGATCTGCCGCTTCGCGTCGTCGAAGGAGAGGCGTGCGGCGTCCTCGTTCACGCTCGCGGTGCCGATGGCGTACCACGAGCGCAGCGCGAGGACCGGCTGCACGGCGACGAGCTGGCCCGTGAGGTAGTCCGACTGTGGCGTGGTGAAGGTCTGGTACTGCACGCCGCCCGGTCCGATACCGATTGGCTGCACGACGTCCTTCGTGATGATGCTGTGCGTGAACCCCGCCTGACCGTTCAGCGTGGGCAGCGAGCCGGCGAGCGCGACGCGGTGCTGCGCCTCGGCGCGGACGATGGCCGCGGCCGAGATGCGGAGATCGGTAGAGCGCGCCCGCACGGAGTGGAGCGCCTGCTCCCACGTACCGATCTCGATCTTCGCGCGCGGCACCGGCTCGAGCATCGGGTCGTTGACCTCGGGCGCAGGCGGCAGGCCGTCGTCGACGGGCGCGGGCGCATTCGGCGACTGGGCCGGCCCGCGGGGCGGCGGAGGCTGCTGCGCGAGGGCCGAAGGCGCGGCGAGGAACAGCGAAAGAGCGGTGACAGCGATCGTCCGGCGCATGGTGCGCGCATTATGGACGAGCCTGCCGGTCTATTCCGGCGAAACAGGGGCAAAACACGGGAAGATGTCGGCGCGAGAGCTCAACAGCCGCGGGTGGTCGCGTAGCGCGCGTCCCCCGGGATGATGTCGAGCTTTGCCCGTAGCTCCGCGAAGCGGCCCCGCAGCCGCCCCACCGCCACGCGGAACGGCGCGGCCACCTCGGCCTGCGAGAGCGGGAGGAGGTCGACGTAGACGATCGCGTAGGCCACCGCTGCGGCCA
Organism: Polyangiaceae bacterium; assembly: GCA_043732195.1. Lineage (GTDB taxonomy): Bacteria > Myxococcota_A > Polyangia > Polyangiales > Polyangiaceae > Labilithrix. The sequence goes on from JAYTHX010000021.1 coordinate 4,552, forward strand.
GACCCGCGAGATCTTCGCTCCCGCGCTTCAACGACGACGACGCCGGCGCCGCGCTCTTCGCGATCACGTTCTTGCGCGCCGGCTTCTTCGCGCCGCCGCCCTTCACGCCCGCGCCCTTCGCGCTCGCCACCGCGTTGGCCACCAGCTCAGCGCTCGCCGCGGCCTCCGCGGTCGCCACCGCCACCGCCTCGGCCTCGAGGCGCGCGGCATCGGCCAGCACGTCGTGCGCGAGGACGAGCGCGCGCTCGCGCTGCCGCGCGTCGAGCGGGAGATGGGCGAGCCCACGGGTGAGCACCCGCGCGAGCTTGTGATCGCTGGCGCTGCGCTTCTCTTCGTCGCGTGCGCGCTTCGTCGGCGGGCCGTCGAGCGCGGAGACCGATCGTGCCGTGCCCGACGGACGCGACGGGGCCCCCTGATCGAGCCAGCGGAGCAGCGCCTCGAGCTCGCGCGAGTCGAAGCGCTCGAGCGCCCGCTCCAGGATGCCTCGGGCCTCGGTGGTCTGCCCGGCCCGCGCCAGCGCATGGACGTACGAGGCGACGATCTCCGAGTTGTCCGCCTTCTTGCCATAGGCCGCGCGCAGCCAGGGCAGCGCGCGCTGCGGCGAGCCCAGCGCCACGTCGAGCAGGTGCCCGAGGTTGTGCGCGTACCAGGGGTTGGCCGGCGCGCAGGCGATCGCTTGCTGGTACGCCGTCGCCGCGTACCGGAAGTTGCCGAGCAAGGTCTGACAGAACGCGAGGACCGCCCAGGCGCGGTCGTCGTCGGCGCGGTGCGCGAGCGCGCGGCGCGCGTAGATCGCGGCGCGCCACGGGTGCCGCTCCACGAGCAGCTCGGCGAGCTGGCGGTGCGCGAAGACGCCGTCGTCACTGGCGGCCGGCGCGAGACGCGCGAGGCGCGCGAGGCGCGGCAGCACGTCGGCAGGGTCGAACGCTCGCCGGAGCGAGCGCTCGATCTCCTGACGGAGCGCGGCGCAGGTTTGGGTCTCGGCCCCCGGTTCCATGGCTGGAGACTAGGGTGTAGCGAGCGCCCTCGCATCACGCAACGAATCGTTCTCGCGCCGTCGATTTGGGTTGCGCCCCTTAAATCAGCCTTGGATTCAGGGCGATCCGTTCAATACCAGTCGGCGCCGACACCGAGCGTGATGAACGTGAGCGTGCCGCCCTCGGCGAAGATCGGATGCACGTCCGCGCCGATGGTGAAGCCAAAGCGTCGCCCCGTCTTCACGTTCGGTTTGCCGCCGACGTGCAGCGCTACGCGGCCGTGCAGGCCGATGTAGAAGCTGGAGTAGACCGTGGCGCCGGCGGTAACCGAGTTGTCGCTCGTCGACAGGCTGGGGGTGCCGCCGGCGAGCTTGTCGAGCGACGGGCCGGCGGCGATCTCGAGGAGATCGACCGGCGTGAGCGAGAACATCGGCGTGAACTGGAAGCCGCCGATCGCGCTGACCTTGAGGTTCGTGGAGTCCGTGTAGCCGCCGAAGAAGACGAACGGCGAGACCTGCCCGTAGACGGCCATCAAATGGTCGATCTGATAGCCGATGCGGAACGTGGCGCCGATGGTGCCGCCGTAAAGCTTGTCGCCAGTGCCGATACCGCCGTTGATGTTGAGGCCAATGCGGATGCGGCCCTCGTCACCTTGCTCGGCCGGCTCGCCCTCCTTGTAAGGCGCAGGCGCAGGCGCAGGCGCGGGTAGCGGGGTCGGCGGAGCGGCAGCCGGCGGCGGCGCGGCGGGCGGCGGCTCGGCCGGCGGCGTCGTTCCCCAGCCGGGCGCCGGCTGGTTTGGCGTCCCGGAGCCCGGCGGCGGTTGGTTCGGTGTCTGGGCGGCGGCGGTGGATGAAGCGAGCAGTCCCAGCGCGCCGAGCGCGCAGGCGAGACGAAAAGAACAGCGCATGTTAAGTCCCTCGCGAACAGCGTATTGAAGCGCCGGGCCGTTCGGCGAACAAATCCGGGGGGGCGCTCAGCGAAACGCGATGATTCGCTGCTGCGCGAGCTCGGACAGAATGCGCAAAGCGTCGAGCTCCGGCATCCCGCTCACGTCGAGGATCATCTCGAGGCTGGATACTCCGTCGACCAGCGACAGCACGAACCCGGTGCGGTGATCGATGGTCAACCAGCGCAGCTGATCGCGCGCCACCATCACGAGCGGCACGCGATCGAGCGGGCCCACGCGCGTCAGGTACATCTGCCGGAGGACGCTCCGACACTGCTCGGCGCACGCCCGGGCGACCTCGTCGCGGGGATCGATGGCCTGGAGCTTCTCGGCGACCTCGAGCGCCCCGGTGTAGTCCCCGAGCGCGACGCGGTCGTTCATCTCCTGGAGCGTGGTTGGAACGGGCGCGCTCGACGGGCTCTCGCCGCGCGCCATCTGGTCGATCAGCTCCTGCTGGAGGGGCGGGGGCGGGCTTGTCGCCAGCTCCTCCCACTCGCGATCGACGACGCCGACGTAGTCGCTGCTGCGCTTCCGCGGCGGCAGGTTGGAGGGGATGCGGGCATTGGCGAGCGAGAGCAGCCCGGTGGGCGTGGGGCGACCGGTACGGCCCGGCGTGGCTCGCCCCAGCCCGCGCTGCGGCGTCTTGTGCGAGTGCGGACCGTAGCTGCTGCTGGTGCCAGCCGCGGGCTCGTCCGC
>JAYTHX010000022.1:0-99380 GCA_043732195.1 Polyangiaceae bacterium
CGACGAGACCTGGCAGGTTCGCTATCTCGTGATCGACACGAGCAACTGGTGGTTCGGCAAGAAGGTGCTCGTCGCGCCGCACTGGGCCAAGAGCATCAGTTGGGCAGACCGCATGGTCCACGTCGACATGTCTCGAGACGCCATCAAGAACAGTCCCGAATGGAAGCCGACGGCGGGCGTGAATCGAAAGTACGAAGTCGAGCTCTATGATTACTACGGGCGCCCGGTCTACTGGGACGGCCCCGCGATGCCGGCGCTCTCACCCCCGGCGGATCGCTCCCTGGATCATCAGCAGCGGTGACCGCAACCAGCAGCGCGTCTACCGCACAGAGATGATGCCATGACGGTAGCGCACGCCGGCTCCGGGACGCCGAAGCGCGAGGCGTGGCACACCCGTTCCACGCAAGATGTCCTGGCCCGGCTCGAGTCCGGAGGACTCGGCTTGTCCACGAAAGAGGCGGCTCGGCGCCTCGCGATGGATGGACCGAACGAGCTCGAGGAAACGAGTGGCATCCGTCCGATTCACATTCTGGTCGGCCAATTCAAGAGCCTCATTATTTGGGTGCTCATCGTTGCCGGCGTGGTCTCTGGCGTGCTCGGCGAAGCGGTGGACGCCATCGTCATCCTCAGCATCGTCGTTCTGAACGCCGCGATCGGCTTCTACCAGGAATTCAGCGCCGAGAAGGCCGTCGCGGCGCTGAAAAAGATGACCGCCCCCCACGCCACGGTCCGCAGAGACGGCAAGGTCACGTCGATTCCCGCAGCTCAAGTCGTCGCCGGTGACGTGCTCGTCCTGGAAGCCGGCGATCTGATCGCAGCGGATGCCCGACTGCTCGTGGCTGCTTCGCTCACGTGCATCGAGGCGTCGCTCACGGGTGAGTCGACAGCGGTGGCCAAGCAGCCTGCAACGTTGCAGGGCGAAGACGTCCCGCTCGGTGACCGCACCGACATGGTGTTCATGGGCACCAGCGTCGCCGCGGGCACCGGGCAAGCGGTCGTCGTCGGCACGGGCATGCGAACGGAGCTTGGCCTTATTGCTGGCCTGATCGCAAAGGCAGGTGCGGAGGAGGAGACGCCCCTTCAGAAGAAGCTCGACTCGTTTGGGAGAATCCTCGTCTGGGCGACCCTCGGCATCGTCGCGTTGCTCTTCGGGTTGGGGCTCCTGCGAGGCATGAAGCCGGTGGAGCTCTTTCTCACTTCGGTGAGCCTTGCGGTAGCGGCTGTGCCGGAAGGGCTGCCCGCCGTGGTCACCGTTGCGCTGGCACTCGGGGTCCTGAGGATGTCGCGTCGTCGTGCCCTCGTCCGCAAACTACCCGCGGTCGAAACGCTCGGCGCAACCACCGTCATCTGCACGGACAAGACGGGCACCTTGACAGTCGGAGAGATGACCGTCCGCGCCTTCTACGTCGGCGGACATCGCTACGAGGTCACGGGCGAGGGATACGGACCGCTCGGTGAAGTGCAGCTCGCCGGAAAGAAGGTGGACGCTGCGCATCTCCTCCCACTCAGTGAGCTCGCGACCGCCTTCCTCGGCTGCAACACGGCACAGGTCGTCGAAGACTCCGGGACCTGGAAGACGCTTGGCGACCCCACCGAAGGTGCACTCCTCGTGGCCGCCCGCAAAGCGAGCGGCGACCGAACGTGGATCGAGCGAGACCACCCGAAACAGCGAGAGTTCCCCTTCGACGCGGCCCGAAAACGGAGCTCGATCGTTCGAGGCAAGCCAGACGGTAAGCACCGAGCATTCGTCATGGGGGCTCCCGGTGCTCTGCTCGAGCGCTGCACTCGAACCTTCACGAGCGAGGGGATCCGCCCTCGCACGTCCCAGATTCGAGCGCAAATCCTCGATGAGACGTCCACGATGGCGAAGAGCGCCCTGCGCGTGCTCGCCTCGGCGTACCGCGATCTGGGCGACGTTGTTCTCGACCGCCTCACGGCGGACGCGGTCGAGCATGATCTCGTCTTCGTAGGCTTGGCTGGGATGATGGACCCTCCCCGGGCCGAAGCCAAAGATGCCATTGCCACATGCCACGCGGCAGGCATACGCGTCGTAATGATTACCGGCGATCACCCGGACACCGCCACCGCGATCGCGCGGGAGCTCGGAATCGCCTCGCGGACAGCTGACGTCGTCACCGGAGCCGAGCTGGACAAGATGTCCGAGCAGACGCTCGTGAAGCGCGCGCCGACGCTCGCGGTCTACGCTCGCGTCACGGCAGAGCACAAGCTCCGCATCGTTCGCGCCTTGAAAGCCAACGGGGCGGTCGTCGCCATGACGGGCGACGGCGTCAACGATGCTCCCGCAATCAAAGGCGCGAACATCGGCGTCGCCATGGGCCAATCGGGAACGGAAGTCACCAAGCAAGCCGCCGACATCATCGTCACCGACGACAACTTCGCCACGATCGTTGCGGCGGTCGAAGAGGGCCGAGGCATCTACGACCTGATGGATCCCCTCATCTTGAGGCGATCGGATAGCTCTTTGTTGTCGCGCACTTGCATGCACAATGCATGTTCTTCTTTCCATGCGGGCCTGACGCTGGCATACACAGCGCATGGGAGCAGCGAAGTCGACGGGGACGGTCACGAAGAAGCGGGCGAGGGCGGCGTCGAAGGCGCTCGTGGGCGAACAGAGGAGCACGTTGCGGCTCGCGCCGATTCGCGCGTTCGCTGAGGTCTTGTTCGACGAGGACCTTCACGCCAAGCGCGTCGAGTCGTTGGCCAACGGGGTCGCGGGCGTGCTCAACGCCGCGATGCTCACGATTCATGCGATCGGCCAGGCCTACGCGGCGATGGCGCACATCGAGGCTCGAAGCGGCGTGAAGCAGATCGATCGCCTGCTCAGTAACGTGGGCGTAAAGCTCGACGCGCTGTTCCCTTCGTGGATCCGGTTCGTGGTCGGCGTTCGGACCGAGCTGATCGTCGCTCTCGATTGGACGGAGTTCGATGCCGACGACCATGTAACCCTCTGTGCGTACGCCGTCACGCGCCACGGCCGCGCGACGCCACTCATCTGGAAGACGTACAAGAAGTCCGACCTCGAGGGCCACCGTACGCAGTGGGAACACGACCTCGTCGAGCAATTGCATCGCGCGATGTCGCCCACCGTGGCGATCACGCTGCTTGCCGACCGGGGCTTCGGCGACCAGAAGCTCTACGAGCTGCTGACGTTGCTCAGCTGGGACTTCGTCATCCGCTTTCGCGGCGGGATTCTCGTGGAGAACGCTAGCGGCGAGGTTCGCCCTGCCAACGAGTGGGTTCTTCCCGGCGGCCGAGCTCTCCTGCTCCGCGGCGCGAAGGTCACCGCAGACAAGGCGAGCGTTCCCGGCGTCGTTCTCGTTCACGCCCGCAACATGAAGGAGCCGTGGTGTCTGGCGACCTCGCTCTCCAGCAAGACGGCGTCGGAGATCGTGAAGCTCTACGGCCGCCGGTTCACGATCGAAGAGACCTTCCGCGACACCAAGGACATCCGCTTCGGTCTCGGCCTGAGCGCGACCCACATCGGTCGCGCCGACCGCCGTGACCGGCTCCTCTTCCTGTTCGCCATCGCCCACGCGCTCCTCACCCTGCTCGGAGCCGCGAGCGAGGCCTCGCAACTCGACCGGACGCTGAAGGTCAGCACCGCGACCCATCGAACCCACTCCCTCTACTGGCAAGGCAACTTCTGGTATCGCCAATTGGCCTTCATGCGCGAGGACTGGTTCGAGCGGCTCATCACCGCCTTCGACAGGATCGTTCGCGAGCACGAAGTCTTCGTCCAAGTCCTCGGCATCCTGTGACTATTCGAGGGGATCACTCAGATCTACGACAACATCCGAAAGACGTTGCAGTACCTGCTCGCGGGCAACACCGGCGAGCTCCTTCTCGTTGCAGTATGCGTGGTCGTCGGACTGCCGATGCCGCTCCTCCCGATCCAATTGCTTTGGGTTAATCTCGTCACCGATGGGTTGCCCGCCATGTGCCTCGCCACCGATCCCATCGATCCCGACGTGATGAAGCGACAACCCCGCGCGGGAGCGGAGCGCATCGCCAATGCCCCCTTCCTGCGCACGATGTTCTTCACCGGGTTCCTTACGGCGTCCGTCTCGCTCACCACCTACGTTTATCTGCTCCGAACCGGGACGACGGCGACCGCTCGCACATCGGCCTTTGCCGTCCTCGTCTTCGCCGAGCTCTTTCGATCGTTCGGCGCCCGCAGCGAGAGCAAACCCATCTGGCGGATCTCGCCCTTTGCGAACGTCCCCCTCCTGCTCGTCGTCGGCATCTCGATCGGTCTCCAAGTGTGGAGCCAACACAGCGTCGTGTTCGGCCGCTTCCTGAGGACGGCGCCACTCGCATTCGGCAACTGCCTCGAGCTTCTCGCGGTGGGCGCTATCCCCACAGTGATCCTGGAGCTCGTGAAAGTGCTGCGACACGCAAGAACGGACCCGACGAGCGCCGCCCACGAGGTACATCCATGAAACCTACGAAGCTAGATCCGAGCCTGCTCCAGAAGATAGACGCCTACTGGCGCGCGGCGAACTACATCTCCGTCGGCCAGATCTACTTGTTCGACAATCCGCTGCTCAAGCGACCTCTCGCGCTGACGGATGTGAAGCGCATGCTGCTCGGACACTGGGGCACGACCCCGGGGCAGAACTTCATCTACGTCCACCTGAATCGCGTCATCAACAAGTACGACGTCAACATGCTCTACGTGTCGGGGCCGGGGCACGGCGGTCCGGCCGTCGTGGGCAACACGTACCTCGAAGGTACCTACAGCGAGATCTATCCCGACGTGAGCCAGGATGAAGCCGGGCTGCGAAAGCTCTTTCTCCAATTCTCGTTTCCGGGAGGAATTCCGAGCCATGCATCGCCCGAATGTCCGGGCTCAATCCACGAGGGCGGCGAGCTTGGCTACTCGCTCAGCCATTCGTTTGGTGCGGTCTTCGACAATCCCGATCTCATCGTGGCTTGCGTCGTCGGCGACGGGGAGGCGGAGACGGGCCCCTTGGCCACGGCGTGGCACTCGAACAAGTTTCTCGATCCGGTGACCGACGGCGCGGTCCTCCCGATCCTCCATCTCAACGGCTACAAGATTTCCAACCCGACCGTTCTTGCCCGCATCACGCACGAGGAACTCGAGCAGCTCTTCCGTGGATACGGATGGACGCCGTACTTCGTCGAGGGTCACGAGCCGGAGGCCATGCATCAGGCCATGGCCGCGGCGCTCGATACCGCGATCGAGCAGATCCAGAAGATTCAGGAGGATGCGCTCACCCACGGCAACGTCGAGCGCCCGCGCTGGCCGATGATCATTCTCAGGTCACCGAAGGGCTGGACGGGGCCCAAGGTCGTCGACGGCCTCCAGATCGAAGGGACGTTCCGCTCGCACCAGGTTCCGCTCTCCGATCCCGCGACGCATCCGGAGCATCTCGCGCTGCTCGAGGAGTGGCTCAGAAGCTATCGTCCGGAGGAGCTCTTCGACGATAGCGGCCGCCTGAAGCCGGAGCTCGCCGAGCTTGCGCCGAAGGGCGACCGACGGATGGGCGCGAATCCGCACGCCAATGGCGGCATGCTGCTTCGCGATCTGCGAATGCCGGACTTCCGCGCCTACGCGGTCGACGTGCCGTCGCCCGGGGTGCGCGGCGTCGGCGACACGCACGTGCTCGGCGCCTTCTTGCGTGACGTCGCGAAGCTGAACGCCGAGGAACAGAACTTTCGGGTCTTCGGTCCGGACGAGACTCTCTCCAATGGCCTGGAGGCTCTCTTCGAGGTGACGAACCGGCAATGGGACGCGAAGACGGTGCCGAACGACGAGTTCCTCGCGCACGCTGGCCGTGTGATGGAGATGCTCAGCGAGCACCAGTGCGAGGGCTGGCTCGAGGGGTACCTGCTCACCGGACGGCACGGCGTCTTCAACTGCTACGAGGCGTTCATTCACATCATTGATTCGATGTTCAACCAACACGCCAAGTGGCTCAAGGTCACGTCGCATCTGCCCTGGCGGCGGAAGATCGCCTCGTTGAACTACCTGTTGGCGTCGCACGTCTGGCGTCAGGACCACAACGGGTTCACGCACCAGGACCCGGGCTTCATCGATCACGTCGTGAACAAAAAGGCGGAAGTCGTACGCGTTTACCTTCCGCCGGACGCGAACTGTCTGCTCTCGGTCATGGACCACTGCCTACGGAGCCGTCACTACGTCAACGTCGTGATCGCCGGCAAGCACCCAGCGCCGCAGTGGTTGACGATGGACGCGGCGGCGAAGCACTGCAGCGAAGGCATCGGCATCTGGCAGTGGGCCAGCAACGACCAGGACGTCGCGCCCGATGTCGTCATGGCCTGCTGCGGCGACGTGCCCACGCTGGAGACGCTCGCCGCTGTCTCGATCATGCGCGAGCGTCTGCCGGATCTGAAGATCCGCGTGGTCAACGTCGTCGACCTGATGAGGCTGCAGCCTCAAAGCGAGCACCCCCACGGCCTCTGCGACACGGACTTCGACGAGCTCTTCACCAAGGACAAGCCGGTCATCTTTGCGTTCCACGCGTACCCGTGGCTCATCCACCGTCTGACGTACCGCCGCACCAACCATCACAACATTCACGTGCGCGGCTACAAGGAGGAGGGCACCGTCACCACGCCCTTCGATATGACGGTGCTGAACGAGCTGGATCGCTTCCATCTCGTGATGGACACGATCGACCGCGTCCCGCAGACGGGAGACAAGGGCATCTACTTGAAGCAGCAGCTCGAGGACAAGCTGCTCGAGCACAAGCTGTTCATCGGCCGGCACGGCGAGGACTTGCCGGAGATTCGCAACTGGAAGTGGGGCGGCCCCAAATGATCGCAGAACAGCTCGTGGACACGGCGCGAATGCTCGTCGCCAATGACAAGGGCCTCTTGGCGATGGATGAAAGCACCCCAACCTGCAACAAGCGGTTTGCGAAGGTCGGCATCGCGCAAACCGAAGAGACACGGCGCGCGTATCGAGAATTGCTCGTGACAGCGAAGGGGCTCGGTGAGTGCATCAGCGGCGCGATTCTGTACGATGAAACGATCCGCCAGCGAACGACGGCAGGCACTTCCTTCGTCGAAGCGCTCGTCGCTGAAGCGATCATCCCGGGCATCAAAGTCGACACCGGCGAGCGAGCCTTGGCCGGCCATCCTGGAGAGCAGGTGAGCGAGGGGCTCGACGGATTGCGCGAGCGCCTCGCCGAGTACTCGCGGATGGGGGCCCGCTTTGCCAAGTGGCGCGCGGTGATTGCCATGGGCGACGGGATCCCGAGCCGCGGCTGCATCGAAGCCAACGCGCAGACCTTGGCGCGCTACGCCGCGCTCTGCCAGGAGGCTGGCCTGGTCCCCGTCGTCGAACCTGAGGTGCTCATGGACGGGGCGCACACCCTCGCGCGGTGCAGCGAGGTTACGGAGCGCGTGCTGCGGAGCGTCTTCGACGAGCTCTACATGCAGCGTGTCGCTCTGGAGGGCATGCTTCTGAAGCCGAACATGGTGCTTCCCGGATCGGCCTGTCCCGAACAAGAAGACGTCGATGAGGTCGCGGACGCGAGCGTGCGGTGCCTCTTGCAAGCCGTCCCCGCTGCCGTTCCTGGAATCGCGTTTCTATCGGGCGGTCAACCCGGCGAACTGGCCTCGGCTCGGCTCAACGCCATGAATCGACGGTTCAAGGGGCGTCTACCGTGGGCGATCTCGTTCTCGTTCGCCCGCGCGATTCAAGAGCCCGCCTTGGAGATCTGGAGAGGGCAGGCCGACAACGTGTCCGCCGCGCAACGCGCGCTCGTCCATCGGGCGAGGTGCAACCGCGCGGCGCGGGGCGGCGAGTACAGCGCGGCGATGGAGCCTGCTTGACGACGCCGTGCGCGAATGCGGGCAATCACCACGGAGTGGAGGCTTCGAAGTCTCGGTCGGGCTGCATAATCCGATCCGCCATGCCGCCCAGCGCCACTGATCGCGCGACTCGCAATCCGTGCATCACGCATTCCAGCGGTGACCGCCGGACATCATTCGCGGACGGAACGCCACACCCGCCGTTCCTGTGTCGCGCCCAAGGAAGACGCTCGCGATGTGGACAATTCCACGTCTGTGCTCGTCGCCTTGGCGAGGAGCGTCAGGTCGGAATGTCCGCGCAGCACCGGAAGCCTTGCTGGTAGAAGAAGAAGTCCTCACCGTGCGCTCGCGTCGACGGTCGGCATCGCGTGCGAACCGGGCCCCAGTATCCACCCTTGAGGATCGAACGACGGCCGGGTTGCGTCGAGCGCGTCCACTCGTCGACGTTGCCCGTCAGATCGTACACGCCGAACGGACTCCGACACGCTGGCCGCGCCCCGGATGCCTCGCCCTGCCAAAGCTTGTCGAGCTCCTGCATGGCGCCCGGACCCGCTCGAGGCGACAGTTGTGCCGCATCGAAAGCCCTCCATTGCCGATCGATCACGCATGCTCGGTCGTCGCGCTGGTAGCCGTACGGGTACGGCAGCGCGTTTTCCCCTTCGCACGCGAATGTCCACTCGTCCTCAGTGCAAAGGCGCGCGCGATTCTTGCCGCACGTTGCCTCCGCCTCGTCGAAGGTCACGGCGACGACGGGATATGCGCCTCGCCGATCTGGATACTCGAAGCGATCGATACAGAAGTGCAGGTCGATGGTTGAGAGCTCCTGCGCTTGAGCGAGCCAATGTGCGGCGTCGAACTGCGCGCATCGGCCCGGGCTGCTGTTTGGGATCCACTCTGTGCAAGAGGCATCCTGGAGCGATTCGACGGAGCGTGCCCCGTCTCGCTTCATTGCTCCGCGAACGTCCACCATGCCCGGCGGGCAGACGCCGCGGGTACCTTGCGCCGTGTCTGTCGTGGCGGTCTCCTCGGTATCGCCGGGCCGGGACACGATCTGCCAGCTCCGACCATCGATAAGCTGCCACGCTCTGGCGGTGCTCGCCGCCTCCTGTCCGTAGGCAGCCTGATGACGAGCCATCAGCGTCGCCGATGTCACCACGAACGCCATCGCCAGCCGTCGCGGCGTCGACGTCGATCTTACGAACATAAAGCTCTCCGGTCGGTCTGAGGGGCAGACGCGAGGATTACGCCGACCACCCGACAGCTCGCACGCACTGGTCGTGCCAACCAAGAGCGTGAGTCGCGAGCGGCTGATGCTGACGTCCAGGCAGGGCGCGCGCCGCGGGGGTCGACCTCGCGCTCAGTGGCTTCAGGGTGCTGTTGCTCGGAGATCGTCAGTCTCGTTCGCGTTGGGCAAGGGCCGCTTGGAAACTTTGGCGACTTGGCCTGCGCTCGCGCACCGTTCAACGTCACCCGTGACCGAACCTCCGTCTCGCGCAGCCTGTCAGCCGCGGATGGAAGATGCGGTCAACGATCCCACCGTTGAGACGGTCGCGACGCGCATAGGCTGCGCGGCCGCGCAGGAATTCCGAGCGCCGGCGCGGCTCGAGCCTGTCCTGGGAGATCGCAAGCGCTCTCCAGGCTGCCCCGGAGCCGTTGCGCGCGCGAGCTCTTGCGTCGTCGCGCAGGAGACGAGGGGCCTGCACACGCCGGATCACGCGACTTGCTCACGAGCAGCTCGAACTCTGGCCATTGGCTTGCAGGAGTGCTCGACATGAACCTTGTAGCCATTTCCCTTCTCGCTCTGTGTGGTGCCGTCGGCGGCTGCGTCTCCCAAGGCAAATACGATCAAGCCGTCGCCGAGACTCAGCTCACGCGGGCAGAACTGAAACGTCAGGGGGTTCTCCTCGATCAATCCAACGTGGACCTCGCCGCGCGCCAGAGCGAGATCGCAATGCTCAAGTCGGAGATCGCCGGGACCTCCGGGCAGACCGTTCAGAGTCGCTCCCGCATCGTCGAGCTCCAGAAGCGTCTTGGTGAGCTCGAGGCCGGCGAGCGCGCGGCCCAGGCGAGAGCCGCGCTGTACAAGGATCTTTCGTTCCGGCTCAAGAAACAGATCGACGACGGGGATCTTGCGATCGTGATTCGTGACGGTCGCATGGTGCTGCAGCTCCCTAACGACGTGCTCTTCGACTCCGGCCGAACCGAACTCAAGCCAGCAGGAGTAGCCGGGCTTGCTGCGATCGGGGAGGTCCTCAAGACGATGCCTCAGCGGCAGTTCCAGGTTGCAGGTCACACCGACAATGTTCCGATCCATACCGACCGCTTCGCGTCCAACTGGGAGTTGTCCGCGGGCCGCGCACTTCGTGTGGTCCACTTTCTCGTCGACAAGGGAGTCGGTGAGTCGACCCTCTCGGCTGCGGGATATTCAGCGATCGATCCTGTATCGAGCAATGACAGCGTCGATGGGCGCAAGCGCAATCGACGCACGGAGATCACGCTGCAACCGAACATCGACGAGCTCGTCAAGATGCCCTGAGCCGACGGTTGCTGGGCGCTGATCTCGGCAACGGCTCCGGCCGCCAGTCCTAGAGACAAACGACGAAAAGCCGCCGAACCCTTTCGGGCCGGCGGCGGTGTCGATCGCTTGCGTGTAGGCGCGCTACGCGCAGGTTGCCAGTGCGATGCTGATCGCTTCGCGCGAACGCGGCCCGTAGACGCCGTCGACCTTCAGGCCACGCGTCGCTTGGAACGCCACGAGTGCGGCTGTCGTCTTCGGTCCAGGGATTCCGTCGATGTTCCCGGGATCGTGACCTAGTCGCGCGAGCGCCGTCTGCAAGCCACGGGTCGTGCCGACATCGAAGCCCTCCACGCCAGCGTCCGGGTTGAGCTCTGCGCCATCGAGGCGGGCGACGAGCTCAGCCCACCTCGGGCCGTGGCAGTTCCGAGCGACGGCGTCCTCGAGCTCGCCGACGGTGATCGCGTAGTCGTTGTCGGCATCGAAGGCAGAGTTCGGCGCGTAGGCCCAACCAAGGGGCCCATCTTTGGCCGTGAGGATGAAGTTCGGGTCGCCTGCGTGGCGCACGAGCGCAGGAAGGAACGTCGCCGTGTAGATCGCGCCGGCGCTCACGAGCTGCCCGCGGTACGGACGGTAGTAGCGGAGCGCCCAATCGAGCTGCTCGGTTGCTGAGAGCGCTCGAAAGGCAGCGTGCCCTTTCGTCCAGCCGAGGCCCATGAGCGTCGCCGGCATGGCCTGAAAGATCCCGCTGGCGTTCCAGCGTCGCTCCGGTGGCAGGTTCTTCGGATTGTCGTTGTGTGCCTTGGCGAGCACGCCCGACTCGCTCATCATCACCGCGAGCAGCTCGCGCGGCCGCGCGAGGACCTCGTCGGCGACCTCCTCGAGACGAGGAAAGAACGCGTCGTCAATGTCTGCGGTTTGCGCGTACCTCATGCTGCTCTCCTTGGTTGGGGCGCGACGCGGCTCCCGCGAGCGCCTCGAAGTGGCCTCGCGCGCACACGCGAGACCGCGCGTGCCTTCGACTCACGGCGATGGTTCGGCGTCGGGGGTGTTTCGTCGCCACGCGGCGTACTCGGCGCGCGAGACCATGTGCACGCCCCGGCACACCGAGCACGCCGAGCACGTGCCAGGGCAGTCCTTGGTGTGCGAGCCGCACTCTCCGCACGCCACCGAGTGCCGGCCATGGCACGTGGCGCAGTCCGCGCATCCGGCCGCCGGACAGGCGTCGAGCGTGGGTGCTCCGTCCTCAATCTCGCGGCGCGCGCGCGCGCGCTCGCAGTCCGCGAGTTGCACGATGGTGGGGCCCGGCGTGCTCGAGATGGGCGGCAGGTCTTCGCGCGGTCGTACCAGCGTCATCTCCATCGAGGAGGTCCGCTTAGGAGGTTGGCTGCTCATCGGTGATCGACCTCCGCGTAGATCTTGCTCGGTGTTGGTCACGTGAGTGGGGGTCGTCGTCGAGGTGTCGACGATGGGCTACAGCGTGCCGACACAATCGTCGGGACGTCGAGCGCACGAGGGCCACGTCTTGGTCAAGGTGGTCCAGGGCGCCGCGAGCGCGTCCGGCGTGTCAGCGTTCGCGAGAGCGCGCGAGCCGAGGTGGCGGTGGATGAGCCGGAGAGCGTGCCGCTCAGAAGGGCAGCGGCTCGACGTCGTAGTCACCCGCCTCTTTGCCGGGAGCAATCCCCGTACCGATCCAGATGTAGTCCCACTTTCCGGCGACCGTGCACGGAATGAGGGCGCGGAACTGACCGACGAGCCCGACGAGGCTCGCGTCGAGGACCTGCTCAATCTCGGGGTCGGTGCCGAAGACGTACGTCGAGCTTGTCCTGGTCGCGCGCTGCGTCGGCGACTGCACCTGGATCGCCAGGGTGGTGGGGTTCGTCTTCACGCCGTCGACCGAGATCGTCGTGATGATCTCTGCAACCGCTCCGACCTTCATTCCCACGTCACCCTCCTTGTCCCTTACCCGCGAGTCGAACGACACCAAGGAGCGGATCTCCGTGAGCCATCGGATGCGTGGTGCAACGCGTGCATCGAACCACGTGAGTGGCCGAGGGAAATCCGTCCGGTAGGTGCCCGCAGACTCAGCCGAGGCGGTGCCGAAGCCCGCGAACGACGGGACCCACGAGGAGCCGGCGGCCTCGAACCGGCAAGCCGCGAGCCCACCGCAGGTGACGGGGCTCGCCTCCGCCGACCCAACCGATGTGAAGACGAGCTGGCCCTGTCCCGCGCTCGCGACGATCGGGATCGCAGCGGCCCCGACGCCAAGGATCGGGCGGGGCGTGTATGTGACGGCGCCGTCTCCGGCGACGGCTCGAATCGCGCCTGTTCCGGCAGCTGTGAAGAGCGCCGCGGCCGACGCGCCTGCCGCGACGCGCGAGACAACTCCCGTTCCGATGCCGAGGAGGCCGACGACTCCCACCCCCGAGCAAATGAGCGGAGGGATCGAACCGGCGCCGCTCCCGACAAAGTTGAGCGTCGCAAACCCCGTCCCCGCGAATCGCGCTGGCGCCGCGCTCCCATCGCCCGCGGTCGGCACGGGCGTGTAGGTTCCGGCTGCATCGGCTGCGAATCGAGCGAGGGCTCCTGGTCCGGAAGAAAGGAACGAGAGTTGGCCTCCTCCGTCGCCTACGAGGGGCAGGAGGCTCCCCGCTCCAGTGGCAGAGAATGCGAAGTACGCGAGACCTGAGCATGCCAGCGGGGGGACTGCCGCGCTGCCGGCGACGGCGGAGAACTGCTCTGTGACGTTCCCCGCGCCCGCGAGGATCGCGATCGCTGCATCACCTTCGGCGGCTCGGAAAAGGGTCTCAAGAGCGCTTCCGGATCCCGCCAACGCCGAGGGCTCGGCCGACCCGTCTGCAAGGAAGGAGAGCACCGTGACACCGGAACCAACGATGGGCGAGCACGCACCTCCTCCCGTGGCGCCGAACGAGAGCGCCGCCGTTGCCGTGACGGCAAGACTGGCGCACGCGGCTACGCTCACGCCTGCAATGGACAACGAGCCCGCGCCGCCACCCGCGAGGGCTGCACAGGTTCCCGTGCCGGTAGCCGTGAAGCCCTGCGCCGCCGTTCCCGCCCCTCGGAGTGGTGTGCACGTAGCGGCAGCCTCTACGAGGAAGTCGAGCACTGCAGCTCCGCTCCCACGGACCGGCGAGGTCGCGGTCGAGCCGGCGCTGCCGAAGGACTCAGTCGCTACGCCGCTGCCCGTGAACGGGGCGATCACCGCGGCGCCGTCGCCGATGCGCATCAGCTGGGTGAACGCGTCGCTTGCCGCCGTGAGTGAGCTGGCTGCGCCGAGTCCCGTGGCGTCGAACGATTCGCG
Source organism: Polyangiaceae bacterium (assembly GCA_043732195.1). Taxonomy (GTDB): domain Bacteria; phylum Myxococcota_A; class Polyangia; order Polyangiales; family Polyangiaceae; genus Labilithrix. The sequence goes on from JAYTHX010000022.1 coordinate 13,662, forward strand.
AGCGGTTCCGGCCCCGGCGATCGGAGAGCATGTGCCGCCGCCCGACTCGACGAATGCAAGCGTCGCGATCGCGGTCGCCAAGAGGGGCGAGCAAGTCCCTGACCCTGACGCGGAGAAACGGAGCGTGCACGTTCCGGCTCCTACGAGCGACGAACACGCGCCCGAGCCCGCGGCCGAAAATTGCTCGCTGGTCGTCCCAGCTCCCGTGAGCGGTGAGCCGGTGCCGGTCCCTGTCGCGACGAACGCCTGCGTCGTCGCTCCGGCTCCGGTGACCGGACTGCAGACTCCCGCTCCCGCGCCGGAGAACAAGAGCGCGCCGGTGCCCGCGCCGGCCAGCGAGGACTGGCCCCCCGCTCCTGCGGCGGAGAACAGCTCGGTCGCCACCCCTGCCGCTGCGATCGACGTGCACGTGCCGTTGCCGCCGCCCTCGAAGCTCTCCTTCGCTGCGGCCGTGCCTTCGATTGGCGAAACGGCCGCGTTGCCGACGGCGGAGAACGCGAGCGACGCCCCGGCCGAGCCTGCGAGCGGAGCCGGCGCCGCCGCGCCGGTCGCGAGGAACGAGATGACGCCAATCCCAGCAAGCGCGAAAGCGCCAAACGCGCTCGTGTCATCGCCCGCGATCGGCGGCGGTCCGCTCCCTTGCAGAGCGAGAAGGAGGCTCACGAGCTACTCGAAGTAGCCGTCCACGAGGCAGCTCCCGCGGATCTGCTGAGCGGCCGTCGCAGTGCCAACCACGATGCGAAGAATGAGGTGAAAGAAGCGACCGGGTTCGACCACGAGCGGTGTCTGCGGGACGTAGCGCGTGACACCGCCGCCGACATTGCCGCCCGAGTAAGGCGTGTTCACGGCGGCAGCGACCGCGGCGATCATGCGCCCAGGGAGCGCGACGCGCTTCGCGTCGTTCGGTGCTGCGGTCGCGAGCGACACGGCGCTGGCGTTGACGCCGATCCCCCACTCGAGGACGTGTGCCGTTGTCGCGACCACCGCGCCGAGGGTGATCGCATCGAACTCCAGGTAGGTGATGTACGCCGAGTAAGGCGCGGGGTTTTGCCATCCGAAGACGATGTAGTCGGTCTCCGCGCCCGCCACGTTCACGGGGAGGAGGAACTTGCCACCGAGTGTGGTGAACGCTGCAGCGGTGTTTGAGAGCGCTCCGGAGACGGTGGGGGCCGCGCTGTTGGCGTAGTTGGCAAGCTGGAGGAAGGTCGTCGGCGACGTCACCATCCCCTTCGCCATCCCCGCGAGCTTGTGGTTCCAGGGCTTGTTGAGCTTGAGGTCTCCCGCTACGACGGTCGCCGACGAGTAGAAGAGCTGCGCGGCCGTGCCCGGCGCGGTGTTGTTGTAGATGCGGTGAAAGCACGGCGTATGCGTCACCGCGAGGACCGATATCGACGTCAGTGGCGAGAACACGACAGCGTCGGCGATCGGAGCCCCCGAGCTCGCGTTCCAGATCATGAACTGCGCGCGGTCGTTCGAAAGCACGACCTCGTAGATGTAGTAGTCCGTGCTGTTCGGTAGCGAGAGGTTCGCGGTCGCGGTCTCGGTGCCGTTCGACGCGAGGATGCCGACGAGCGTGCCGTCCGTCTTGCGCCGGAAGAAAGCGCCGTTGTTGATCGTCGCCGTCGCGCCGGCAGGTGCGCCGAAGCCGAACTCGACGACCGCGTTCGTGAAGTGAACGACGCGCGCCCGCGTGCGGAAGATGAGCGAGCTACGCGGCAGCGTCGGAAACTGTCGGATGGACGTCGAGAGGGCGAAATTGCCGAGCGTCACCGAGGACGCCGCATTCATGAGCACATTGCAATTGGCGACGGTGACCGTCATGCCCGTGAGCGACTGCGCCCAGAGCATCGAGTTGAACGCCGACGCCTCGATGGGATCCTCGAAGAGCAGCGCCTCGTCGCCCGTCTGGAGGTTGCCCTGCGGATCGCACCGAATGAGACGGCTCACGCCACCGTCCACGCCCATGATGGGAGCGCCCGCCGGCGTCGCGGGGAGCGCGGCCTTGTCGTTGCGGATGAGCGGGTTGCCCGCCGCATCGACGAGCATCGACTGGAGGCCCTTCGATGCGCCGTGGACGTCCGCCTTGACGCCCGACGGGTTGCCAATGAGTTCGACGGCCATGGGTCAGTGCGTCTCCGTCACAAGGTCGCCCAGTTCACGTTGTAGGTGCCGTAGAGGCGCCCGTTCTTGCACTCGCCGTAGGCCGTGAAGCCCACCCCCGCGCTCGGAGGTCCCGCGGTGATCTTGAGGTCCTCGACGATGTGCTCGTCCTCCGAGTGCTCGGCCGTCGCGATGGGACGGATCCACGCTTCGCACTTCGAGGCGGCGCCCACGGTGGCGTCCGCGACGGCGACCGCCGCCTGTCCGCTCCCGGGGAACGCGCCAAAGTCGAGAATCGCGGTACCCGTCGCCACCGATCACTCCTTGGGAGGCGTCTGATCAAGCGTTGCGACGTCGTCCGAGGCGATCGTCGCGCGTTCGCGCTCCGCAGCGTCGAGGCTTGCGATGCGTTCCTGCTCTGCCCTCTCCGTCGCGGCCTGGCGCATCATGCGCGCGGCCTTTTCCACAGTGTCTGCCACGTGTCCGGGATCGCCGGGGTTGGTCACCGCTCCGCTCCCGTGGAGTGCCGTCTTCGGCGTATCGCTCACCGCCGTGTCAGGCGGCGCGCCCTCCGCTTTCTCTTGGAGGATGCGTGCCGTGGTCTCGGCGTCGAGCATGCCTTCGACCTTGCGCGTGTGGACCGTGGGATCGAACGCCACGCCTTCGTGGGATTCGTCCCCGTGGGCTTCGGCCTCCTGCACCATGACCCACCGCACGCGGGGTTTGCCGTCCCCGTCGAGGCCGTGGCGCTCCACCTCCGTGACGAGCGCTTCCTTGAGCTCCTCGAGTGTCGGCGGTCGGAGGTAGACGCGGTCGGGGATGACACCGATGCCTTGGCAGCGGATCATGTAGACGGTGCTCATCGAGTCCTCACGCCGCCATCGTGGCGGTGAAGCTGTTGATCTGGACGTTGGCGCCCGACTGAATCGCGACCGAGTTGAAGACGAGGTTCGCCGACGCGGTGCCGGCCGACCCGTCCCAGTAGGCGACCGCGCCGCTGGTGCGCATGCGGTACCAGCTCGCCGTGCCTGTCGCATCGGCGCTGCTGTCCGCGGTGAAGGCGTTCGCCGCTTTCGAGGCCGCCGAGGCCGCGGCCCAGGCGGTGGCGTTGTGCCCAATATTCGCGAGCGTCACCTGCGACCCGATCGCGGTATCCGCGTCGGTGGCCTGGGTTCCGTCGAGAATCAGGACGCTGCCGCCGTTCCCGACATCGAGGGCTGCGTTAAGCGCGAGGTTTCGGCTCGCGGCACATAGCTTTGGGTTCAGGGCCATGGGGTAGCTTCCTGCGGTCCGCGGTCCGCTCTACGTCTGGTGGGGCGTGACGAGTGCCGTACTGGTGGGGGTCGCGACGGAGATCTGCATGGGACGGCGCGCGACGCCGTTGGGGGCGAGAGGGCCGAGCGAGCGGAGGAAGTCGATGTGGCTGACGTTGCCGAAGGCCATTCGCACCGCGAGATCGATCTCTTCGGGCTCGCCGATGCGGTGCGGCTTCGGAGGCGCGTTGCAGTCAGGGCACACGATGGCTCCGGCGACGCCCTTGTCGATCTGCTCCACCGTCGGGATGTAGTAGAGGCCGCAGGCGTTGTGGCAGAGCACCGGGCGCTGGGTGATCCTCACCGCTTCTTCGTGGCACGGCTTCTTCAGCTTCTGGCGAGCGAAGACGTACGGCACTCCGAGGATGCGGAGCTCACTCACGGGAGGAGGAGTGCCGAGCGCGGTCCGTTCAGCGGCAGGCATCGGCGATCGCACATGTCTTCGCAGCGGCGAGGCATGCGACGGGGAAGCCCGCCCCATCGTTGTCCGTTTGCACGCGAGTGCAGACCGTCTCGCAGGTCGCCCCGCGTGGCGTGCGCTGGCCGAGCATGCAACCGAGCGCGCGAAGGCGTTCGCACGCCGAGCTGCAGGACGGCCCTCGCGCGGCGTCGCTCTCCTCGGCAGGAGGCCTTGCGGGTGGCGCGGGCGCGCACGCTACCTGCAGCGTTGTGGCGAGCGACAGGAGCAGCACGACGTCCACGAGGTGCTTCGACTTCGGCGTCATGCCGCATCTTCTTTCGCGCTGCTGAACGTTGGGGCGGCCTCGATGACGTAGACGTCGGTGATCACGCCGGAGCCGAAGAGGTGGTGGGAGAGGTGCGCGAGGCCCTTCGCGCCCCAGTCCTCGCCCCACCAGTTGTCGGCGACGACTCTGTCGTCGGCCACCTCGAGCACGCAGAGCATGTGTCCTCCAGCATCGCGGTCATTGACATCGATCGCGTTGATCGGCCTGTCGCCGTCCCACCCCATGAAGGCTGAGTCGACCGTCAGTCCGAAGATCACCGGGCGGCCGAGCGCGAGTGCGTGCGCGACCTCGGCGACGCGCGCACGACCCGACGAGAGGACGCGGTAGTAGCGGAAGCCGGTTTGGTCGAACGCCGCGTGGTACGCCGATGCTGGAGGAGCGTCGTTGATGGTCTTCGCGTTGTCGCTGTACGGGTAGATCCGCTCCGGGCAGTAGCCGAGCCTCTGGACGGCTCTCATCGCGAGCCTCGGAAAGCTGCCTCCATCCATCATCGGGGGCGCCTGCTCACCGCGCTTGTGCGCCTCGACCGCCTCCTGCCGACGGGCGTTGAAGTAGATGAAGCCTCGCGAGGGAGGAGGGGGCTCGACGTGCGCCTTGTCGGCCTTCTCGAGCTCGTAGCGAAGGCACATGTCGATGGATCGGCAAAGCGCGTGCGCCACGCAGCTCGAGGCGCCGCCCTGCAGGATCGCGCTGGACCGGTACTTCATCATCGAGGCCGGAACGACGAGCTCCTGGCGCACCGCCGCGCCGAGGACGTGCCCGGCGGGGAGGTCCCGTTCGTCAAACAGGTCGGGCTTGTACCCGAGGGCCCGCGGTCGTTGACCACGGGCGAAGTCCGGCGGAGTCATCGTCATGGCGCACCGCCGTCTGCACACGGCGCCACCCCCAAGCGCTGGGCGCGCGCGACGGCCTCTCGCTGTCGACCGAGGATGGTCCGCAGATCCGGAAGGAGTGCGTCGGCGACGCCGCAAACGGCGGCGACCGTCGCATCGTCGTTGGTGGCGTTCGCAAGGACGCAGGTCACCTGCGCAACGTCGAGGACCGTGCGTGCGTTTTCCTTCGTGAAGAGAGCGCAGCCATGCAGCCCGACGACCAACACGAAGAGCATGATCGGCGTGATGATGAGAGGCGGGCCGCCACCGCCCCCCGCCGGCGGGTCCTTGTCGTCGTCCTTCGGATCTCCCTTGGGCGCCAGCTCGTCGCCACGCGCACGCTTCGCGATGCTGGGCGCGAGCAGCAAGCCGAGGCCGCCGAGAGCCGCCTTCCAGTCGATGACGTGCTGCCACACAAGTGCGAGGATCGCGAGCGCGATCACCGCATTGGTAAGGAGCACCCACGGGTCCCTCTTGATCTCGACAGCCATGATTTTACCAGTTTCCGGTGCGCTTCTGAATGAGCGCGCACAGCGATCCGTTGAGGCACAGGACATGGGTCGTCACGCCGTTGTGCACGACGTGACGAAGGACGAGCTCGGCGCTTTCGACGTAGTCCGCGTGGGTGACAACGTTGATGTTGGCGGGCACGACGGGTCGAAGCCTTGGTTCGATCGAGTCGATGTAGCGAGCCATCGCTTCGCGGCCGCGCTTGAGGAGCGGCATCATGCGCAGCGCCGTGTGGACTTCCGGCGTGTGAGGGGACATGGCGCCTACGGCTTCGCGGTGAGCACGTGGTAGAGGATCGTCAGGATCGTCTGCACGATGGCGATGATCGGTCCGAACTTCGCCCACCTCTTGGCGGACAGGGAGTGCGTGTCCGCGCGGTCGGCGGCGATCTGAATCGCGTCGGCCTTCCGGTTCGAGCTCAGGGCTGCCTGCGCCCCCGCGACGGCCGCGGCCTCGGCCCCCTCCGCAGCCTTCTTCGCCACGAGCGCGGTTGGAACGATTGAGGTGGCACCCGACTCGTCCCTCACCTCGACGAGCCCGCGCTTCTCGATGCGAGCGACGGTGTCGCTCATGTCGTTCACGACTTGCACGATCCGCCCGTACGCGTCCGCGATCCCCGCCAGATCCCCGAGCCTCGCGCTCTCGACGTTGCTCTTGAGCTGCGGAATCAGCTCCCTCGTCACGGCGCGATGCTGGCCCGAGTGCTTCCTGTCGGTCTCCTCGAGCGCCTTCGTGCGCACGGCGAGATCCTTGACCTCCTTGCGGACGGGCGTGAGCGCCTCGTCGATCTCCTCGCGGAGCATCGCTCGGAGAAGCTGCATTTCTCCAGGCGTCATGGTGTCCTCAGCGAGCTCGGAGGTTGTCGAGCGCCGGGCGTCGCGGCGCGGGTCGGAGCGTGTCCTTGCTACAGATCCGATTCGATGATCTCGACCGGGTAGGAGCGGACCTCACGGAGCAAGCAAGGAAGCGTGAATGCCGCTGAGCCATCGCTCGTCATGAGCGCCACGTCGGTGCCAGGGGTGGGGTTTCCCGCATCGGTCGCGAGTACGAGGTCCGTCCAGCCGCCCCCGTTCACCTGGTACTTCAGCGTCGAGGCGACGTTGCTGCCCACCTCGACGAGCAACTCCACATCGTCGAACGCCGCCCAGGACACGGAGTTGGTCGAGGTCAGGACCGATCCGCCTCCGACCCGCACCTTGATCTTCTTGTCGGAGTCGTTGACGTAGAGGTAGTTCGTTCCCGTGTCGCTCGAGTAGATTATCCACCCGGTTTGCACCGTGGCTGTGCCGGAGGCGTCGTACCAAACCTGCATGCTCGAGGCGAAGAGCGGCCGGAAGCGCGCATAGAAGTTGATGCGACTGTTCGCCGTCGGCATCGTCCACTTCGCGAGGTCGCGACCGCGGGTGTTCGCCCCCTTGGAGATGCAACTCGTGGAGAAGTCCCCACGCTCAAGCTGCATGAAATCGATCAGCGTGTCTCGGAGCTTCGCAGCCTCGGCTCCGGTCGTGTGCCAGTCCCAACTGTTGACGGGGTAGATGTAGCGCATGGGCGTGGCGCCCTTGGCCGTCTCGTACTTCGCCCAGACGTTCGATGCCGCGCGAGTCGCCGAAACGTGCGCCGTGTTGGCGACGTTCCCCATGACGATCTCCATATCGCCGTTCGAGCTCGCCGACTTGCTGCGCGCCCATTGCGAGAAGCACCAGCGAACGGCCGTGTCCGAGCCGAGGTCTCCATAGTTGGAGATGTTGCTGGTCGAGCTGAGGACGACGCGGGAAGCCTTGAGCTGCCCGTCCGGTCCGGCTTGGCTGCCATAGTTGGAGGTCTGCGTCCCCTGCGCGCTCACCGACCATCCGCCGTTGATGTCCCGCGGAGAGTTCGTGCCCGTGAGCCCCTGCTTGGCGGCTTGCTCGATGAGGAAGCCCTTGTGCGTCCCGTCGTCGTAGATGCGCGCCTGGTTTGCCGCGGTGGTGATCAGAACGGTAGTGGCAGAGTCTTGAACGGTGTCGCAATTCGCGTTCGGCGACGTCGCTGCGCGCGTGAAGCTCGAGAGCCCGCTCACGGAGAGGAAGCTCGACTGACTCATCAATCCGGAAGAGAAGTTGTCAAAAGGGATCCTGGCGAAGAACGTGAACAACCCGTCGCCGCTCGCCTCCGAATCCTGGGTGTCGGTGTTCGTGACGACGACGTCCGCCACGCCGAAAGAGCCTCCGGGCGCGAGACAGGAAATCGAATTGGCCGAGTTGACCGTCACACCCGCGGCGGACATGCCGCCGATCGTGACCGTGGCGCCGGCGCGGAAGAACGTGCCGGCGATGTCCGTGATCGTCGTCCCCCCGCTCATGGAGCCGAAGGACGGGGTGATGGAAGAGATGGTCGGCGCGGCGTTGTAGGTGAAGGCGGCGGCGCCGGTGGCGCCGGAATCCTGCATATCCGGGTTCGTCACGACGACGTCGACGGCCCCATCCGCGTGCGCAGGGGCCGTGCAAGTGAGCTCCGTCGAGGAGACGAAGACGACGTCTGTGGCGGCAGCGCCGTCGAACGTGACCGTGGCACCGTCGATGAAGTTCTGACCGGCGAGGCTTGTGATCGGCGTGTCGTTGACGGCGAAGCCGCTGGATGGCGTGAGCGACGTGACTGCGGGTGCGCCGTCGAAGCACGCGTAGCCGATCGTGAGAGTCGTGGGTCCGGCCGCCTGGTAGACCTCGATGGAGGCCGTGTACGGCGTCGGTGGTCCCTGGGGCTCAACGGTCGCCGTGATGTGGCGGTCGTCCACGATCGCCCATACGGCAAGCGAGAAGCCGTTGCCGAGCACGTCGTCGACATCGAGAAAGCCCGTCCCCGTGAGCGTGATATCGCCGTCTTCGTGTCCTCCGTCGGGGGCAATCCCGGTGAGGGTGAACGCCGAGGGCGTGTACGTGAAGCCCGCGGAGAGGGTGTCCGCCCCCGCGGCCGTCGTCACGACGAGATCGTACGCGATGCCATGGGCCGCACCGATGGGCGCGATGACCCGGAGGAGCCTGGGTGTGACGCGCTCGACGTCCGGACATGCGACGCCGTTGATCGTGACGCCGATGGCATCGATCGGTCCGTAGAAGCCCGTGCCGGTGACGTACACGGCGTCGCCCCCACAGACCGGCGCGGCATCCGGCGAAACCGAAACGACGGTAGGCATCGGGATGACGGGCGGGTCGTCCGCGAGCATGCCGCAGATCCGGTTCAGCATTTCAGAAGAACGCCTCTTGCGCTTCCCACGTCAGGTTTGTCACAGCGAGCCCCGCGCCGTTCAGGTCCACGTCCGTGTCGCCGTTCAGGGTGAGCGTCACGTCGAGGCCCGCATCGCTTTCGATGACCGTAGTGATGACCGCGGGGTAGAGCTCGGCGAGCGTGCCGGCCAGGCGGTTGTAGGCCGCCTTGACCTCGTACTCCCCGTAGATGGCACCGGTGTCGTCTCGTACCTTTACGACCGCACGAAGCACCTTCACCCCACCGGTGGGCACCGGGTAGCGGCGGATGCGCACGGGCGTGACGTCGTCGCTCGTCTGACGGACGAACGGGTTTTCGATCGCGCGAAGATTGCGTTGGTAGGAGCGGAGCCAGTTCTTGATGCGCGTCGTGCCTGTCGTGAAGTGCTGCTTCTCACGCGCGCCCGAGTCCCGGAGGCCGCTCGGCGAGAGCATGACGATCGCGGTCATGTCTTCGTCGAGCAGGTTGCCGATCACGTTCTCGTCGTCGTCGAGTTGCTCGTTGACGAGCAGCCGCGGCATCCACACGCCCCAGAGCGACCCGCTGTTCGGCAGCGTGATGAGCGGCGGCGACACGCCGGTCCAATCCCAGTAGATCCTTCCGGTCGCCCCATCGAGCGTCCAGCCCGCGGGCGTCGCCCAGCCCTCGGGGTAGTCGAAGATCTCCACACGTGCGCGAAGCCACCCGACCACCGACTCGAACTCGAACTGGATGGTTGCTTCCGATGGCACCTCGACTCCGCCGTCGGTGTTTGCGCCGCCGTTCACGGAGACGAGGAGCTTGGCGTACGGGGCGGTGGGCATTGTCGAGATCCTCGGTCGGTTGACCTACTGGAAGCGGAGATCCTTCACGTTGAAGGTCGGGACGAGCGCGTGGTAGATGTTCCCCTTCGGCTGCGCGGGGGTGATCTGGATCTGCGTCCGCGTCTCCTCGGACGTGGACGTGAAGTTCATGCGCTGCCCCGCCGACGGGAACTGGCACTGCCAGGTCGATGTCCCGTTCTTCTTGCCGGCGATGACGTTGACGATCCAGTTGGGCGAGAAGTCATCGGCCGTGTCGCAGTCTTGTGCGCGCGGCCAGTTCGAGGTGTCCTGGATCCAGATCCCGTTCACGACCGAGGCGATGGTCGTGACGCCGAGATCGAGCTGGGCGTCCGAATCGACGATGAGCATTCGGATCCCGGAGAACGCGAAGTCGCCCTCCGTGGCGTTCTGGCTCGACTCAAGATCGACGAAGTCCTGGGTCGAGTTGACCTGCGCGTAGCCGCAGTCGGCCTTGCGCTCGGCGAAGCGGATCCCATCGAACTCTTCGTCCGGAGACTGCGCGCCGAGCTCCTCGACGAGATGCATGACGTACGCGTAGTTCTCGACGTCGATGACGTTGTTCTTGTCGCAAACGTACTCGAAGCTCTGCGCCGCGCCGCCCCGATACCACTCGTCAGGTGAAGCCACGAGCGGGAGGAAGTCGAAGCCGAGCCCGTCGGCCGTCGTCTTGAGGGGCTCGGGGAGCACGGTCCCGCTCTTCGAGCCCGAGTCGCGGGGGATGCGAAGGATCCGCATCTTCGGCATTGCGATCGGCGCGACGATACGACGCGACGCGACGCGGAAATGGATCGCACACTTCTCGAGGGTGGCGTGGTCGACCACGCGGAGCGGAACGTAGAGATCCGAGACCTCGACGAGTCTGGAGAACGTAAGGCGGCAGGCGAGCGCGACGGAGCCGACGCCACCGTAGGGGTGGTTGCGCGTCCACAGCCACGGGTACTTCGTGGAGTAGACGGAGATCGGCTGGACGATCCTTCGCGCGCGCGCCGCGTGTGTCGGGCCGATCTCGGGCCATGTGCCTTCGGCGATGATGAAGGCGCTCGCGGCCCCGTAGATGGTGCCGCCCCGCGAGAGGCGCATCGGACCGACGACTTGGAGGCCGCTCCCGCTGATCGTGTAGGCCGAGCCCGCAGCGCCGGCCGGCGAGCAGTACGCACCGCCGCGAACACCATTCCACGAGCCGAAGACCTTGCGTTCGAGGTCCTCCCAGTCCGATGCGGGCGGAGTGTACCCGTCGACCCATACCGCGTCGATCTGGGTGCGTGTGTTGTTCGGCACGCGCTACTCCTGCCTGAAGTCGGCGATCGCCGAGAGCGTCACGGTCGCGGAGAGCCACGTGCAGTTGGCGAAGACGCTGGCGCCGCGGACCTGAAGCATGAAGTAGTCGGTCGTCGGGTTGATCGCCGTGTTGTTCTGGTTCGGGATGTAGGAGAGCACGCGCGGCTCCCCGTTGCCGGTGAACGCCGCCACGGTCGCGGCCGTATCGACATACCAACCGTTCGCGTCGTAGCCGCCCGCGCTGGAGTGGAGGGCGACCTGCGTGTTGCCGCGAACTCTGACGACGCGGACCTTCATGGCTTGCGCCGGAACGGTCCTGAACTGACCGGCGATCAGGACGCGGACGTCGACCGAGTCGATCGTCGCGTTGCGGTGCTGTGCGCGAGTCTGAAAGGGGATGGATAGGATCACCGTGTCAGCGACGGTGTAGACGTCCATGACCGCGTCGGCCTGCGCGCCGAGCGTCACCGGATCGAGGGCGTAGAGGTTGAACCCGATAACGAGCGGGTAGGTGGTGAGCCGTCCCTCGATCCATGATGTGAACGGAATGACGACGGTTCGCGTGAGGGGCGCGGCGAGCTCCGGAACGGCGCCGCCCTGGAGCACGAGGCCCGGCCTTGCGTCGAGCACCGCGTCGAGTCGATTGCCCTTCACCGTCTCGACGTCACCCAGGAGCACCGAGCCTGCGGTATCGAGCGTCACGGTTGGCGTCCCATGAGGACCGATCACGATCGGATCGGAGGGCGACCATTCGCCACCGTCGTCGCCGTTGACGAGCTCACTCGAATACTGATCGAGGTTGCGCAGGAACGCGGGCGTAGGAACGAAGCCGAGCGGCCACCCCGAGAGGTTGCCCGCAAGGTGGACGAAAGGTCGGCGCGCCATCAGTACGGCCGAAGATCGGGCTGGGTGATGGTGAATCGAAAGTGAAGGAGGTGATTGCCGATGTAGTTGGTGAAGGCGTTGGTCCCGCTCTCCTCCTTCCACTCGACGGCGTAGCCGTAAATCGAGGAGTCGGTGGGCGCGCCGAGCTCGCCGTCGTAGGTGAGCGTGAGCGTTTGGAGTGCACCCGCGGCGTACCACGCGGCCCCACTCGCGGGCGTCGCCGGCGAGACCCACCCCTCCTTCTCGTAGATCGCGCTCGTTGGGTAGGGGTATTGCGTGATGATGCCTTCGGCTGTGACGCGCACGACGCGGGCCTTTGGTAGGTTCGCGGGGACGCTCGCGTGGGTCTGGCCGACCTTGAAGTCGATGGCGAGGGACGTGAGGATCGACCCATCGGGAATGCGAAGCGGAACATGAAGGAACGCGCCGGCGCGGATCGTGCGGAGCGACGGGGTGGCTGCGAGCGTGGTATCGAGGTTCACCTTCGCATGGCGAGAGATGCCTCCAGCCGATAGGAGATCGAGCGGGGACTGATCGATCACGCGGGACGGCGGCGTGCCGTGAATGAAGTAGTCGTCGTCACCAAAGCGGATCGCCTTGCCGGGCGCCGGGTTCACCGTGGCGCCGGTGAGCTGGAGGGCGCATTGGAGCTCGATGCCCGCGCCGCGGATGATGAGCGGGCTCGTGGGCGCCCACGTTCCGCCAGTGCCACTCACCGCTCTCTTGGTCTTCTCGTCAATGTTCAGGAGTACCGCCGCGGGGATCTTGAGCCCGCGGTACCAGCCGGCATCGGAGAGCTCACGCGTGAAGGCGCTCATAAGGTGATGCTCTCGATAGGGACGGCGCCCAGCGGGGAGCCGGTGGCGTCGCCGATCACGAAGGGGCCGACGGTGGCGGCACCGGGTGTCGTGGGCTGGACGATGGCCCAGGTCGTCGGTCCGCGCATCATTCGGCCGAAGAGATCGTGGATGCGGGCCACGGTCGCCGGGTCGACCGCCGCCGCCTCCTTGACGACGACGAGCGCGTGGCGCTTGCTGTTCGACCAGAGGGGCATCGGTCCGGTCGTCGCGTACACGTTTGCGCTATGCGGGCGGTGGAAGACGGCGCGAAACGTCCGGTCCGCCCTGCTCCCCGACGACCCTGCGACCACCACGCTTTCGGCGAGGCCCCAGTTGCCGGGGTCGACGCAAAGGAGATCGCCCGCCACGAGGCTGATTTCGACCAGGCTCCGGTTCCAATTTTCGTAGGCGACCTCCATGGCGTAGCCCGTGAGAACGCTGAAGATGGTGTCGATGCCGGACGGCGCAGTCCAGGCGGAGTCGAACACGACCTGGTTTCCTGCGTGCGAGGGTTCGAGGTTGTCGGTGCCGACGTCCACCGTATTGCCACCGTCCCCCGAGCTGTACTCCAGGGTCACGACGTACTTCGTCGCGCTCACGAGGAGGATCTGATTGTCCCGTGCGAAGGTGAAGTCGGTGAGGACATAGCTGCCCGTCAGGTCCGAGACGGCGAAAGGCTCGGACGTCGCGAGCGCGGGCCCGCTCGGTAGGCCATCCACGCCGAAGTCGCCCGAGTGCGCATAGACCTTCGCGACAGCCGTGCCCGTCGGCGCCCCCGTCTTCTTCAGGTAGAAGCGACAGACCGAGAGGGCTCCACCGTTGCCGGTGAAGGATTGCCCGACCCCCGAAGTGGCGGTCGTTGCGCTCAGCGAGACGAAGGAGCTCTGCGTGATGAACGAGTAGAGGTCGGCCGTCTGCGATTCCGCGCCCGTGCGCGCGACCGCCGTGAGCAAGCGGATCGACTTGGCGACGCCATCGTGGCGGCGGAAGATGCCTGGCGCGTCGACCGCCCCAGGAGCGAGCGGGTAGCTCGAAGCCTCGGCGATCGTCATCGGACGGTAGGCGACGAGATTCGAACCGGCGATGGCGCGGAGCGCCTCCCACACCGCCTCGAAGCGTGGTCCGCGCGCGGCCTTCTGCTTCGCGGCCAGCGCGAGCCTGCGGGTGGATACGGAGTCGCCCGCCGCCGGGCTCATCTTGAAGCGGGCTTCTTGGGCCTCCAGCTGCGAGTAGCTTGTCTCGGCCCGTAGCTCGTTGGCCGCGCGGCGGACGGTGACGCGTGCGCCACCAATCGCCATCGCCCAGCCGTAGAGGACCGCTTCCTTGTGCGTGCCCGGCGTTGTGTCGATCGTCGCCTCGCCGCTCCTCGGATCGCGGTACCCGCTGCGCATGCTCTTGTAGATCTTCTCCGCCTCACTCGGCGCGCTCGAGAACTCGAGCTGCCCAAATGCGGTGAAGCACGAGAGAAGGGGCATCGGCGTTTAGTAGATTTCCAAGCAGAACCAGGCGTCGGTTGGGACCGCGCCGAGCTTGGTGGTGATCTGCGCCGCCGGATCCGAACCGGACGAGGTGAGGATCGCGCGGCATCGATCGACCTCGTTGTCGTCCGTCAGGCTGGCCTTGACTCCGACCGCTGCGGGAAGTGCCCCCGCGGGAGCTCCCGTGCCTGTCTTCCAAGAGACGAGCGTGACGCCCGTGCCCACGATCGTGACCGTGAACGACCCTGGGACGACATTCGATCCGGCGGCCTGGAGCGTGTGAATGAAGGCCGAACCGCCGCCCACACGAACCCATAGGATCGCGAGCGGCATCACGCGGTTGACGGCCTCGAGCTGGCGCGAGGCCTGGTTGAAGTCCTGCGCCGTCGGGTGCTTGACGGGATCAGGCGGGAACTCGACGCTGTTTTCCTTGGCGCCGCCGCCGAGCTCCGCCAGCCCGGCGCGGTGCGGTGGGTCGTCGTCGAAAGTGAGCGTGTCGGACGAGGGCATAGAGGTCCTTCGGCGTCCGATCGCTCGGACGCGTCAGATCGGGTAGGCCAGGATGACGTCCACGGCGACCAGGTTTGAGCTCGCGCCCGCGACACCAACTGCCGGGACGTAAGGAATCGACGGCGCGAGCCAGTCGATGTCGTGGATCTGCGGGAGGTCATCGACCTTGTCGAGCGTGTTGTGGCGCAGCTCGCTCGCCCACTCGATCGGGTTCTCGGGTTGGCGCCGCTGGCGGTAGCCTTGGTCGAAGAACGCGTCGAGTTGCTCGCCCGGCCCGAGCAGGTCAACCTCGGAAAGCAGCGGCGTGATGATGAGGTCGAGCGACGCGGAGTAGGGACACAGCTCCTCGCTCACGGCGGGTTTGTAGTTGACGTCGCTCGCGTTGTTCGTCTCGTCGACGACGAGGGTGTAGACGCCGGGGGCGCCGACCGTGGCGGTGAGAATGCGCTTGCGCGCGAACTTGCCGTTGGCCCGATCGTAGAAGGCGAGGGTTTGACCTGCCTTCGGGACGGAGGCGAGCGCCCCGAGCGCGCTTGTCACGATGAAGGAGACGGCGCTCGTCGAGGTCGAAACGTAGTAACCGTCGGCGAACGTCGGCCAGGGCTGCGCGTCGACCCAGCCGACCGCGTTGGAGGCCCACTTGATGCCGATCTTCGCGGTGACGGTCTCCTCGATGATCTCCGCGGCAAAGATGCCGTCGTCCTCGGGAAGCGCGCGGTGGAGGTAGGCGCGGACCGCGGCGACCTGGATCGCGTCGGGGACGCGTGAGCTGCCTACCGCACCGGGCCGGAGCGTGAAGATGTAGGCGTAATGCCCAGCCCCGGTGATCGCGGGGTAGACGAACACCTCCTGCACGGCGATGCCCAGATCGCGGCCGGCGTCCTTTACGAGCTTGCGGATTTGCGCGACGTTGCCGCCTGCGGGCGGATCGCTACGCGTGGTCGTGATTCGTCCCCGGATGTCGTCGTCGCTCTCCGCAATACGCCCACCCGTGAAGCCGTTGCCGTCGGCGTCCGCCTGCACCGTCGCAAGATTGCCGAGACCCGCCGGCGGGTTGGTCCACTTGAGGCGCGTCAGGGCGGGAATGTTGGTGGTCGGGCCCTTGTCGACGCCGATGATGGGGACAGCCTTGCCGCTATAGTACGTGTCCGCCGTGGCGCAGCGGAAGCGGAGGTTTCTCGACTCGTCCTTGAGCTCGCGTCCGGTATCGATGAAGACGCCGCCCGCGCTCGCGCTGATGACCACGAAGCCGGAGCCCGCGCTCTCGGGCAGCTCCTCGGGGATGCCGAGCGCCTTGCACTCGGCCATGAGCTGCGCGCGCGTCATGTCGGCGAGGTTCGCGGCGCGTCCGACCGAGATCGCGTCGGCGTAGATCGGCATCAGCGTGTCGGCGATCACCGAGCCGTCGATGAACGCCTGAGAGCCTTCGCCTGTCGGGCAGCCCGGTTGGCGGAGCTCATAGTCCTTCTGGAAGCGATCCCGAATCGCGCCGCGCGTCGGGACCACAAATCCGTTCGGGAGATCCTCGAGGGGCATGGCTTCAGGTGTTTCCGGCGAGCGTGGACGCCTGCTGGGTCACCAGGTCGAAGACCTCCACGTAGAACCTGCCCGACCAGGACTTGCCGGGCTCGGTGGGCTCGAGGGTGACCTTTCCCATTTGAATCTGACCCTCCGAGATCAGCGACCGCCATGTCACCCGGAGGGCATCCTCGATGGTGCGCTGTCTGCGATCGGGCGCGGCGCGCCGGATTGACGCGGTGTCGATGCCCGATCGCGCCGTGCCGGGCAGCGCGCCCAGCGGCAGGAGGAGGTGGGCGGCGCGCTGGATCGGGCCGGTGCCGGCCACCATCGTGAGGTCGTCGTTGCGGGAGTAGACACGGTCGAACGGGTCGAAATAGAGGACGCCCACGGGCGTCTGGACGATCTTCCTGCTTGGCTCGTCCTCCGGATCATGGCCCGCGGGGCCAACCCCGGGGGCGTAAGCGGCGAGGCCGGAGCCGAGCGGAGTGGGCATGGGTCACACCTCATCGTCGAAGGGGCACGGGAGCGTTCCCAGCTCGGGCAGCGAAGGGACCTTCGGGAGAGAAACGGACGGGATCGGCAGCGAGAGCCCGGGCAGCTCGAAGTCGATCCCGAGGTCGATCGCCCAGGAGAAGTCGGGCAACTCGGGCAGGGAGGGAAGCTTTGGGAGCGACACCGCCGGGATAGGGAGCTGGAGTCCGGGCAGCTCGAACTTAATGCCGAGGTCGATTGCCCACGAGAAGTCAGGCAGGTCCGGAACGGCCGGGAGCTTCGGAAGCGAGACCTTGGGGAACGGGAGACTGAGCTCGGGGATCGCGAATCCACAGGACATCAGGTCGCCTTGAGGTGCTGGGACTCGATGGCCTTCGCGACCGTCGCAATCGGCGTGGGGACGACGATAGGGTTCGGCCCGATCGATCCGACGTGGGCAAGGAGGGCCGCCTCGAGCGTCTGAAGGTAGGCCATCAGCTTCGGCCAGATGGGCACCGGCAGCCCGCCCAGCTGCGAACCGACGGTGAGCGCGCCCTGCACCTTCGACTCGCCAGCGAGCACGATGCCGTCGTCGCCGATCTCCGCGTAGGCGTCGCCCTTTGCATTCGAGAGGGTGATGCCGCGGGAACCCTTTGCGCTCATGGTGAAGCGCTGGCCCTCGCCGTGGACGATCGAGATCTCCTCCTTGCCCGAATCGCGCACGTTGAAGGCGAGGCCGAGGCTCTTCTTCTTTCCGCCCTTCGAGTAGCTCGCGGAGATGGTGATCGACCCCGCGTTCTTCGCGCCGCCCGGATCTTCCCCGTCAACGACCAGGAAAGAACGGTGCTCGCCGGCGCCGCCCGCCAGCATCGAGCCGCCCTTGCGGAGCTTCGGCACCTTGCCGACATCGCGCGGATCGTTGAGCGGGATCGTGTACCGCCTGTCGCCGGCGGTGATGACCAACACCGGCGCGCCGAGTCCCACCTCGCCCTTCGGCCCCTTTTCGGGGTCAAGGAGACGCGAATAGAAGCCGCTCGGCATCAGCCGTTCGGCGGGCTGCGTGCCTTCCGAGCCATCGACCCCAGGCGAGTCGGTCTGGACTTGCGGATGATCGTCCTCGTCGTAGTCGTCGAGGGCGCAGACTCCAAAGTCGAGCTCAAGCTGCATGGCCGCCTACGGCTGGATCTTCGGGATCGAAAGGCCGAAAGCCTTGCTCGACGGATCCACGACCACGCTCGTGATGGCGTTGGGGTCGCCGCGCTTGAATTCGATCGGATCGCGGAGGCGCTCGAAGGACAGCATTTTTCGCTCGGTAGCCTTCTTGGCCTTCGCCGCACCGCTGAGGGCTTGGTTTTCGCCGAAGACGAGATCCTGCGGGCGCATCATCGTGACGACCGTGGTGCGCGGTGGCGAGCGGTACTCGACCGCCTCGATGTAGAGGTTCTCGTGGATGCCGAGCTCGTCGTCGTCGACGCGCGCGACCATGTCCGGGATGATGACGGCGCGCTTGTCGATGTCGCTCTTGAGCGGCGCGGTGTGTCCGGAGATCACGTACTGGAGCTTCCAACCGGCGCGATTGACCTCCGCCATCTTGCGGCGCGCATAGAACTTCGCCTCCTCCTCCGAGGTGACGTCGGTGTCGCGGTACACGCGCCGCCGGATCGAGAGCTTCTTCGCTTCGTCGATGAAGCCGTAGCCCTTCATCTCCTCGTCGACGAAACCGCCGTGGGTATGGTTGTGTCCGAACTTCCGGCCGCCGTTGCGGGCGAAGATCACGACCTCGGAGCATCGATTGGTCGTGTCGTTGGTGAATCGGAAGCTCTTGACGTTGGCGATCGAGGCGAGCTGTCCGCGCTTGCGGAAGAAGTGAAAGGTCGCCTCCTGCTCGCCGTTTGGGCGCGAGAGGACGAAGTTGCCGTTCGCGTCGCACCAAGGGAAGAGTCCGATCTTTCCGAAGTGGCGCTCAAGGAAGTTGAGCCACGTCTCGCCGAGCTTGGCGGTGACGACGTTGCGAAAGCCGCCGCCGCTCGTGGTCTGCTTGACCTCGTCGACCTTGACGGACTCGCTCTTGACCTTGACGCCGTAGCCGCTGCGGACCTTGCGGTTTGCGGTGTTCGAGATCTCGATGATCTTGTGGCCCTGCCCAACGTCCGTGAGCGCCGCCTTGAAGAGCTCCTCGTACGTGGCGTTGTTGAACGAGCGCTCGCCAGTGATGTCCGTGTCGTGCAGGCGGGCCATGAGATCGCGGCCCTTGAGCTCCACGTTCGTGGCGTTGGTGTCGCCGAAGGCGTTCGACGCGTCGAGCTCGCCGGTGAACTGGCGGAAGGGGCCGATGTACAGCGCGCATCGACTCGTCGGTCCTGGCGGGTGCTTGGCGAGGATCGCCTGCGCGCTCTTGCCTCCCGAGAGTCGTAACGTGAACGCCGAGGGCTGTTGGAGGATCGAGCACTGGAAGCCGTACTCCTCAATGATGTGGACGTCAGGATCATTGCCGAGCCGAATGCGGACACGGTCGTCGTTCTCCTCGGTGATTTCCTCCTTTGTGATGCCCATGCGATCGCCTACGCGACGTACTTGACGAGGGTGCCCGCCGGGATCGCGAAGGCATCGTCGAAGCCGTTGAGCTGGAGGATGTCGACGGTGCGCTCTGTGGAGCCGTAGAGCCGCGCCGCGATCTGCCCGACGGTCATCACCCTGGGGACGGTAAAGGTGCGGATTGTCTGCCGCGATTCGGCGACGTTTTCGCCGAGCTGCTGGGCCGCGAGCCAGAGATCTTTGAGGGCGTCGACGACGAGGTGGTTCGACGGGTCTTGCATCTCCTCGAGCTGGCCATCAGCGAACGCGCAGAGGTTCACGAGGCCCTGGATCTTCCCTTCGATGAGGCGCGAGAACGCGTCGGCCTGCCCGATGAGGCCCTGGATGCCGGTGACCAAGTCGTTGATCTGCTGAAAGAGGCTTAGCGTTGCCTCGAGCTTGAGGTTCGCGAGAAGTTGCCGGGCGAGGAGCTCGTCGCCCATCTCGACGACGGCCATCGCGCCGCCGATCTCCTCCACCGAGGCGACGAGCCCAGCGGCGTCCTGGTCCTCGATGAACTCCAGAGAAAAGATCTCGCCCGACGGTGAGTGGGCGTCGAACGTTTGCGACCACGTTGTCGCGACTGCCTTGATCGTGCCGACCGTTGGGACCACGAGGTCGGCGGTGAGCTCCTGCTCGAACTTCTCGCGGAGCTGTCGGAGCTTCGTTGGGTAGGCGTTGGGGTACTCTTTCTCGAGCGCCGAGCCGGGGATGTCGTGCATCGGCGCGGTGAAGGAGATCACGTAGGGCCGCCGGCCCATCTTCTCGATCTCACCGCCGGCGGTGTGCGGGAACTCGTGGATCGCGTGGCGGATGCCGCCCTTAACCGAGAGGTTCGTGTAGAAGAACTCGATCTCGTCGAAGGCCGCCTTCGGGAAGGCGTCCGCGACGGTACCGCTCATCGCCCGGCCGCCTTCTCCTCGGGACTTGGCTGGCGACCGTCACCGCTCACGCCGGGGACGCTGTTCTTGAGTTCGTCGAGGTTCGCGACCTTGACCACGATCCCCGCGTCGATCTTCGCGAGGAGGTCCTTGTTCGTGGCGGCCATGTCCTGCGAGGCTTTGTCCATGTTCTCGGCGCGAAGCTTCTTCGCCCGGATGTCCTGTTCGTCGGTGTTGACGGCGGCAGTGCCGAGACTGTCGCCCGCGCCGCCGCCGCCGATCCACCCGAGCAGCGCCATGGCGGGCAGGTAGTCGGCTGCTTTCAGCAGGCTCTTCGTCGTGTCGGAGTAGCCGTCCTTCTTCGCCTTCTCGTAGTCGCCCGCCGAGATGTTCTTCTCGAGGAGAGCCTGCTTCGCGAGCTTCTGATTCTCCGCGATCTGGGCCTCGGAGACCTTGCCCCCGGCGACCTGCTTGTTGGTGGAAGCGATCGCGTCGCCGACGCCCTTGGTGACGTCGTCGGCCGCCTTCTTGCTCGGGTCCTCGCCGAACAGGGCGGTCATCATCGTGGAGAACTTCTCCGCCGTCTTGAGGATCAGGGGCGAGAGCGCCACCAACGCGGGAAGAAGCGCCGTCTGCATCTGGAGCGCGCTCTCCCGGAGCTTGTTGTTGAAGACCTCCGCCTGGCTCTGGCCGGTCTTCATCGCGCGGGCGAAGCTCTCCATGATCTCGGCGTCCGACATCGCCGCGTCCTTCAGTCGCTTGAACTCGGCGTCGACCGCCGCCATGCCCTTCTCTCCACCGCCGGCCTGTCGGAAGACGGTGGCAAAGCCCTCGATGGCACGTGATCCTTGGCTGTTCTGGAAGACGGTCTTGAGCTTGATCGGATCCATACCGACCTTCGCGAGAGCCTCCTGAATGATCTTCTGCGGATCGCGCAGCATGCCGGTCGTCGGGTTGTAGACCTTGGTGCCGGTCGCCTGCTCGAACTCCTTGGCGCGCCTTGGCGTCTTGATCATCTGGACGAACGAGGCGACCGACTGCGTCGCCTGAGAGGCGCTCGCCGATCCGCCACGCTGCCGCGACTCCTGGGCCATCGCGCCGAGCGTGATGATGTTGTCCGCCGCGCTACCCTCGAACTGCCCGGCGTTCGACGCGAGCTTCGCCATCTGCGAGGCGAGATCCTTGACCTCAACGGCGCCGAGCTTGCCTTGCCCCGAGATGGCGCGCATGACCGCGAGCACCTGCTTGTTCTTGTCGGCCGCCTCCGGAAGCGCCGTGGCAACGTCGGCCGCGGCGTCGGTCATGTCGTTGAGCTCGGTGCCGGTCGCCTTCGCGTAGATCGCGAGGTCCTTCATCAACTCGCGTCCGAGCTTGAGATCGCCGGTCTTGCCGACGAACTTCGACAGCCCCTCGAGCGCAGCGTTCGCGTCGTTGCCAGTCTCGCCGCCGACCTGCAGGGCCTGGCTCATCAGCTCGCTCGCGGCGACGCGCGTGCCGTTCTTCTTGTCTCCGGCCATGTAACCGGAGTTGGAGATGTTCTGCGCGAGCGCCTCGAGGTCGGCATTCTTCTTGAAGATCGATCCGAGATCTGTGTCGACGCCCACGCCGCGCGCGAGACTCTTCGCGATCCCGAAGGCCGCGCCGGCGGCGGCCTTGCCGATTCCCATCGCGGCACGGCCCCCAGAAGCCAATCCTGCCGCAGCGCCCTTTGTGCCGCCGGCGGCGTCGAAGACGCGCCTCCCCATGCCCTGGCCTGCGGCCTTCTTTTCGGCCTTGTCGATCTTGGCGAGGCTGCTTTCCGCTTCGCGCGCCAGATCGGCGAAGTTCTTCTTGACCGCGGAAAAATTGGAGGTTGTCTCGCGGGCGAACTGCTTCACGGCCGCGGAGCCGACGTTCAATGCCCTCGGCATTCCCGTCATGATCTCGGCCTCGAGCTCGCGGAAGCGAGCCTCGGCGTCCTTGGTCCCCTTGGTCGTCTCGGTGGAGATCGCCCGCCCGGCCTTCTTGCTCTCGCTCTCGATGGCCGCCTTGGCGCGCTTCGCGCCCTCGATGAGCGGGTGGAACGCCACCTGCAGGCTTCGGTCGACGGACGCGCCGACCTTGATGCTGAGTTGGGCCATGCGTCAGAGAGCGTCGTGTGGGCCTGCGGCGACGTGGTGCGAGGCTCGCGCTGCGGCCGCCGGGGTCTCCACCGTCTCCAGCTCTTCGAGCACGAACCGCAGCAACCGGCGAATGCGGAGGGCGCGCGGTCGCGAGACCGCCAGGAGGCCGGGAAGGCGTGCGAGGAGATCGGGAAGGAGCGCGATGTCTTCGTCGCTCGCGCAGGCCAGGCCGATATCGGAGGCAATCCGCATCCGCTCCCAGGCGTCGAAAATGAGCTGCGCGCCGACGTCGGTGAGGGCCTGCTCGACGACGATGTCCTCGGGCGCCGCGCTCCACGGTTCCCACGGCTTGTGGACATCGTTCGGATCGCACGTCCCTCGTGCGATGACCCATCGCACGAGTGCGTCCTGAAATGACGCGACGAAGAGATCGGTCGTCGCCTGGTCCCTCTCGTGGTTGGGAAAGAAGCCGGTAGCCCGGCGGTAGGCCTCCACGCGGGCGTCCTCGAGATCGGCGTCAGCAACGAAGCGGAGGCCGATGCAGACGTCCTCCTCGGGACGGTCGACCCACGTGTTGGCGAACGCCGTGGCGGGGACAACGACAGTGGCCGGCGGACGTTTCATCTCCACGTCCGAGAACGCACCCATCAGGTGTCGCCTTCAGGGCTTCTTGTCACCGGCGGCGCCGGCGACGAGCGCTCGGGCGACGCGGTCGTCGGTCTCTGCGGCTCGGAGGGCGGCGTAGAGGGAGAGCTGCGCGCGAGTGAGGCGATAAGCTGGCTCGCCAAAAAACGCAGAAAGCTCCACTGCACACCGGGCCGCGAATTGACGAAAAAACTCATATCCCCTCCTGCCGTCTTGATCGACGCGGCGAGGAGCTCGGCCTGCGAGAGAGAGCCCAGCAAGGGCGAGATCTCATCCTGATAGAGTTGCTGTTGGAGAAACAGGTAGCCGACGACCTCGGGCGTCATGGCCTCCGACGTGTGGATCTGTTCCCAACCACCGTTGAAGTACGGCTCGGGCGCCTCCTTCGGCGATTCCCAGTCGATGCACGCGAGGACGAGCGTGTGCAACATCTTCCCGCGCTCGTAGATCGCGTCGCCGTCCTCGGGCTTTTCGAGTCCCCGCTTCTTTGCGAACGCAAGGGCTTGCTCGAGGACGTCCGTGTACTCGTCGTCGCGGAGGACGCGGATGTCGAGCCTGTCGGTCGGTCCGAGCCACTCGCCCGTCTCCCCGTCGACCTGTGCCCCGGGAAGCGGAAGCTTGATCTCGCGGCGAGCGCGCGTGCCCGCCGCGACTTCGGAAAACTTAGCCATGCGTTACCCTGTGATCTTCGGACGGCGACAGGAGATCTGAACTTCCTCCATCGTGGTGCCCTTCTCGCTGTCGGAGTCGTACTTGAGGTTCGTGACGACGCCCTTCTCGCGGTAGTACTTGCCGCCGAGGATGAAGCTCACCGGGATGTCCTCCTGGTTGAGGATTCTCTCGACGTCGTCGGAGGTGTAGCTGCCGCCCACAGGGGTGAAGCCGGACGCCGTGACCTTCATGATCGCGTGTCCTTTCGACCAAGCAAGGATCCCCTCCTGTCCCCAGAGCGGCTCGCGGTTCATGGTGAAGTCGATGCTCACCTTGTTCGCTGTGATGGCCTTCTTCTCGCGCCAATAGAACGCGATCTGCCGAACCACGGGATCGGGCATGACGTGAGGTCCTTTCGGAAGCGGCGCGCACGGGCGCCCAATACGCGAGCGCTCCGCCGCGCCGCGACGGCGGCTGCGACGGAGCGAACGAGGTCGAACGGGCGGGCGAAGACGGCCCTCTGCCGCGCGCGCCTACCCGACGGTGGCGATCTGGCGCATCACGTTGTCGAGACGGTGCTGCAGGCGCGAGACCGGGAGCGGCGTGTCGGTGGCGATGTACCCGCCCGCCTTGTTGAAGGTGGACACCGGGGCCCACACACCCTTCGGCTCCTCGCTCAGCCAGCCTGCACTCTTGTATTCCTGGAGACGCTCGGAGACCTTGGCGTTCCAGAGCCTGGGGAAGGCGACGCCGGCGGTCGGCGGCTCCTCTTCAGGGCTGGGATCGGCACGCACGATGGGGTTTTGAGCTCGGAACTCCGTCTCGTACATCAGCTTGATATCGAGCGTCGCGTAGTCGGTCATGACGATGTCGGCGATGTCGAGGCACCGCTCGTCCTGCACCGAGTTGCTCACGCAGTAGCTGGTGATCATGCGCACGATGCGCACGGCTCCGTCGACCGTGGTGAGCGGCGTGACACCCGCGTTGAGGCATTCGTCCTGCTCGGTGTCGGACGGGACGTCCGCCTCGAAGGCCTGACCCTTGAGGTAGGTGAGCGGATACGCGTCCCAATCGGTGATCGGGTTGGTCTGTTCGAGGGTCGAACGGACGGCGGCGACCAGCGCCGCGATCTGGCAGGGATGGTTCTCGCTGTTGCGACACCAGACGACTTGCGCGCGGAAGGCGTTCAAGGTCGTTTGCGCAAGGGTGATGGCTTGCGCCTTGGTGCCGTTGTGCGCGAAGACGAGCTGATCGAGAAGGAGCGCGAGCGGTCCTGCCTTCGTGTCCACGTGCGTTTCCCAGAGGGCCGCGTTCGTTGCGTCGTTGTGGCCGAGCGCGATGCGCGCGTACCGCGTCTTGGTCAGCTTGGTCAGGAGCGTCGTCACGTCCTCCGCGCCGGTCCCACCGGCTACTCCGAAGCGCACGCCGGCGGTGTTGACCGCGGCCGATCCGGTGATCGTCATGGTGATCCCGGGCGGCGCGTCGGTCGCGTCGTAGTAGAGGATCCAGTCCTTCTCGGTCGCGCCCAGGTTCTTGGTCGTGAGCGTGAGCGTGTCGGCCGCGCCCACGTAGGCAGCCGTGGCGGGGAGGCGCTGTTTGGCGTTGAAGGCAAGCGCCATGGCGGCGCCGACCTCGTCGATCGTGCTCGTCGCCGACACGTTGACGAGGACCGTCACGCCCGCCAACCGGAACTTGAGGACGCCGCCCGCAGTCCAGGTACCAGCGATGACGATGGTGACCGTCGCCGCGGCGCCCGCCTCGAGAACGGCCGCGATCCAGAGCTCGACGCTCGGGATCGTGAGGGCCGCGTAGCCCATCGTCGCGAGCTGCGAGCCCGGACCCGCCTGTGCGTCGAGGAAGTCGACGTCGGTGCACTTGACCGGCGCGTCGTTGACGGTCATCGCTCCGGCGGAGGTTTTCTTGCCGACGAGCAGGCACTTCAGGCGTTGGCTCGCAGCACTAACGGCGCCCGCCGCAAGCAGGATCTTCGCGATGTAGCGCGGGACCTTGTAGCTCGGGCTGACGCCCGTGTTGCCGATGGGCATCTCAGGCCTCCGTATTCTTGGTCAACTTGACCGTGGGGGTGAGCTGCTTCGAAGCCGTCGGCACGCTGGGCGTCTCGCCGTCCCTACGCTTGGTCTCCTCGCGTGGGATCTCCCCGACCTTGGCGTCTGGCCCGCAGAGGGACCGCCAGTAGGCGAGCGCCTTGGCCTTCTCCGCCTCGAGGGCCTTGTCGGGCTCGAGATATTCCTTGTCGGTAAGGCCGCACGCCCTGGCCGCGTCCTTGCCGCAGACGATGAGCTCGCCCGCGAGGATCGCCGTGACGATATCGGCGTTCAGGTGCACCTTCTTCTTGGCGCCGCCGTCGCGATCGAGCGGGAAGTAGAAGCGGTTTTTGCCACTGTCCTGCGTCGCGACGAGATCGAGCTGGGCGCCGATGAAGAGGCCGGGCATCCCGGCACCGACGACGCCCTGCGGGACGCCGTCCTTGTCCAGGGCGATGTACGGATTCGGAATGACCTCGATGATCGTCATGGGGCCTTCTCGGTTGTTCTTGGTCACACGTAGGTGAAGGCGGCCGCCAAGGTCTTCGAGACCCCGCCCGCGGCCTGCAGGACGGTGATCGCGACGACCCCGACGGCGTGCGCGGGGGCGGTGGCGTCGACGGTCGTCTCATCGATGAACTGGACGAGCTCCGCCTCGGTGGTGTCGAAGAGGACGACCATGCCGTCGATGAACTGGGTGCCTGTGATGCGGACCACCGTTCGGCCCGCAGCCGGACCGGTCGCGGGGACGACCGGAGCCGTGAGCTCCATCTCGAGTTGGTAGGTGAGCGTCTCGCCCTGCGAGACGACGTCGAGGTGCGCGGCGTTGAGCTCGCGCGGTGGAAGGCGGACCGTGCCCCGGAGGTGGTCGAGCGCGCCGAATTTGCCGGCCGCGTCGAACGTGTAGAACTCGGTCGTCTCGACGGTGAAGAAGAGACAGTCGAAGGGCTGCCTGAAGCTCTTGTCCTCCGACTCGATCACGAGCTCGTGGGCGCGGAACTGGCCGAGGCGGATGCTGCCGCACTTCGCGTGACGCAGCAGGACCGAGCCATACTCGGCCGGCTCGTAGTAGGTGTCGCCCGGAACGATCCAGGCGGGGTGGCGTCCGTTGGCGAAGGCTGCGCGGAGGCTCTTCTTGATGCCGTTGCGGATGGCCTCGCGCACACGCCGATCCTCCTGCCCCATCGGGGGCGGGACCCAGAGCGCGTGGAAGCCCGAGTCGTCGGCGATGACGTCCTGCGCGTAGCGATTGGCGCCGTTGTCCGGCCCTCTCCACATGTAGAGCGCCGGCGTCTCGTTGGAGTTGAACGACTCGAGATCGGGGTTGTGGTTGAAGACGTACGCAACGGGCAGCGGATCCGCCGGCGCGATGGCAGCCCACGCCGTGCCGAGGTCCTCGTTGAGGACCGCCTTCGCGTAGGCGAGGAGCACGTCCAGCAGGGGATCTGTGACTGCGGCCCCCGCCGCGGCTGCCGGCGCGGGGAGGGCGAGCAAGCCGAAGAGATCGCTCATCGATCGAGCGCCCCTTGGGCGGCGACGATCCCGTGCTCGATCTCGCGGACCATCGCCCGCTCGCACTTGAAGTAGGCGAGGTGCATGAACGGCTGCCCCTTCGTCCCGGGATGGTTGACGGCCTTCGCAAAATGGAAGTCACCCTGAGGCTGCTCCCAGTGCAGCCACACGGCGCGGCGCACCACGATCCGGTGGGGTTTGGTGTCGTATTCGACGTAGGTGGCGTGCTTCGCCGTCGCACGAATCACGCCTTCGAAGCGGTCGCCGCCGTTGGCCGACCCGAGTGCGACGCCTTCGATGCTGCGTTCGAGATCGCCTGACTGGCTCTTGAACGTGTGCTTTGATCTCGCCTCGTGGGCGCCCTCTTGGACTCCCATTCGCACGCCGCGGCTGATGCCCTGGCGAACGATGTTGCACGCCGTTCCCCATGCGGCCGTGAGCTCCGATTCGCCTTCGAGATCGACCGTGAACATCGGCGGCTCCCTTCGAGCATCGGAGGGACCGTGACCGCGTCTACGCGAAGCCCCCCATGTCGTCCCATCGACCGGCGCGGTCCCCCTCGGCGGTGCCGTCGTCGGGGAAGATGGCGACGGCCTCCTGAACAGCCGTCTCCGGCGTGGCGATGCCACCTTGCGTGCCGCCACCAAGCGACGTCTTGCCGTCGCGTAGCCGCGAGAGGTCCTTGTCGCACTGCTCCATGAGGGTTCTCCAGTCCATGCGCATCACTTCGGGGTGGCGCTGCGCGCAGAGGGCCGTGACGACATCGAGCGTGAGTCGAACGATCTCGTCGGGCACGATCTTGCCGCTCAGGAGCTCGCCCGTGCTCTCGTTGAACAGCGCCGCGAGGGCGCCCATCATCCCCATCGGCTCGAGGTAGCTCCGTACCTTCGACGACGCGTCGGCGCGAAGTTGATTGACGGGATCCGTGTCCGCCGCGCCGTCGCTGTTGTCGTCACAGATTCGCCTCAACCGCTTGACCGACAGACGATTCTCGATGTGCGTCTTGGTGACGAAGAAAATCATGAGCCGCTTCCCTCACGCCTTGGAGGGCGCGACGGGCTGGACACACTCGCCGATCGCCGTGGCCTGCTCCGGCGTGAGCTCGAGGATGCTCCCCGGCTCGTGCGTGACGCCGTTCCGTTGGAGAGCGCCGTGAGACCAGACGAGGTAGCGCAATGGCGCCGGGGGTTCCTGCGGGCTTGGCGGCGTAGCGAGTACGGGCGGATTCGTCGTCGGGGACCTCGCGCCGTCGTCCGTCGCAACGGGGTCTTGACTGCGCTCGCGCGCGTCGAGGTCGTCGCGGGACGCGCGCGGCTGTGGGGGCGCAGGCGGGGGGAGCTCGGGGCGAGCCTCGTCTCCGTCCGCCGCCGGTGACTTGGCGGTGGGCTTGGCCATCTCGATCATGCCGCCGTGGCGGCCTTGATGAGGTAGCCGGTGTCGCCGGCGACGACCTTCGCGTCCTCGGAGACGCCGACCTTGGCGTAGTTGCCGCCCGACTTGCCGCAGCGCGGGTCGTACCACTCGGTGGTCACCGGATCGCCGTTGAGGCGGAAGAGCGAGCAGAAGTGCGCCGAGCGCTTCGTCGCGCGCTTCGCGACGCGCACGATCCCGAAGTCGAGACCCCAGATCCGCGAGTAGGCTGCCGTCTGACCTTCGTTCGCGGTCTGCTTGCGGGAGGCGCCCACCAGCAGATCGGTGAGGCCGAGAATGTTCGCGAGCTCGGTACGCTGCGCGATGCCAGAGCGGTTGTACTTCAGGAGATCGAGGATGTGCGCGTGACGGGCCAGGCAGCTGAAGACCGCCAGCGAGCAGAATCCCATCACGTCCGTCGCGCCGCGGCCCTGGTAGAGGGCGGCCTTTGCTGCCTGGATGTCCTTGATGGGATTGCCGCCTGCGCCCGAATCCCACTGGTCGGCACCGGCCAGCGTGACCGTGTTTCCTGCGTAATTCGCGGCCGTCGTGAGGACCGACGCCAGGCGGACTTCGCGCTTGAACGCGATGCCCTCGTTGATCGACTCGACGAGGTCCACCATCTCGTCGAAGACCGGATCCTCGTTGTCGAGGGTCTCGTTCGCGACGAAGTTCGAGAAGCCGTAGTCCTGGACAGAGTAGTTGCTGCTGTCGCGCGACTCGTTGAGCTCGTTGGCCTGGCTGCGCGAGCCGAGCTTGTCGTCCGGGTACTCGAAACGCTCACGCTTGGGGTAGATGGCGTAGCTGTCCGAGCGTTTGGCGACCGGCACGAGCCCGACGAGGCGTTCTCCGATGTACTCGTCGTTGGCGTATTGCACCGACATGTTGGAGAGGAAGGTGTTCGAGTGGACGCTCGAGGAGCTCACGCCCTTCATCGCGAGCATCTCGTCGTTGAGGCGCTTCCACTGGTCTTTGTGCTTGGCCTCGGACGAGGTGCGGATCTTTGCGAGGCCGTTCATCAAGACCTCGTACGCGAGCCCCTTGTCGGTGCGTTGCGATTGGATCACGTCCTCCGCGGACTGGAGGCTGCCGGAGACGATCGCGTGATTCATGACGTGGGATCCCTTCTATGGGCGGAGAGAGTGGGTCGTGTCGGCACCAGCGCGGATTGCCGCGTTCTTCTCCGCCGCGGATGCGGTGAGGAGGAGCGCGCTGGCACCAACCGCGCGCGTCAAATCTTGAAGTTGGCTCCGGTCAGACCTTCACGGCGGGCATCCGCATCGGAATCATCTCGACGAAGTCGCCGTCGACGCCCGTCTCGAGGAAAACGCCGCAGATGTGCACAACCGTCGTTCCGCCACCGGCCGTCTGGTTCTCGAAGCCGTCGATGCCCGCGACGGCGTACTTACCCTTGGTGCAGACGCCCGACGCTTTGACGCGGAGCGTTCCGCCACCCGCCAGAAGCGCGACCTCGCACTGTTTGGTGCCGTCGCCGGTGAGCGTCTCTTGCGCGACGCCGACAACCTCGGTGTTCGCGGTGGCGACGTCGACGTCGGTGGCGCCGTCGAAGATGACGCCCACGCCCTTGACGAGCGCGGCAGCGTTCTTGATCGGGTACTTGGTGAACGTAATGTTCTGCGGCTTCGCTCCAGCGGTGCTCATGGCTCGTTACCTTCTTGGATGGTCGAGACGATCCGGCGGCACGGCCGCGCGGGTCGGTTTCTTGGTTGGATTGAGGGCGAGCCTCCGCGTCTTCGGCACGCTCTTGGCGTCGCCGCGTGCGAGGTGGCGGCGTTGGCGGCGGCGGACGGGGCCCGCAGGGGAGTGCGATCAGGCGCCGAGGCGGTTGGCCTCGGCGACGATGTCGTCCGTGTTGCCGTCGAGCGCGTTGGCGACGCTCTTCGTCTCGTCCTTGCCGGCGATGACCGCCTTGTCGAGATTGAGGGGCGAGCGCTGTCCGACCATGCTCTTGAAGAGGTCGTGGTTCGACTTCCGGAGCTCGACGAACATCGGCTTCTCGACGGGGGTGATCGTCTTGCCGACGATACCCTCGACCTCGAGCTCGATGAGCTCGCCCTCGGCCTTGTCGGCGCGCGCCTTCTGCGCGTCGCGATCGTCGGCGAGCGTCTTTGCCTGCGCCTCGAGCGCGGTCCTCTCGGTCGTCAGTGTGCGGACGTGGCTCTCCGCCGTCGCCAGTGCCGCGGCCGCCTTCTCCGCGGCATCGGTGGCTGTCTTCGCCTCGAGCCTCAGCTCGGCGATGGACAGCAGAGACTTGTCGAGCTTGTCCTGGAGGGCCTTGATCTCTGCTTCGGTGAGCATCGGCATCGCTGCTTTCTGGCCGGGCTCGGCCACGTGGGGGTCGGGGGTTGTGTTTCCCCCGGCCAAGACCGCGGGAGTCATGCTGCGGTTGCCCGCACGTGCTGGAGGGCGAGCGCGGCTCTGTCTTTCAGCGAGGGCCATCGACTTCATCTTGGCCAGCGCCTCGGGGTTGGCCGGGACGGGGGTGACGCTGATCTCCTTAAGAACGCAGTCGGCCCACACCCACACCTCGACTCCGTCGCGCATCTCCCAGCGGTAGGTCCGCGGAATGAAGCCGACGGAGACGGCGCGCAGGAATTTGGCTTGCACCATCTTCCAGACCTGTTCGGCCAGAGGATTCATATCCTCGGTCGCGAACTGGACGCGGCACTCGAGCTGGCCACCTCGCACACCGACATCGACGCTTTGCCCGATGGGGAGCTCGCGCGACTGGTGCGCGAAGAGCACGACCGGATTCTTGAGGTAGTCGTCGAGCCGCCATGTGGACTGGTCGACGATTTCATCGTGCGCATCGACCACGTCGGTCGAGGCCACGAACTCGGCCGTCCGCTTCTCGAGGTCGAAGGCCTTCACTTCGATCGAGCGCGTGAGCATGATCCCGTCGGGGAGCTCGATGAGCGGCTTGTCAGCGACCGCGTTGCCGGCGGCGTCCTTGATGAGCATGGTTCCTCGCGTGGGTGGTGACGGCGTCACCGTCGGCGATCATCGTGTCGACGACCGGGGCGTCACGCCGCCTGGCGGAGTGGCTGTCCGTTGTCGGCCGGCGTTTCGTCTTTGGCGGGCGGGCTGGAGCTCGGGTCGGGGTTGCCATTGCCATCCTCCGGGGGCTGCTCGTCGATGGGGATCTCTGCGTCGCCGAGACACTCCTCGCCCTCGTTCGGCTCGGGGATCCCCGCTTGCTCTCGCGCCCACGCTTGGGGGATCCGGAGGCCGGCGTTCTTGAGGTTTCCGAGCGCCTCAGAGAACGCCTTGAGATCGACCGCATCTTGCGTGATAAACTCGAGACGCGGGACCGCGACGTCGAGCCCGAAATTGAGCGCGATCATGGAGGCGATGAGGTCGCGCGTAATGTCGGCGGCGATCTGACAGGCTCGCGCCTCGCGCAGATCGCGCCGGACCTCGTTGTGGACCTTCGCTTGAGCGAACCCGCTTGCGGCGGAGCTCTGCGTCGTCTCGGTCTGGCCGAGCGTCGCCTTGCTCATCTCCATCCCGAGGACGTTGACGAACTCGGCATGTGTCGACCGTGATCCGGCCGTACCCTGCGGCCACTGCACGTCGATGGTCATCGTCTTCGGCAGCACGGCGGCGCCGTCGGTTGTGAGCCGACGCATCACGTCCTCGAGGGTGGTCTTGTCTTCCTCGGCGTTGGTGCTCTTGTCGTACGTACCGATCCGCCAGGGCTTCCAGCTGGTCTCGGCCGTCTTCAACCAATCGGCGATCACCCAGTTGCGAAAGACGCTCATCCACACGAGGCAGCGACAGAGGCCCTCGCGGTTCGGGATATCGCCGGTGACACGCGGCTGGCTGACGACGAACTTGTGGGGATGCTCGGCACGGAAGTCGATGCCCTTCCAATCCGTTCCCTCATCGCGCCAAACGAAACGTCCGTCCTCGAGACGGAAGCCGAAGCGGCGAGGCGCTAGCGGTTTGAAGTCGACAGGCACAAGCTTGCCGTCCTGCTTCTCCCAGAAGGTCTCGTTCACCGCGTAGGCGTAGTAGACCGCGCCCGCGAGTGATCCGATGAGCCGGGGAAAAGCGGGATTCTGGCGAAGCACGCGCTCGCACCATTCGCGGGCGCGTCGGTCTTTCGCGCGCTCGTCCTCGGCGCCGACGAGCTGCCACGGCAGCGCCGCGATCGTCTCTTCGTTGGTCGCAAGGACTGCCTGGAGATGGGCGTCTCGTTGGCGACACTCGTTCGCCAGGTCCATCATCTGTCGCATGTCGCCGCCGTCGGCCATGCGCACGATGGCGCTGATGCGCTGCGGGGTAATGCCGCCTCCAATTCGCGCGCTCTGGTTCCAGAGGGACAGATCGCCGACGACGGCCCCGCGATCGGCGGATGCGAGCCGCGCGCGCTTGGACTGGAAGCCAAGCGCGGAGGCGATGCTCGTCAGGAGGGACATGAAGCGTTGGTTAGGACGAGAGGTTCAGGCGGCGGTCACCGCGGACGCGACCGGGCCGGCCGAGGATCTTGGAGCTGGTCGTGCCCCCCGCGTTGGTGACGGCCGTGATGCGAAGGAACACCTTCGGGTGTCCGAAGACGCGGAGCTCGGCAAACTGCGCGCCATTCGCGAGGGCGCCCGTGGTCTCCGCGGCGAGGGCGCCGAGCGTGACGCCGGGTGCCGCGCCGAGGAGTAGCCTCGACCAGCGCGCGCCGTCGAGCTGGTCCCCGTCGTAGAAGAGCGCCTCCATCGTCATGGTCGCCGTGCCGGGGACAGCAATCTCCACGCCCACGAGAATCGTCTCGTACCCGGAGCAGTCGATCCCGTTAGCGGGCGGGAAGTTCGCGTCCGTCAGGATGGCACTGTCGGCGGCAATGGCCCCGGCAATCGCTCGAAGCTCGGTCGTCTCGCCGGTGCGCAGGCAGCCAGTCTTGCGGGCCATCGATCCGCCGGCCCCTACGCGCCGGCGTTCTTGAGGATGTCCGCCGATACGAGCACGAAGCCCGCGCCCGCGGTGAACGCGGAGGTGATGCGGTCGAAGCGGATCGTGTCCGCCGGCTTCCAGAGCGGGCGGCGGTTGGCGATGGTGGTGAACGCCGCGCCGATGGTCCCCATGGCCAGCTCACCAGAGCTTGCGACGAGGGTGGCAAGCACGTCCCCCGTCGCCCCGCCAAGCAGGTCGCCCTTGCTCGTGTGGCCGGTGTGGTTCGAGCTCGAGACCCCGATGGCGCTCGCCGAGCCGCCCGTGAAGTCCGCAGTCACTTTCCAGGCGAACTCGCTGGTCCGGAGTACACAGCCGGTCGGAACGGTGAGCAGCACTGCCGCGTCGGCGGTGCCGAACGCGATGGGCAGCGCGAGCAGCGCTTTGCCGGGCATGCGGAGCCAGCGGCCGGTCCCGGAGCCCGAGCCCGCCACGAGGATGTCGTCGCCGGGCAGCGCGCACGCGGTGCTCAGCTGCCAGAGTGAGCCGTCGGCGAGGACCATGCAAATCATGCCGTCGACGCGGCGATCGACGGGGATCGCTTTCAGCGCGGCCATGTTCGCAACGGGGGCCGCGATGCGCTCCGAGACGAGACGGGCGGCAGAGTCGCCGTGAATCAGCTTCATGGATGGATCGCTTCTGCGGCGCTGCCGCGGCGGTGTTGCGGTGGGGCGCGACCCTCTCGGGTGCGTCGAGATGGGATGGTTGGCTACGCGCGGATGGGCGCGGGCGGGAATGTTGGGCGGGCGCGGCGCCGCGAGGCGCATCCCTTGCGGCAACGGCGGCACGTGCAGAGGCAGTCGATGAGTGTTCGGCACGCGGCCGATCGGCACGGTTGCTCGGCGTCCTTGGTGCGCCTCCGTGGCGTCGCGGCGAAGTCTCCCGCGGCGACCACGGCAGCGGTTCCGTGGACCTGCAGAGCGGTCGACCGGGGCGGCATCCGCGGCGCGACCTGCTCGCCGAGGAGCTTCTGGTCGTCGTCGGCCAGCTGACGGAGCGTCTCGAGGTGGTAGCGGGCGGCGCCCTCACCGACCATGCGAGCGATCTCGGGGTCGGGCGTCCCATCGAGCTCGCGCATTGGAGCGAGGCGAGAACCTTCACCACCTCGGACGACGACGCTGCCGCCCTTGCGCGCGACCGCGTCGGCGGTGCGGTGGCGCCCGACGCTGCGGAGAAGCTCGAGCGCTTGCTCGTTGCTTTCACACTCGGAGCGCACTGCGAGGAAGGCCTCGGCGACATCCTCCTTGTTCGTACCGGTAGATTCGGCGAGCGCGTCGATCTCGGACATGACGGCGAGGACCCCGCGATCGTCGGCGCCCGAGCCCGCTTCGCTCTTGCTCATCGTCGTCATCAACCAAGCCCTCGGGATGGCGAGCCGCGACATTCCGCCCTGTCGGGAATGAACTCGATGCGCCGCTTGATCAGCGCGGTCCGCTCGTGATCGGCGGGCTCGGAAGTGCGAAGCTGTCGAGATGCTTGTTTCGCCCGTGGTCTGCACGCAGTTCGGCGCGCCTCCGAGAACGTCAGGCGCGTCAGGCGCTTGATGCGCGAGTCTGCCAACACGTTTCGGCTCTCACCAACCGTCATCCTGCTCGGTGTGACCAGCTTCTTCACCGACGTGGGCTCGGAGATGATCTTCCCGCTGCTGCCGCTCTTCGTTGCCGACACGCTTGGCGGAGGACCTGCCTTTCTCGGCGTCATCGAGGGAGCAGCCGATGCCGTTGCCAGTCTGCTCAAGCTGTTCTCGGGTCGCCTGGCGGATCGATTGCCGCGTCGAAAGCCGCTGGTCATACTCGGCTACAGCGTCGCGACTCTGGTTCGGCCCTTGATGGCGGTGGCAACCGCTCCTTGGCACGCATTGGTCGTGCGTTTGCTCGACCGTACCGGGAAGGGCATCCGGTCGTCTCCTCGTGATGCGCTCATCGCAGATGCCGCGGAACCAGGAGCGGTGGGGCGCGCCTTCGGTTTTCATCGCGCCATGGACCACGCCGGAGCGGTCGTCGGTCCGCTGGTTGCCACGTTGCTTGTGGCGCTCCACGTTGAGATTCGGCACATCTTCTGGCTTGCGGCCATTCCCGGAGTGCTCGCCCTTGTCGCGCTTCTTTTCGTGCGTGAAGTACCGCGAGCAACAGCGGCTCCAGCGGAACCGAGGTTACAAGCGAAGGCGACGCTCCCGTCCGCGCTGAAGGTCTACCTCGGCATCCTGCTCCTCTTCTCGATCGGCAATTCGTCGGACGCCTTTCTCCTGCTTCGAGCACGCGAGTTGGGGATCCCGTTGGCTCTCATCCCTGCTCTCTGGTCCGTCCTCCACGTTTCGAAATTGCTCTGGTCCTATTTCGGCGGGGTCTGGTCGGACGGCGTGCCGCGCGTGCGCCTGATCATTGCGGGCTGGATCATCTTTGCGGCAACGTACCTCACGCTCGGTTACGCCGATCGGCCCTGGCACGTGTGGTCGCTGTTCGTCGTCTACGGTGCATTCTCTGGTCTAAGCGAGCCCGCAGAGAAGGCGCTCGTGAAGGACCTCGCTCCCGAAAACGCGCGCGGTGCCGCCTTCGGCTCCTACAACTTCATCGTGGGCGTTGCGTCCCTCCCCGCAGGCATCCTCACTGGATGGCTGTGGTCATCGTGGGGCCCTCGTGTGGCGCTAACGACAGGAGCCATCGTCTCCCTGCTCGCCGCGTTGCTGCTGATGATCTGGGAGGTGCGCCGACCATTGTGGAAGCGGAGCTTCGGGATGAGGACGTGACCGCCAAGTGTTGTTCGTCGAACCGCACCGAACGTCGGTTCTCGTTGAGAGGTGGTATGCGCGATCCAAGTCGATCGCGCGTGTGCGCTTGCGACTCGACTCAGCCCACTTGCGCTGGTTGCTGCGTTCACGCTCGGAGCATCAACCAAAGCCTCGATCGTCGCTGCCCCAGCGGTACCCGGCACCCTTCACGACCGTGGCGGGGCCGCCGAGAGCGGCCTTGTAGATGGCGAGCGCTACAGCATCCGCCCTGTCCGGGCTGCGCTGGAGGCGCCTCTTGATCGCGTCCTTCGGCTCGATCAATCGGCGGCGCCGCGCGTCGAAGGTGTACGTCGGGGCGAGCAGCTCCACATCGAGCTTCTTGTCCTCGGGGAGCTCGCCGCCGTCCTTGAGCCACTCCGCGACACCGAAGTGCAGCTGCGCCCGCAGGTTGGCGTACTCCTCTTCGTCGTCGGCCCGGCTCGAGCTGTTGACCTCGACGACAGTGACTTCCTTGGCGTGTCCGTGCCGGAGGATGTCGGCCGGTGATGAGCCATAGCCGCCGGTACCGTCGATCTTGACGACGGGCTTCTCGCCGTCGCGGCGGTAGAGCCGGACGGCCTCGAGGAGCTTGCCGGCAATGGCGTTGCCGTCGAAGCCGTGCACGACGACGAGTGGGTAAATGCGCTTTCCACGGCGAGGGGCGATCGAGGTGTTGTCGTCGCCGAACCGCGCCACATCGAGGCCAAACTCGAGCGGTCCCTCGGGGTCTTTGCCCTCGTTTTCCGCGGCGCGCTGGTGCGACGCGTCGAGCATCGCCAGCCCGATGATGGTGTTCGTCGCGGTCGTCGCGAAGTCGCCCTTGGCGCGGACGAGGTAGACGGGATGCTCCTTGCCGTACTTCTCGACGAGCTCGGCGAGCCACTCCGGGCCAGCCAGTCCTGGAATGGCGGGCTCTTCGCCCGTGACGTTGGGCGAGTCCTCGCTCGAGAGGTGAAGGGTGTCCCAGAATTCACGCTGCGAGTGGAATGCCTCGAAGAACCAACCCACCGAGCTCGTCGGGTTGCTCGCCGTCAGAATGCGGCCGCCACCGGCGGTGTTGCCTTCGTGCGCCTCGAAGATGGGGTCCGGCACGCCCGAGCCCTCGTCGATGATGATGAGCATCTCGGGGCCGGAGAACCCTTGGGTCGCCGTGGGGCCTTCGCGAACGAACCCGACGATCTCGCGCCCGTCCGGCCACTGCATGCCGGTGTGCGGCATGATCGCGGGCTTCGCCTCGAGGACATCGGCGACCGATCGCCCATCGGGGCGCAGGTTGGTCCTGTCGTGGACAATGCGGTGAAGCTCTTTCCAGAGCACGTCGCGCACCTGCGCGTTGCCGGGGCCCGTGAAAAGCACGCGGCCGCGCGGCCGGGTCGCAGCCCACCAGAGTGCCGCGGCGACGAACGCGGTGGACTTGCCTGTCTTCTGACCCGAGCGGATGGCCACCCGCTTGCCGCGCGCGATGGCCTCGAGGATGCGCCGCTGGGCGCGGCAGAGCCGCAGGCCGAGCACCTCGACGGCGAAGCGGACCGGCTCGTTGGCGTACTGCGGGAAGAGAGGCGCTTTGCGCCCGGTGGACGCTGCGAGGGCCCGCGCGTCCTCGCGGCTAAGTCCCCTCGCTCGGATCGCCGACAACCGCCGACGTGCAAGGTTCTCCAGCGAGGAGGGCGAGAACCTGCTGGAAGACATTCGGTGGAAGTCCCGCCTCGAGCCGATCGATGTGGTCGTTCAGCTCCCTCGCGATCGTGATCTCCGCGCGCGTGGCCGATGCGAGTCCGAGGAGATCCATCAGGAGCTTGTCACTCGCCTGGATGACCTTGGCATTCTCCGGGAGCATGCGCTTGGTCCAGTGCGCGGCGACGATCCCTTCCTCCCGCGCGATCATGTGGGCGCGGTAGACCTTGGCGTTCTCGACGGGAAGGTCTTCGATGGCCTTGTTCACCGCCTGCGAGACCCAACCGATGCTGCGTCCGAGGTGAGCAGCGACGGCGCGGATGCCGAGACCGGCCTTCCGCATCTCGAGCGCCTTGACGAGATCCTCCTGCGCCTTCACCTTCTTGGCGAAGACCTTCGGTCCCTGGTTGTTGCGCCGAGGGCGTTTGCCGGTGGCCACGTGTCAGCCGATACCGAGCAACCGCTCGGCTTCCGGGCGCGGCATCGCCGCTCCGATGAACTCGAAGACGGCACAGGGGCGGCTGCCGATGCTGCCCTTGATCGTCGACTTGTCGCTCTGCTGCGTGGCGAAGCCGGCTTCCTTCGTCATGGTCCAGTGCTCGCTCTTGTCGAACGTTCGGACCAGCGAGGGGTGTGCGGGATAGGTGTGCGACCGCTTGCCGACGCCGGCGTAGGCGGCGCTGATTTGCTCGATGAGCACCATCGCGAGGCCGAGCCCCTGGAAATCCGGCAGCGTGACGAGCCGCGAACAACGCATGATGGTCTGCGCTTTCTTGCTCGGGTGGACCGTGTGCATCATCGCGGTGAAGGCTGCGAGCCGCCCGTTCACCCAGAGCCCGAAACACCGTGCCGCATGGTGGAGGGTCGCGCTCATATAGTGAAACGGCGCGAAGAGATCCCACGCGGAGATGGGTAGGCGCCCGACGACGACATCAAGGGCTGGTCGTCGTTGAAGTACCCTCCGCGTGAAGGAGCGTGTCGCCATGTCGAGGATCCAGTCGGGCTGGAGCCAATCGATCACGTCGTAGTGGCAGCCCACGGCGACGAACTTCCGTCCGTTGCGGCGCACGAACTTCTGTACGGCGTGAGCGCCGATCTGGGCGACCTGGCGATCGACGACCGATGTGAACTCGTCGACCACGATCGGGTCCGTGAGCTCGAGGAGCCGCCGCGCGAGGTCGACGCGGAACTGTTCACCGTTGGAGAGCACGTGGAAGGGACGCATCCACGCGGGGATGGTGTTGAACCCGACGGCCGAACAGACCTCGGCGACCTTGTCCATCGAGAGCTTCACGTCGAAGTCGTCCACGACGCTCGCGCCGGCCCACGTCATCGCCTGCTGCGCGCCCCAGACGTGCTTCATGACCGTCGATTTGCCGGAGCCGGACGGGCCGACGACGAGACCCACGTTCCACGGCTCGCCTTCGCCCTCGGCAATGGGCAGCTCGAGGTCCCAGCGAAGCGAGCACTTCTCGTTCACTGGCGCATCGAACATCGCGCCGACTTGGCGGGCGCGCACGCTGGTCGAGACCTTGGATTCGACCGTGATATCGACCTTCATGCGGCGTGCCTCACGAGATGAGCGGCTTGCACGTGAGCCCCTCGAGCTCGAGTCGAGCGAGCAGCTCGGCCTGGTGCATCTCGTCGGTGCAATCGATGACGATGCGATAGGTCAGCCCGGCGCGGAGTTTTGACCGCTTCTTCCGCTTGCCGGCCTCGGCGGCGTCGCCCTCGGCGCCAGTCTCGGCGGGCGAGACGGCGTCGAGGAGCTTTTCGATCTCATCGTCGCCGTACCCGGTGCCGACCGTGAGGTCGACGCCCTTGTCCTCGAGATCGTCGAGTATGGCGGCGAGCTCGTCGTCGTTTGTTTCGCGTCGCGATTCGAACTTGATGGCCGCCAGCGCCAGGAGATGCGCCTCGTCGGCGCTGATGTCGAGGTAGCGGACCGGCACACGCTCGAGCCGGAGTCGGAGAGCCGCGGCGAGTCGTAGGTGCCCTTCGATGACTTCACTGTTGGCCCGGCGCGCGACGATGGGGGCGCCGAAGCCGAAGCGGCGGATCGAGCGGGACATCTCGCGGACGTCCTTGCCGTCGATGGGCTTCGGGTTCTTCGACCATGGCGTCAGCGCGGCGGGGGCGACCCACTCAGCGGCGAGGTCATCCT
Source organism: Polyangiaceae bacterium (assembly GCA_043732195.1). Classification (GTDB taxonomy): domain Bacteria; phylum Myxococcota_A; class Polyangia; order Polyangiales; family Polyangiaceae; genus Labilithrix. Next base: position 53,639 of record JAYTHX010000022.1, read on the forward strand.
TCCCTCCCTCGGGCTCCGCAGTCGCGGTCATCTTCTTAGCTGCCGACATGCACCCTCATCGTTGACGCGTTCATCGGTGATCGTTTCACGCCGCGTCGCGTCGCAAGCGAGCGAACACGCCGTCGAGTACCTTGGTCTCCACAGCCGCACGGCCGAGCGGCCCGATGGGGTGTGCGATCTCGAGCGGCTCGCCGTGGAGGGTGCATCGCGCCGTCACTCGCGGTGCCCCGTTCGGCGAATCGAATGTGAGCGCGAAGTCGGGAGCGAGGCGTCGACACGCCTCCAGCATCTGTCGTTTGGTCATGTCGTTGTGTGCTGCTCAGCACCGGGTGGTTGAGGTGAACGGGGACCGGCTCCCTCACTGATGGGGCCGTGGAAGGCCTGAAACCCGCGAGCCGCTACCGCGCGATCGCACAATCGCCGATTGAACGCCGCGCGGGCGCCGCGGGATCTGACGACGGACCGCGAGAACGCGCGAGGCGGCACGAGGCTCGACGGTGCGTGCGCTTTGAAGACCGACGCACGAGCACGCGCTTGCGACGGGCGACGCCTCGGCGCGCGTAGGCGCTTGGGGGACGTCTCTTGCAGAGGGGCGTCCTACACGCGTAGCGCTCGCGTTCTAAGCCTTGTAGTAGCGCGGATTTCATCAAATTGTCGCACAATCCCGCCCTTATTTGGGACATTCAATCGGATGTCGTTCGACATCCAGTAGTGGCATCCTAGTTTGTACTTCATGACGACGACGACAACCGCAACGACGGTGTCCGTGACCTTTGGAGAGTGCGAGCACGGAGGTGACGCCGCGACCTACCGCCGGGCCCTCGAGGCTGCGGGTGCCGAGGTTCTCGAAGAGACCACGAACTTCGACTCGGAGACGTGCCGCTTCGTCGCTAGCGTCCGCGAACTCGCAGCGTTTCGTTCCGCCTTCGACAGCTCCGACGAGGGCGAGTTCGCCTCGCTGCGGGTGATGCCGTGAAGGCGCGATGCTTCAAGCGCGCGCACGTCCCCGGCTGCTGCATGGGACGCCCGGCGTGCAAGGCACGACGCATCGAGGCTCGGCAGCTCGTCTGCGACTGTCCCGCGTACCCGTTCCCGCACCGCGCAGGCGCAGGCAAGTGCAACCCGGAGGCCCGCAACGAGGCCGCCTGGGGACCCGCCGTCGCCGCCTGAACAGCCTCTCTCATCGGCCCCTCACCCTCTATTCGCACGGAGATCCCCATGGCACGCCGCAAGTTCGCCGATATCAAAGCCGCCAACGACGCGGCCCGCGCCGCGCTCGCTGCGGCTGCCGCCACCCCTGCGCTCGATCCTGATCACCTCGGCGATCTCGCATGGTGGGATCCCATCTCCGCCTGGAAGGGCGATGTCCTCACCGTCGCAGACGCGTTCCGCCTGCGCGGTTTTGACCCCGACCAGACGCTGCCCCCGTCGCCCGACTGGACGGTCGCCTTCGGCCGCGCGGTGACCCACGTCCGCGCGACGCTCCGAGAACGAGACTGCACGCTCATCGATGCCGCAGCAGGCCCGAACGGCGAGCGTCGCGTCGCGATCGTCCGCATCGCGCGCAACGGCGTGGTCTCGACCACCGACGAAGGCACAATCGCCTGCCCGAAGGACGGCGCGTCTCCCTACGTCGAGCGGCCCGATCACGCAGGCGTCGCCTCGGAGATCTTGATCGCCGCGCGCGGCTACTTCGGTCGCTACACGAGCGCCGACGTTCGTGCCGCCATCGTCGACACGTTCGAGCGCTGGGCTGCGATGGCGTGCCGCGCCTGCCCGCCCCACGTCGTGTACTGGATCCCGCCCGCCGGCGGAGACGTTGCCCGTCGGCTTGCGGACGCGGTCGACGCGTGCGGGTGGGGCCGAATCGAGCTCTTCGCTGGGCATGCTTCCGACGAGCGGAGCCGCAAGGCCTGCGTGAATGCGGTCAACGACGGTCTCGAGACCAAGCTCAAGGCGTTCTCCGACGAGGTGCAGAAGTACGCCGACGCCGACGGATCGAAGACGCGCGTCTCGACCATCGAGAGCAAGCTCGCCGAGGCTGCGCGGCTTCGCACCCAGGGTTCGCTCTACCGGGAAATCCTCGGTGCTGCCGTCACCGGCATCGATGACCGCCTCGTCGCCATCGAAACCTCGCTCCGCGCGACGCTGGGCATGGTCGAGGCCGCGCACGCCGCAGCCTGATCTCCAACGACGAACGAGAACACGACCGCCATTCCCACCACGGAGCAGCTCATGAAGATCGCGACGACGACGAAGACCACGCAGGCGACGAAGACCAACGGCACGAACGGCGCCTCCGCTCCCGCCATTCCGGTCACGACGGTCGCGCAGCTCGCCCAGCAGCTCGGCGCCGCCTTCCCCGAGCGCGGTGACGTCGTGCGCGCGCTCCTGACCGCCGCCGTCGCAGGCGAGCACACGGTCATGCTCGGACCGCCCGGCACCGCGAAGTCGCTGCTCGCGCGGACCATCTCCGCCGCGTTCGGCTCCTCGTACTTCGAGGTCCTCATGACTCGCTTCACTACCCCCGAAGAAGTCTTCGGCCCCGTGAAGCTCTCGGGCCTGCAGCAGGATCGCTTCACACGCGCTACGGCCGGCTACTTCCCGAGCGCCGAAGTCACGTTCCTCGATGAAATCTTCAAGGCCAACTCCGCAATCCTCAACGCGCTCCTGACCGCGCTGAACGAGCGCGTTTTCCACGACGACGCCAAGCCGATGCCGATCCCGCTCGTATCCTGCATCGCCGCCTCCAACGAGCTTCCCGAGGGGCCCGAGCTCGATGCGCTTTACGACCGTTTCCTCGTCCGCGTCGTCACCGACTACATTGCCGACCGCGACGCGTTCAAGGGCCTCCTCGCGGACGTCGCGAACGGCGCGCGCAAGACCATCGCCGCTTGCGTCGACATCCGCGCCGAACAGATCGCTGCTCGCGCCGTTGTCCTCTCCGAGGACACGTTGACCGCGCTGGTCGATCTCCGCTACGCCTGCCGCGCCTCCGGCCTCGTCGTCTCGGACCGCCGCTGGGTGCAGTGCATCAGCCTCATTCGCGCCGCCGCGCACCTCGACGGGCGAACGGTCACGGATCCCGAGGACCTCGAGGTCCTCGAGAACGTTCTGTGGCGCAAGCCCGACGAGCGCGTCGCCGTCTCGCGCGTCATTCAGACGACCATCAATCCCGCAGGCGCGCGCGCGGTCGAAGATCTCGATGCCGCCCGCGATCTCCTCGCCAAGCTCCCGCTGCCCGGCTCACTCGACGCAGGCGCTTACATGGGGATCATCGGCGGTGCGACCCGGGACATCAGCGAGATCCTGAAGCGCGTTTCCGCGCTCCCGCCGGGCCGCAAGGTCAACGCCGTGAAGGTCGAAGTGGCCGCGATCAAGGCCGACATCGCCAAGCGCGCGATGCGCGCCGCCGGCATCGACCTGTAGTCGGCGTGTCGGCTCTCAATCCTTCCACCCACCGGAGACCCACCATGGATCGCGCCGCCTGTTTCATCGTCCCCCGTCATCACCGCAACCTCTGGCGCGAGTACGCCGATCGTGCGACGGAGGCCACGCGCGTCGCGGACGCTGGGGACACGCGCGCGGCAGGATTTGGCGACGGGTTCCTGCCCGAGCTTTACCACCGCCTCTACGCCGAGCAGCCGCGTGAGGTGGCCGACGAGGAGCGCCAGATGGGCGCCACCGCCGTCCGTCACAAGCTCCACGCTCTCGCAAGCGAGCTGCCGGAGTTCGACACGCTTCGCAAGCAGACCGTCCGCGATCCCATGTGGGCCGGCATGGCGGCCTGCGCCCTGGGCGAGCGCGTCGCCGGTGCGATGCCGCGTCGCGTGCCGACGCCCGACGCCGACGCCGCGCATCAGATGCTCGAGGGGCTGCTCTCCCTCGCCGCCGAGGGGCCGGAGGCCGCGCTGGCATTCGCGACGCACATCGAACGCGCCCAGGCGAATGTCGATGTGGCCGACGAAGCCGTGGGCGCGCAGGCGATGGGCCTCGACGATACCGCGATCCGCAACGCGCTACGCGCAGGCATCGCCGCCGCCGCCCAGACGATTGACGACGCCAACGCGGCGCTCTCCGCGTTCGGATGGGGCAGCGACGTGGGCGGAAGTGCCTCTGCGAAGGATCCCGGTGTCGCCGTAGAGCTCGCGCGCCGCGTCCGTTCGAGCGCGACGCTCCAGCGCATCGTGGAACTCGCCGGACGCCTGACCATGACCGCCCGCGCCAAGCGCGCGTCGCGCACCGAGTATGCGCGCTCCGAAGTCGTCGGCGTCGAGCAAACCGGCGACATCTCGCGGCTTCTGCCGTGCGAGCTCGTGGCACTTGCCGATCCGCTGCAGACCGCGGCCCTCTACCGACGCATGCTCGAGCGCTCCGCGCTTGGCTACAAGGTGAGCGGCACGGAGCCCTCGGCGAAGGGCCCGATCGTCATTCTCATCGACCAGTCCTCCAGCATGAGCGAGGGGGGCAAGGACGAGTGGGCAAAGGCCGTGGCGCTCGCGCTCCTCGATGCGGCGCGCGCCGAACGTCGCGCCTTCGGCATCGTCCTCTACAACAGCGGCGTCGCCGAGGCGCGCATGTTCCCGGTCGCCGCCGACGTCGACCCGCGAGTGCTACTCGACCTGCTCTCCAGCGCGCCCTACGGCGGCACGAGTTACGCGCCCGCCATGACGCAGGCCCTCGACTGGATCTCCATGGCCGGCACGTTCTCGAAGGCGGACGTCGTGCACATCACCGACGGCGACGCGAGCACCAGCGGTGCAGACCTCGCGCTCGTTCGCGCGAAGGAGCTGGGCGTGACCATCTTTGGCATCGCGATCGGCTTCTCGGGGCCCGGGCTCACAGCCTGGAGCCACGAGGTCACTGCGATTCGCGACATCTCTTCGGACACGGTTGCCGTGGACCTCATCTTCGACGCCATCTAACCCCGAAAGGACCGACCCCATGTGCACCGGCAAACGTTTCGAGATTCATCTGGCGCTCGTTCTCGGCTTTGATACCGAGGCGGAGGCGGTCGCAACGAGCGATGCGCTTCGCGCCGCGACCACCGCGGTCGCGCTCGAAGGCCAGCACCCCGGCGGCGTACGCTGCCAGCTCTTCGAAAAGACCGTCCTCGAGCCCGCGCCGCCGCCGCGCGACGCGAACTAAGCCATGCGCGCCCTGTCCGTGAGGCAGCCCTGGGCGTCGCTCATCGCCATAGGAGAGAAGACCATCGAGCTCCGATCGTGGCGCACCCACTACCGCGGCCCAGTGCTCATCGTTGCCAGCGCGCGCCCCGACCGTCGCGCCGATCTCGGCGCGCTCGCCTGCCGTACGCTCGATCGCCCGCACGGCGTCGCGGTCGCGCTCGTCGAGCTCTACGACGTGCGCCCGTTCGCGCGCGCGGACGAGCGGCAGTCGCTCTTCAACCCCGGTGAGGCGCCGACCTTCTCCTGGCTTCTGCGCGGCGCGCGGGCCCTCGAGCCTCCCTACGTCCCACTCGTGGGCCGTCTCGGCATCTTTCACCTCAACGATGCCGCGACCGTCCGCGCGGTGCGGCGCAATCTCTCGCGAAGGGGCTCCCGATGACGGACTTGCGGCGTTGTCCTGGCTGCCGTCGCTCTCCCGGCACGTGCTGGATCCTGCCGTGTCTCGTTCTCGAGCGGGCTCTCGCCGCTGGCGACGGGGCGGTGCAGGCCTGGGGCCGCAAGGCAGGCATCGAGGTTCGACCGAAGAGCGAGTTGCGCGTTCCCCCGGACTGCGGCATCGTTCCGAGTGCCGACGCTTCGCGCGTCCATACCGCGCGCGGCGGTGTCGCATTCGTCACGCGCGACACCGACGGACTCTTCTACGTCTGGCATGTCCAACGCGGCGAGGTCGGATGGCTCTACGCGTATCGTCTGCGCACGCCCGCGGTCGCGAAGTGCCGGCAGCTCGGCCGCGACTTCGGCAAGCCCGCCACCGCCAAGGGAATGGCGCGGTGAGGCGTCGGAGCTCGGCGCAGCTCGAGGGAGAGCCGGCCGTAGATCGTACGGACGACCTGACCCAGCACGAACGCACACGGGCGACGCGAGCGCGCCGAGACCGCTGTCCTAACGCTGTCGAGTCCAAGGTCGAGACCGGCCGAAGACGAGCGCAGTGACGCTTTCGTCCGCCCCCGGGAGTACGTTCGCTCCCATGGGGGATGGGCGACGGTCGGAATTGCCGGCCATGGACCTTTGGTGTCGGCGGTGCCATGCCATCGTCGATTCGTGCACCGAGTGCCGCGTGCGGTTCGGCGAAGGGACCACCGTGAGGTGTCGACTTGGCGACCACTTCCACGAGCGATGCGGTCTGGAGAGCCGAGAGCGAGAACCCCGTCCGCACGAACGGCCCTGCGTTCCCCAGTGACATTCGCTAGGCCCAAGCCCCGCGGTCTTCTACGACCTGCGAACGGCGGGGCGTGCGGGAGTCGAAACGGGCGACCGGAAGCGAAAAGACGCAACCAGCCCGGGCTCCGGCCGAAGGGAGGAGCGTGTCGACGTTGGTGACCGACACGGCTTGGATCCGGTGCGAAGAGCCGGCAATCGCATGGATCTCCGTCGTCCTGGTATCGTTGGGTCACGGCCGCGATTTTTCGTCGCCGCGTCCGACCTCGTCTAGGGTGAGCTTGATGGCAACACGCGCAAACTACCGGCTGGCCTCTGTCGCAGTGCGGCCTGTGGGTCAGGGCGTCTCGGGAACGCTCCACGTGACCATGGCCGCATTCGCGAAGCCGAACGGTCCGAACGCGCCCTACTGCGTCCCGAACGAGATCATCTGCGCCGGACTCGCGAAGCTGATCTTCTTGCCGGTGCCCCCTTCGGGAACCGCAGCGCATCCCGCGACCAAAGAACCGATGTTCGTCTCGCTCGACTTCAACCTCACCGGAAGCGCGCTCCCGCCGATCGACCCGATCGACGCGGTCGCAAAGCTGCCGAAGCTCTGCGCTGGACTCGTGCTGTTCGACGCATGGGTCGCAAACTGCGACCGGCATCGAGGTAACGTTTCGGTCGATACCTCATCCAGTCCGCCGCAGATGAGTGTCTTCGATCACAGTCACGCCCTCTTCGGGTACACGCCGGGCGGTGGCGTCGCGCGGCTCACGGAACTCCGCGACCGGCTCGGCCTTACCGGCGGCTCAAAGACTAAGGGAAACCGGCATTGCCTCCTCGACGCGCTCGCCAGCGATGTGCACTTTCTTCACTGGCTCACGCGGATCAAAGAGGTCCCGCGCTTTCAGATTGAGGAGGTCTGTGCAACCGCAACCGACGGCGGGGCGACACCGGATGAGCTCGCTGCGGCGGTCGACTTCCTCGTTCATCGAAGGGACACGCTGTCCGGAATCGTCAACGCACACCAGGCCGAATTCAAAGGGGTGAAGCAGTGGAGTCTTCCAGCATGACCGCGCCCCGATACCTGCTCGTGAAGCACGTGCCGGATCTCGAGCGCTTCGAGCCACGCAACGTGGGCGTCATCGTCTGGACGCCCTGGGGCGTCGGCGCACGCTTTCTTGGAGACAAGGCCGATTCACCAGGCGAGGTAGACGGTCGCAGCATCCCGGAGTTCGTCCGGAGCAAGTCCGCATATCGTCAGTGGGTCCAATATTGGCACCGGGAGATCGCAAGGGACACGCTGGTGCCCGTTACGGGCGGCGAGGCAGTCCTTCGTGCAAATCCCAACTTCGTGGACGCACTCCTGTCCGCGGGACGCGGCGACTACGTCGTCGAGGACGGCGGCTTCATTCTCGATCCGATCCAGGATCTCGATATTGGAAGCGTCGTCGAGAGCCTCTACGGACGTCTCATTGAACCGATCGTTCCAGCACAGGACGACGTGAAGGATCCTGGTCTCGACGAGCTTTGTACCGAGCTGATTCAAGCGTCGGGAATCGCCGAGAACCCTTACTGGCAACGGTCCTATCGGCTCTCGTGCAGCGTTGCGACGAATCTGATTGAGGACTTCGAGTTCACCTACGCCTTCGCGAACGGCGATGTGAAGCGCCTCTACCAGCGAGTGCCGATGGCGACGAAGAAGCGCGTCTTCGCACGCAAGGCGGTCCACGATTGCGCTTGGATGTTCGAGAAGGTGATCAGCGCGCGACGGCTGACTCCTGAAAAGTGCATCTCGCTCGTGTACGTCGCGGAGCAGGACAGCGACCCCGACACCCAGAAGCTGCTCAACGTCCTCTCGTCCGTCTCACGCGTCATCAACGTTGTCGACCGCGACGAAGCGATGCGGGAGTTCACGGAAGTTCAGGCCGAAGGCTGAGGCTTCAGCGTTGCCGTTAGATTGCCGTCGCGCTGCACCCAAAAAACGGGAACAGACGGAACGAAGCGGAAGCGTTCAGGATCGACTTCACAGTGCTACGCCGAGTTGCAGGCCAAGTCCGCGTCTCCCGCAGGATCGCGGGTGGCCACCTACGACGTTCGTTCCCCGGCACCTCGATCACAACGAAGGAGGTCCCGATGACGAAGGATTCGTCAGGGCGAGCCTGCCCTCATGCTTGACAACGGATGCCCGGAGACGCCAATTGACATTCGTGGGACATCCGCGATGAAGACGGTTCAGATCACCGTAAAAGTCAGCCCGCGCATTGTGGAGCGCGCCGATGAGCTCGTTCCCTTCGTGAGCGAAGATCAAGGCCGTGACGTGACCCGCGCTGACGTCTACCGGCACGCCCTTTCCCTTGGCCTGAGCGTCATTGCGCGCCGCCGGCGTGAGCGCACAGGCGAGGGCGCGCCCGTCGCCGAGGACGACGAGGCCTAGCTCGTTCGGCGCCGGATGCTCGTGATCTCCCTCTCGAGCTCGGCGTCTGCCCGCCTCCGCTCGATGATCTCACGGTCGAGGCGTTGGTGGGCCTGCGCCACGTCGGCTTCGACAGCGTCCATTCGGCGGTAGAGCACGAGGTCTCGGCCCGGTGGCATGTTCGCGTGGATGACCGGCAGGGTAGTGAACAGCGATCTCCGCTTGCCGGCGCGGAAGACGCGCACGGTGGCGGTGCCGGCGAGCTGCTGCTCCTCCCAAAGCCGGAAGATACGCTCCGCCCAATCGCGACTCTTGCCGTACATCCACGCGAACTTCGTCACGCCGACGACAAGGCTCGCGCCCGTGCCCTCTTGCTTCAGTCGCGGCGCTGCCATGCGTCCTTGAAGGCGAGCGAGGCGCTCGTCAGCATGCGGTTGGCATCGAGCTTCACGTTGGTGAGGAATGCTTGGCGCGCAGTCCGATGGGGGAGATAGACGTCGTCGCGGTACTGCTCCTTGGATTCGTCGGCGGTGCGCGCGCGAGGCGGGCCGATGGCAGCGCGGAGCGCGTCTCCTGACGAGAGGACGCTGTCCGCCCATCGCATTCGCTCGCGGTGACGTGCGAGCTCCGGGATCCCCTTGCTCGCTTGCCCTGTCCGAAGACGCAGGCCGACCGCTGCGGGGCGAACCTCGGTTCCAGCATGCAGACGGTTGGCGAGGTCGACTCCATCGCCAAGAACCTCGTCGCTCTTCGCATCGCCGGCGCAGTGGGCGGGCGGGGTGACAGGGGAATCAATCGCTCCGGTCGCAAGGGCCTCAGCCCACGCCATGGCGATGCGGCGTACCTCGACCGTGTCGGTGTAGCGCGCGAGCGGTGCGAACTCCCGCCCGAGCTCAGCCACAATCTCTGCAGGCAGCGTGTGCACGAACGGGTCAAGCCAGCCGTAGACGACATGCAGGACGGCGGCGTGCGCCCTCCCTTCGCTCGTCGTCCTGAGGGTGGCCATCGCGCGACGCCCGCGGCGCCGACGCTCGTGAAGCGCTGAGCCCGTCCACGGGCGCGCGGCGTGCTCCGTGCCGGGCTCGTGATCGACATTGCACCGGAGACGGACCTTTTCACACCATCGCTCGAGCGCGAGGAGATGGGTCGAGCCGCCTCCGAGCGCGATCCGCTTCGCGATCTCTTCGTGCGAAAACCCGCTTGCCAGATAGTCGCCTATTGCGTTGAAGCATTCGTCCTCGTCCTCGATGATGGCGACCTCGCGATGATGCGCCGCGTTGACGTCGGCGGCGCTTCCCCCGCTCTGCCCGGCCGCGATGGCGCTCATCGCGCAGCTCTTGAGCCCGGCGTCCCCCTCCTCCGCGCCGGTGGCAAGGTCCTCGACGATTGAAATCAGCCTCCCGTCGAGTCGAAAGCCTCCGTGCTCGCGCGGCTCCGCAAACGTCTCGGTGCCTGGATTCGTCATCGCTGCCATCATGATCATCCTCCTCGTGTGAACGCGACGCGCGCGCTCACGTGCGACCGGTCACTTGGTTCCCATCAGCGCCATCGTCATCGGGCCGGGCGTGCGCACGATCTGCTGCACGCGCGCATCGAGAGGCTCCGCCTCGCGAACTTCCTCGTGTGCGATCTCAAACACCTCGACGAGGACGTGGGTGTTTCCGCGGGGCGTCTTCTCCCATCGCGGCTCACGCCGCACGTGGGCCTCATCGTCGTTCGCGAGAACACCGCAGCGCACGAGAGAGTCGACGGGGAGTTTTCCCCCGAGGATGTCGATCGAGAGCTCGTCGAGACGTTGCGTTGAGAATCGTGTGACACGCAGCCACCGCCGTAGCTCCGAGCCATTCATCGGAGCGGCTGGAAACGCCGGGAGCAGCGTCCGAAGGGCGTCGTCCAGCTCGAGCTTGAGCTTCTTCTTCCGCCAGAACTTCATGTGACCGAGCTCGTTCATCGTCGGCGCAAGCTCGCGCGGGATCCGCCAGGAGAAGACCCGTCGCCCTCGCTCGACCGCGGACAAGCTCGCCGCGATCATCACGCGCGCCTTGTCGATCAACCCGTTCACTTCGACGAGCTCCTCCGCGTTGAGCGGACGGCCCCCGGGCGGGAGAAGCCGGATGAGACTCGCGTAGATCGTCCGCAGTTCAGCCTTCGAGAAAGCGGGCGCTGTCACGGCTGGACCCCATACGCGGTGCGCGCGCATCGGCTCTGGCGTCGGCCTCGTTCTCTCGGCGCCGGCCCCCGCGTGCACCCCCAAAACGCGATTCCGAACTTCCCGTCGAAACAGGTCATGGACTTCATCGGGCCCACGCAGCCTTGGCGCGCCCGCAAGACCGACACTCGGTGCGCAGCGAGTGCTCCTCCCCGTTGAACGAGTCGCAGGGCAGGCACCACCAGCCGCGGATCGCGATCCCGCTCGAAAGCGAGGCGACCTGGGCGCGGAGGCGAGCGACCGCGGCCTCGGAGGCCGCGAGCGCCGCTCGGAGTTCGTGCCAATCCTCGGTTTGCGCGGCTGCACCCATCCGCTGGACCGCTTCATCCCGCTCTGGGGTGACACGAGCGCATTCAGCTTCGAGGTTCGAGGCCCTCAGTTCGGATCCATTCTCTGTCGGCATGATCAGAGTCCCTCCGTGAGCTCGTTGTCGGGCTCGGTGTCGATGTACTGGCGGGCCGGCGTTGGGCTCGGGGCGTTGGGATCCGAGAAACGCGCGTATTCGCCCTCGAAGCGCAGGTCGATCGGCCGCTCGAGGCCGCCGCGCTGCTTGATGAGGTAGAGCGTGACGTTCCGCTCGTCCTCGCCGATGACGACGCCGGACGCGTTGTGGAGCGGCTGGCGCTGCAGGCACCCGACGACGTGCGACGACTTTTCAATCCAGCTCGAGTCAGCGACGCATCCCTTCGCCGGCTTTGGGCGCACCTTGGTCTTCGGGTCGATGTCGGCCGGCTTGCGTTGGGCAAGCTCGATGCCAGGGATGCCGAGGCTCTTCAAGAGCGCGCCGAGCTCGCGCGTCGAGTGCTTGACCTGTTCGTGCTCCTTCTTGTGCTCGACCTCGGGAGCGGGCTCAAGGTTCTGCGCGTAGTCGAGAACGAGGAGGCCTAGCGGTACGCCGTGCGTGATGCGCATCGTCTCGGCGATCGCACGCGTGCTCGCGCAGACCTGACCAATGTGGATAGACGCGGAGTCCTCGATGACGACCGGCAGCTCGGCGATCGCGGACGATGCAACCGCGTAGCGAGACCAGTCACTCGCGTTCAGGTTCGCAGCCTGCAGGCGGTCGAAAGCGATGCTGGCTCGACGACAGATCTCCCGCTCGAGCAGCTCGTCGCGCGACATCTCGGTCGAGAAAACGACCACACCGATGCCGCTCTCGGCCACCGTCCATGCGATCTGCATCGCGAACGCCGTCTTCCCGATCCCAGGATGCGCGGTGATCGTCGTCTTCTGGCCCGAGTGCAGGCCGAAGGTGAGGCGGTCATACGCGTGGATGCCCGTCGGGATTCCGCGAACGGGACCCTGCGAGCCGGGGGCGGCGTCCGTCATCGCCTCCGAACGCTCCGTGAGACGCTTGGCGATCCGCTTGAGGGCGTCGAGGTTCGACTCCGGCCGGCCGAGCACCGTCTGCTGGGCGACGGACACGAGCGCCTTTGCGGCGCGATCGCAGTAGTGCTGAGCGGCGCCGTAGTGGTCGTACCCGACCGCAACGATCTTTTGACAGGCCCGAATCACCTGCCGGACGCGCCACTTGTCGTACACGACGATCGCATGTTCGCGGACGTTCGACACCGCCGGCGAAGCGTCGAGGATCTCTGTGATGTAGCCCGCGCCTCCGACCTGAGCGAGCCGCCCCTGGTCGCACAGCCACGTGTGCACGAGGGTCGTGTCGATCGGCGAGCTCGCGCGGCGCAGCGCGACACACGCCGCATAGATCCACCGGTGAGCCTCCGAGAACATGTGCTCGGGTTCCAGAAAGTCGGCGACCTTCGCCATCGCCGATGGGTCGAGAATGACCGCCGAAATTACGGCGGCCTCCGCCTCCATGGAGCATGGTGGAAGATCGGTCCGTTGCACCGCGACGTCCAACGTCGGCATGGCAGCGAGAGCGGCCACGGCTAGCCCTGCCTTCCGACGGCAGCGACAAGGCTTTCGTCGCGCGGTCCCGTCTGCGGATCATTCGATGGCGGGGTCGTCAGCGCGAGCTTCGCGGAGGCGCCAGCGGGGAGTCGAAGACGAACATTTGATCCGCGTTCGGCGTTCTCGGCGAACACTTCCGCCGCGATGTCGTCGCGCCGGCGGAGGCCGAGCCGTGCCATCGCGGCCAGCGCCTCCGGTGTTGGGGGGACCGACGGCTCGAGTCCAACCGGAGCCGGCGGTTTGGAGGCGAGCGTCAGTTGCGGCGCGGGGACAGCCCACAGCGGGTAGCGTCGCCGGGTCCGATCGTCGCGCATCCACCGGCGGAAGGTTGCCTCCCAATCGGCTTTTCGTACGTTCTCGCCGAGCGCCCAGTCGCGAAAATCGGGAAGTACCTCGTGAGGATTGGCCAGGGCCTCCGAGCGACACAGAAGCTCGATGGCCGAGGACACGGCAAAGTCTTGCGGAAGAGGGCGGAGGGGCTTCTTTTTGGAGGTTTCACTCGTCGTCGCGGAGCTCTCACCGGCGTCGACGGAGAGAACACCGGAGGTGTTCTTGGGGATCGGAGACGGGATCGGGATCGGGGACGGGGTTGAACTTTGCTTGCCGTCTGCTTGAGCAAACGGTGAAGCAATTGCTTGAGCCGTTGATTGAGGCTTTGCTTGGATGCGAGACGCTTTGGACGCCGCACTCTTGATGCCTCCGGCTCTCCCCGCCGCGGAGCGCGCGGCGCGCTTTGCGAGCTCCTCGGCGGCGCTCGGGTTCCAGTCGAGGAAGTCGTGGAGCAGGAAGTCGTCGCCGACCGCCTCGACGAGCCCGAATTCCGAAGTGCCCTTCGCCTCGACGAGCTTCTTCCAGACGCGCAGCGGGGCGATCGCCAGTGCCGTGGAGCGTGGGACCCGGCCCTCCGTCAGCTGTGCGCACGACCACTGACCCGCGCGGCACCACGCGCCGTACGCCTCGTTGCCGGCCTGCACAACCTTCGCGTGGAAGGCGCCCTGGTCGTCGAGTCGAAACCAAGACATCACCGCACGGTCCTTTCCCAGAGCGAATCGCGTTCTGCGATCGGAGCCGTCAAAGGTCGGAAGCATTCACTACGGAGGGTCAGGCGGACGAAGCCGGGCGGAGCCTCCTCCCCCACCGCGAGAGGGAGTGCCGCTGTTCGCGATCGCCGGATCACGACCCACCTTCTTCCGCGGGCAACACGCGCGCGCCGCTTGAGCGGAATTCCTCCTCGACCTCGCGGCGAAGCGTCCTCAGGTTCCATCCCTTCGACGGCTTGGGATCGCGACGGACGACGCTTCGGACCGGCAGGCGCTCGGCCCGACGCGCCGCCTCGATGTGACGGAGCTCGCTCGATCTCATCGCGCGCACCCGAGGATGGCGAGCCGCGTCGCATTGACCCTCGCGTTGGTCTCCACCAGGTCGACGGCGACCGGTGCCAGGTCGAGCTGCAGCGCAATCTGCGCAAGGTCGGCGGCCTCCTGAGCGTGGTGGCGCAGACGTCTCTCGAACCTTTGCATCGTCTCGGCGCGCAGGTCCGGCAGGCGTACTCGAAGCGTTTGGTTCGTCATGAGGGTTTCTTTCGCGAGGGTCGAGAGCGTTGCCGGCTGGGAGCGCGAGCAATGAGGGTGCGCTGCCGCGCGTTGGGCAAATCCAGGAGCCCGCAACCGCGACGCCGCGGCCGCGTACCAAACCCGCCGAGGGATCGACGCAGCGGCGTGGTGAGCGCGGAAGGGGCGACGCGCTCCGCGTGCGGTTGCTCCGCGGGTCTCGACGACGGCGCGCACGTCGCCAACGAGGCGCTCGGCCGCGGAGCGCTGATGGCTGCGGGCTGTCATCGCCACCTCCACACGTCGAAGCCACTTGTCGCCTTGCCGAAGACGCTAAGCATCAAGTCCTTCGGATACGGATCCGCGCAGCCCTCGAAGGCCATTCGTGGTGACAGGCCAAGGACGAGAGCCGACCGGTGAACGTGGCTGGCAAACCACTCCGTGCCGATAGATGCGGGCGTGAGGAGGAAGATCAGCCCGTCTCGATGCGCCGACTCTTCACGGCACTTTCTGGCCCACGGTCCGATGTCTCTGAACTCGGGGTTGAGCCATAGGTTGCCGAAGGGGTCCCTCTCCGCCCAGGGTTGGGACAGCGAGTCGACCTCTCGGTCGTAGAACTTGGCGGCCTTCGTGTTCGCCAGGCTCGCCGCGAGATCCGTAACGATCGGCCCGAAGCGATTCGCAACGGCCGCGATGAAGTCGGTGGGAGTGGCGTAGTCCTGCCTGGTCACGGCACCCCCCGATCCGCTCGCGCCAAGGCGCCTGACTCCTCGAAGAGCGCACGACCCGCTTCGCTGTCGAAGAGGTCGGCGATCGAGCGGAGGTACGCCACGAGCTCGTCGCGGTCGGCGGGCTCAAGGTCGTCGGCGCGACCTTCGATGATCACCGCGCACGTCGTCTTGCCGGACGTGGAGGCCCACCTGGAGTCAGGCAGCGCGCCTTCGGGCGAGCCCGACCGCGAGCCACCACCGACGGTGTCGCGCCGGCCGGACCCCGCCGCAATCGGCTGGCGCCGAGGAAACTGGATGACGCGAGCGCCCGGCATCACACTTCCCCATCCTCGTCGTCATTGCTGTCGTCGCTTTCGTCCTCGTCGGACACCCCGTCCTCGGGCGTGCTGCTCGACGGCGAGCCGTTGGCGGCGCCCAGAAGCCCCTCCGCGTCCGTGATGTCGGTCGCGTCGGAAGCGTCACCGAGCGAGAGCTGGGCAGCTCTCGCCGCTGCGTCGTCAGAGATGAGGGGCAGCTTGACCTGGCGCTCGTCACCCCGCAGGGGTCGCTCGTGCACCACCCGCTCAGTCTCCGGATCCAAGTAGCGCGCGGTGTTCGTCGCGAAGATCGATTCGACGATCCACTTCGCCTTCCGCGACTGCGAACCCCTGCGTACCGCGTTGTTGCGGTCACGCATGCGGGCGTCGATCGCGTCGATGGCGGACTTCTCGTCCTTGAGGTCGCCCTTGAGGTCGTCGACGGTGCGTTGCCGAGCAGTCTTCTCATGATCATCGGCGGCATTGGCGCGCGCGATGTCGGCCACGTCGGACTCCGTGAGCTTTACGTCGATCACGTCTTCGAGAACCTCACGCTCGATGCGGCTCGCCTCAACCTCGGCGCTCGCCTTGACGACGTCGTTCCACGAGACCGTCGGGGTCGCGGCGCCGTTGCCGGAGTGGCTGGCGGCTCCCGACTCGTCGGTCCGTGCCTCCCTGGCCGCCGTCTCGGACTCCGTGGGCAATCCCTCAACCTTCGATCCCTTGCGGCTTCTCTTCGGCGTCTCTTCGCTCGCGTTCATGTCGTGCCTCCATCGGTTGGTGTTGTCGTTGCCCGAAATGCCTCGGTCGCTGCAGCGCGCTTGCCCGCCACGGCGCGGACCGGCCACCGCCTCATCCGCGACGGGCGTGCGTTGATCACGAGATCTCCTCGGCGGCTTCGCGCGAAACGAGGTCGCGGAGGCTCGGAGGCCCTACACGGAGCATCATCGCGAGCGCCTGCTGCCTCAGCATCGCGCTCTCCAACACGGCGTGCTCCTCGGCGCTCAGCCGGAGGGTCACGGCCGCGCCCTCGTCGATCGAGATCAGCGCGGCGAACGCGATCGAGCCGTCGCCGCAGGTGCGTCGGAGAAGCTCGTGGAGGCGGACCTTGCGCGCAATCACGAGTCGCGCTCCTTCCGACCCGGCCGGACGGAGTCGCGGTGATCTCGCGCGCGTGAGGCAGCGTGGGATGCATCGCGACTACTCATCCGCGCAGTGTTGTCGGGCAAAAAAAGGGGAAGCCCATCGAACGCCACGGACGACGCCGGATCCGGCGGGACGATTTGGGTCTGGGCGACTCTGACGTCGCGAACGAAACGAGCCGTGAGTGCGACTGGATCCCGAGGCATGCGTTGGGCTCGCACCGACGACGAACGAGCAATCGTGCCCGCCTCCGCGTACCAAACGAGCGGACGTGCTGCGCACACCGGCCCCGAAGCCCATGGGATCGCGAGTGTCGCGCGGACGGGCGCGTCCGCGTTGCTCGGCGTCGACCTCGGACGGGCGAAGCGCTCGCAGCTTGCGTGGAGGAACGGCGCGCTACTCGTGCCGAGCGTCTGCGCGGCGAGGGTCATCGGCCACCTCGACGCGTGCGGGTTCGCTTGGGGGCGCGGCCTCGGTCCATCGCCTTTGCGGCGCGCGCGAGCGGCTCCAACACGCGCTCAGGATCGCCGCCAAACGTATGCGGGTAGGCGTCCTCGAGGCACCCGGCGACGTAGTCCTGAACGTCCCGAGGAAGGGCCGGCAGGGTGGGTGAAGGGTGGGTGAAGCCTGGTGGCCCTGGTGGGCCTTCGGACCCAGATTCGCCGTCATTCGCTACGTCAGAGGGGGTGCTCGCTCGCGTAGGCCGGCTTTTGATTCCTCTTACGGTGGTTCGAATCCACCCGTCGGAACCTCAGCGTGGGTCATTCGCTGCGTCAGAACCCGATCGCCACGCCCGCTCTCAGCTCCTGCTCGATCGTCCTGCTGTCTGGCTCGACGGCGGTGGCGGTTCCGAGGCGAGCGGTCGACGACCGGCCGTAGGCGAACGTGCCGAGCTCGTAGCCGACCATCACGTGGATGCGCGGCTTCGTCGCGAGCGTGTAGCCGAGAGAGAGCTCGCCGCGCGCGACGAGCGCGTTGCCGAGGTCGAGCCGAAGGCGCGCCGACGACCCCGAGGGCTGCAGCGCCCAGCCCGGCGCGACGGTCCCGCCCAGAGTGGCGGCCACTCCGGCGACGAGCCCCTCCGCGATCACGACTTGCCCGAGCCCGCCCGTGGCCAGCTCTTGATGGTAATAGGCCTCCTCGAACGCGCTGGGCTGTCCCTTGTCGACCAGCCGCGCCCAGTAGCGAAAGCGGTAGCGCGCCAGCGGCGTGAGGGCCCAGCGGCTCCCGATCGGAAGGCCGACGCCCGCCTCGACGCCGAAGTCCGCGAGCCCGGCGCCGCTCGTTCGCGTCACCGGCACCGAGCCGCCGAGGGCCGTCGGCTGCGTCCGTCCGTCGTAGGTCAGGTCACCGTAGGCGTACTCGACGGTCGCCCGGAGATACGCGTTGCGCAGGCCTCCGAGGTCACGCTGGAGGCGCCCCTCGACCCGGAATGCCGGTAGCCATCCGCGGTCGGAGTCGAGCACCTGGGGCAGCGTCGGCAGGAGCCCGTTGTTGAGCTCCTCGTACGCGAAGTGTCGCGCTCCAAGCATCACGCCGGCGACGTTGTTCGCGTCGTGGATGTCCGTCGGCACGGGGTCGAGCGCGTGCGCGCTGCCGCTCGTCAGCAGGGCCGCGAGGCACCACGCGCCGAGCTTTGGAACGCGTCGTCGCATCCCGCGCGTCGGTCGGCCGGCGGCGGCGTCACGCCGTGGATCGTCGTCGGGCATCGTCGCGACTCGTATCGTACAGCGCGTGGGTCCGTGGCAAGGCCGACGATGGCCAGGCGCAGAGAGCGGCTGCGATCCGCGCGCGACCCGTGCCGCGAGCCGGCGCGAGGGAGGGCGCCCGCGCTACGGCTCGCTCACGCCGCCGCCGTTGCCGCCCGTCGTGACGGTGGGGTCGTGGCGATCACCCGCGCCGCCGCCGCCGCCGCCGCCAATGACGAGGCGATCGTTTGCGAGGAACGTGACCGCGCTGCCGCCGAGTCCGCCGGCGTCGCGCCCTACGCCGTTGCCGTTGCCGTCGTGGTCGCCGTCGCCCTGGTCTCCCACGCACCGCGATGATGCCGCCCGCGCGCCCGTCCGAGGCGCGCGCTGACCATGCCCGTGCGCTCGACCACGAGGTTCGTGCAGTCGGCGACGCGCACCGCTTGTGCGCCGCGCGCGATGCTCGTACCGCCGGACGCCTTCTCCTCGGATATCGTCTGCCAGACGAGCAGGAGATCGCCGGCGGTGATGGTGCGGTCCGCCGCGAGACCGAGCGTGGCGGCGCCGGCGGCCACGTCGTTCGCGAGCGCCGCGTACGCGTTGACGGCCTCCTGCGCGATGACGTGCTTGTCGCCCATGTGGCCGTCGGTGTCGGGCGCGGCGTCGGTGCACGTCTCCGGCGAGCAGGTGTATCCGTCGAGCGAGGTCGTCAGCGAGCATGCTGCGGCGGCCGCTGCGAGGGCGACGAGGGCGGCAGCGGCGATGCGCTTGCTCCGCGAGGGCATCGCTGGACGATATCGGCCAATATTTGCGCTGTTTCTGAAATTTGTCGCGTGCTCCCTCCGACCTGCGGGCCTGCGCTAACGTGCGCAGGGAGATCGCACCGTGCCGCCCGTCATTCCCGATCCGACCAAGATCCACGCGCTCCGCAGCCAGGCGGCGTTCGAGACGTGGATGCGGAAGCATCACGCGCGCGAGACCGAGGTGTGGGTGAAGATCCACAAGAAGGACTCGGGGCTGACGTCGGTGACCGCCGCCGAGGCGCTCGAGATCGCGCTGTGCTGGGGATGGATCGACGCCATCCGCAAGTCGTTCGACGCGCAGTCGTTCCTCCAGCGCTACACGCCGCGGGGCAAGAAGAGCATGTGGAGCCAGGTGAATCGCGAGCACGTGGCGCGGCTGACGGCGGCGGGGCGGATGACCGAGCACGGGCAGCGGCAGATCGATGCCGCGCAGGCCGATGGTCGCTGGGCTGCCGCGTATGCGCCGATCCGGAGCGCGAGCAGGGAGACGGTGCCTGACGATCTGCGCGCGGCGATCGCCGCGAACCCGAAGGCGCAGAAGGCGTTCGAGAAGCTCGGCAAGATGAACCTCTTCGCCCTGACCTTCCGGATGGGCAACATGAAGACGGCGGCGGGGCGCGCGAAGAAGGTCGTGACGCTGGTGGAGATGCTGGCGCGCGGAGAGACGATCGTGCCGGAGGCGGCGAAGCGGAAGAAGGGGGCGTAGGCGCGCACGCCGTGTGGAGCGTGGGGCGTGGGGCGTGGGGCGTGGGGGCGTGGCGCAGTCTGGCCCCGAGCACGTGGTAACGCGGTCGATGTCGCGTCCTCGCGTCCTCGCGTCCTCGCGCCACAATCGGCTCGCGGCGGACGATTTCGATGGACGCACTTCTGACGGCATCGCTCCGCGATCTCGCAGGTGGCGCCGCCAGCGCCTCGCCGTCGTGCGCATCAGGTCGGAGAGCACGACGCGCGGCGGCGAGCGTGATCGAGCAGCGGCGACGTCTCGAGCCCGCGACCGCGCCGCCCCTGATCGACGTGGTGCGCGAGGCCATCGCGCTGCTCACGTGAGCAGCCCGCCGCTCAGTCGGCGCCGGCGTCGGTCTCCTCGCGCGCGAGGATGATCGGCACGTCGAGGGCCGCGGGCGTGAACGTGAACGCCCCCCCTCGGGCCGCGGCGTCGGCCGCGTCATCGGAGGCCGGAACGGCACCACTTCGTCCCTCGCGAGCGCGCGGTGGTCCGGCGCGACGCCGGCCGCCGTGCCTGGCCCGACCGCCGGGCCCGCGCGAGGTCTTCATGGACCCGCCCGGGTCGGAATGGACCTCGGCGGCGTGGTCGCGGGCGACACGGTGATGGAGTGGGACACCCACTTTCGTCGTGCACGGGCACCCCACCCGCGTGGCGCGGGCGTTGCATCTGTCCCACGCCATGAGAACCCTGCTCCTCGTCGAGGATGACGAGCGCATCGCCCGTTCGCTCGCTCGCATGCTCGCGGCCACCGGTTGCGAGGTCGTCCACGTCGCGACCGGTGACGCCGCCATCACGGCGCTGCGCACCCGCTCGTTCGACCTCGTGCTCAGTGATCTTCGCCTCCCCGGCGCCTCGGGCATCGACGTCCTCACCGCCGCCCGCGCCGCCGCCCCCGGCCTGCCGCTGCTCCTCATGAGCGGCTCGCCCACCACGTCCACGGCGCGAGCCGCGGAGGCGCTCGGCGTCGTCGCCTACCTCGCGAAGCCCATCATGCGCGCCGAGCTCACTGCCGCGCTGCAACAGGCCGGCGTGATCGGCGCATCGGTGCGCCTCGGATTCCCGAATCGGGTGGCGACGTCTCGTGACACCTTCGCGGAATGACCGAGAACAGCGATCGTCGCCGAGGCCGGGACGCGCCTCGGTCCGCGCGGCCTCGTCGTCACCGGCCCCGCGTCACGCGCTGGCGTCGTTGCGGCGCGATGCTGCAACGACGAGCGTGCGCGCTCGGGCGACCTGTGCTCTCTTCGAAGCCCCCATGCGTCTTCGTTCGGTGGCCACGGTCCTCGGTGTCTCGATCGCGCTCGGCGGCGCGCTCGTCCGCTGCACGCTGCCCGACCTCCCGGCCCCGCCGAACGCCTTCTCGACGCGGGTGAAGAGCGCTCGGGGCATGGTCGTCACGTTGCCCGCGGAGACGATCGACAGGCCCGCGCTCATCGCATCGCTCAAGGAGATCGGTGCCACGACGATCATCCTCGACTCGAGCGCGGACGAGACGCGGGAGGCCGCCGCGGACCGCGTTGCTCTCGCCATCGAGCTGCAACGTGAGGTCGGGCTTTCGGACGCGGCGATCTTGATCGGCATCTACCGTGCTCGCAAGTACGAGGGCAAGCCGATGGACGATCTGATGAAGCCGGATCCCGGCTTCGCGGTCTGCTACCCCGGCGGGCCGGCGCTCGACGCGGCGATGGCGATCATCGACAAGCTTCGTCTGTGCTCCCAGGCGGTGAGCGCGAAGGTTGCGGAGGCGCTGACTGCGGCGAGTGCGAGCCCTCGGATCGGTTGCTACATCACGCACGAGCCGGAGCTCACGGACACGCTGAGCGAGACTGGCCGCGCCAAGCTCGCGGACCTCCTGAGGGACTCCGCGGGAGCGTGCACGGCGGCGAAGCGCAATGTGGCGTACTCCACCCTCGTCACCCCTGCCTCGGGCGACCCCGGCGTTGCCGCCCGGATCCTGCGCGATCTGCTGCCGGCGACAGGCGTGAACCACGTCCTCGTTCGTGACGGGGTGGGAACCTCCGCCCCGACGAATCCTGTCCGCGCGTCGGTCTACTACCGGTCGCTTCGCACCGCGCTCGTCGATCGCCCGGCGGTCATCAATGTCTGGGCCGACGTCGAATCCTTCGATTGCGAGGCGCCGGACTGCGCTCGCACCCATCCGACGACCGCCGACCGTTTCCGAAAGCAGCTCTGCGGCGCTCAGAATCACGTCGAAGTGATGGTCACCCGCGAGTACCTCCACGACTTCGCCGGCCGCCCCCTCGTGACCGCCGCGGGCGACGCCTCCCCCGATCTCCAGGCCATCCTCGACGACTCCGACGCCTCGGCGCAGCTCCGCAGCGGCTACCTCGCGTGGGCCGACGGCGGCCCACCATGCCCCTGATCGCGCGCTGAACGGATCAGAACGGCGACGTGCGGATGATGCGCCCCGCCAGCGCGGCTCTCGCGGGCGGCGCCACCGTGATCCGCGGCGCGGCGCCAGCACGCGCGCTTCCGGAGACGTCCGTCCGATCGGCCCGCGCACGCGCGGTGATGACGGTGCGCGCTGCCGGCGCCATGATCACGCGCGGCTTCGTACCCAGCGCGAACAGCACCAGCAGTGCGGCGAGCGCGATCAGCGCGGCGGCGATCGATTGCGTGATGTTTGCACGGAATCGTTGGGGCCGCAGCCGGCGCGCAAGCCGCGTCGGGGCGGCGCCGCTCTCGTCGTTCTCGGCGGGCGCGAGGAAGGGAACGTCGGTGAACGCGAAGGCATCGAGCGTCTCGGCGAACGCGAGCGTTCGTGGCTCGGGGCGGCGTGGCGGCGGCGGGATCACCTCGCGCGGCCCCGAGGCCCCGGCCTCGTCGTCCTGCTCGCCCGCCGGTACGCTGCGGCTCGACGGGTGGACCGGCGGCGCGACCATCGGCTGCGTGTCTACGGCCAGGTCGTCCTCGCACGAGAGCGCGAAGGCGAGCAGGTAGTCGGGGACCTTCTTGGTCGACTCGTCCTCGTGACGCGAGTCGCTCCACTGTCGCACGGGGGGTGCGTCATGGTTCGCGACGTGGACGTGACGGCCTCGGACCATACGGAGCGGGCGGAGTTGCACACCGCGGTCCATCCCGATCTCCTGGAAAACCCCGAATCCCCACCGATCGAATGGACGACCCGGCAGCACTGTGGTCCAGCCGTCGACGACCACCGCCTGCGAAAGGCCCCCGGAGGCATGCCGGTCCACCGCGTCACGAGCATCAGCGGATCGGCGCCGGGCAGCACCTGCGCAGCGATCTCGGCGCCGAGCGCGAGCCCCGTGGAGGTCGCGCCGAAGGTGACGTCGACCGTCCCCAGCGCGTCGAAGAGCGGCTCGAGCGCCCTCGGGCGTACGCTCGCGAGCCACGCGCGCCGCGGCGTCACGTCCGCGCCGCCACGCCGGCAGTACTCGAGCAGGAGGAGATCGCCGACCTCGCCGTCGCGTGGCCGAGCGACGTCGTCGTGGACGTGCGCGCCTGCTCCGGCTGCGCCGCGCCCATCGCGAAGCTCGTCATTCGTACATGACGTATTCGGGCTGCGGCTTCAGGCTCATGACCTCCTTCGGGGTCATGAGCACGCCGCCGTTGCGGCGATCCTCGTCGAAGAACAGCTTGAAGCCGGCGTGCGTGCTCGGCGTCATCAGCTTCATGAGGTTGTCGTAGGTCTCGATCTTCGCGCCCTTGGGACCGAGCCCGTCGACGCTCTTGATCACGACGACGCCGGGATGGGGCTTCAGCGTCGGCTCGTCCTTCACCACCCAGCGATTGACCTGGTGGAACACGAGGGCCTTCTCGGGCAGCGCGCGCTCGGCGACGATCTGCGCGAGGTACGCGCCGATCTCGTCGATGCCTGCCGCCGTCACCTGGCCGAAGATCTTCCCCGGCTTCTGCCCGGCCTTCATCGCCCACTCGGGATCGAGCGCGAGCCCGACGTCCGGCTCGCGCAGCCATTTCTCGAAGTGCTTCACCTCGGTCATGAAGTCGGAGACGCCGGGCTGGATGTTGAGCAGCAGGAGGCCCTTCCCCGCGCGGGCGCGCTGGAGATAGGTCTCGACGGTGCCGTCGTCGACGCGTCGCCGGAACTTGCCGTCGGCGCCGGAGCCCGCCTGCACGACCACCGCGATCAGCTCGTAGACCGGCAGCACCACGCGCGCGTCGACGCCCGCGTACTTCTCGGCGTAGTCGAGGAGCGCCTTCGACTTCGCCTCGAGGTTGCCCTGTAGCTCGCCGAGCGCCGGCGCGCCGGGCGTCCCGCAGAAGCCGACCAGGCGATGCTTGGGAAAGAGCGTGCGTCCCCCGCGCGGTAGCTCGCTCTCCGCTGCCGCCGCAGTCGGAGTTGCGATCGGCGCCGCGGGGAGCGCGCTGCCCGTCGCGCGCGGCGGCGCGTGCCGGCTCGCGCACGCGCTCAGCAAAAGGCTCGCCAAGAGCCCAGCCGCGATCCGGATTCGCCCCATGCCTGGGGCCGAGACTACCTCTTCGGGACGCGCTTGAACGAACAAGGCGGGCACGACCAGCGGCCCTCGGTCTCCTCGCTCCAGCCTGTCTCCTGCGCGGTGACCGTGATGTCGGACCGGGGCATGTAGTGCGGGGCGAGATCGTCGGGCGTGCACTCGCCGTGGGGCTTGGGCGTGATCTGACCGTCGCGATCCATGACGGCATCGCAGTCATCGCAGACGAGCAGGCTCGACCGCCAATCTCCGAGCATCCGGACGGGCACGAGCCCGCACGCAGCAACCCCCGTGCCGCATCGTTCCATGCGAAAAAGCGCATCAGGCGCAGCAATTCGCGTGTGGCAGGGCGCCCCGGTTCGATGGAAACGAGTCGGTCCGCCACTCCTCCGGGCGACTATCCTTCAAGAGTCGCTCGATGTCTCGCCACCTCCTGACCGCGGCCGTCGTCGTCCTGGCGCTGTTCGGCGTGGCGTGCGGATCGGCGCGGCCTCCTGGCTCGCGCTTTCCGCGCGCGGTGAATCCGGTGGCGCAGGACTGGGCAAATGTTCTCCGTCGCGATGCGCACGTGAACCTCGAGATCTGGGAGACCGGGCGCGTTCGCGTCGCGCGGAAGGACATCCTCGACTTCGGGGACCCGAAGGTGCCGGCGAAGTTCGCCAAGGACGATCTCTTCGTCCCCGTCTACGCGCATCTGCTCCGCCACGACGAGCGCGGGGCATTCCTCATCGACGCTGGCCTCGATCGCTCCTTTTCGCGCATCACGAGCGGCGACATGCGAGGCCTCTTCGCGAACCGGTTCTACGCGGTGCAGCGGCCTGGGGAGGACGTCGTCTCGCGCCTCGACAACGATCGCATCGCGCTGCGCGGGATCTTCTTCACGCACCTCCACCCCGATCACGTCTCGGGCGCGGAGGACCTGCCGCGGGACATCCCGTTCATCGTGGGCAAGGGCGAGAAGCCCACGAGCTACAGCTTCCTGTTCTACAACGACGCGCTGCACGACGTGATCGGGCTCGACGAGATCGACTTCGCCGGCGTGCCCGCGATGCCGCCGCTCGGCCCCTCGCTCGATGTGTTTGGCGACGGCTCGGTCTGGGCCATCCACACGCCGGGACACACGAACGGCCATCTCTCGTTCGTCGTCGTGACGAAGACCGGCCCGGTGCTCTTCACCGGCGACGTGAGCCACACGCGCTGGGGCTTCGACAACGACGTCGTTCCCGGCGGCTTCAACGACGGCGATCCCCGGGACTCGCGCCGCAGCCTCGACGAGCTCCGGGCCTTCGCGAAGGCCTACCCCGAGGTGCGGGTGGTCTACGGTCACGAGCTGTGACGCGCCGCGCCGCCTCCTGAGACGGGCTGAGACGCGAAAAGCAGGCGCCGGGGTGTTACAACCTCGAGACCCATGACGCCCCGAAGAGACCGCCTGCCTGTCCTTTCGGCAGGCGCCCGCCGCTTGCTCGTCGTCTGCCTTTGCCTGCTCGCGGCGGCGTGCGGCGGCAAGGGCTGCGGTGGTGGCTGCTCGACCTGCGGGACCACCCCGCTGCCCGGCGGCTTTCCCAAGGTCGACACCATCCCGAACGCCGCCTCGGTGCGCATCACGCGGCCTGGCCTCACGTTCGTGCAGGAGAACGTCTCCACGCTCGCGGAGAAGGCGCTCGGCGCCGGCGCGAAGGCGGGCGTCACCACGTTCGCCATCCCCAAGTCGACGCAGAGCTTCGGCATCGGCAGCGCGGACATCTGCTCGGTCGCCACGCCGACGCCCGCGCAGTGCAACGCCGAGATCGATCTCGGCAAGGCAAAGCTCCGCGCGAACGCCATCACGCCGAACAAGATCAAGATCGACGGGCTCCTGCCGGTGCGCATCCGCGATCTTCCGATCGCGGCGAAGATCCTGGTCACGATCCCGGCGTCGGTCGTCGTCGGCGACAAGACGCTCGCGCCCGGCGGCGACCTCTGCACCGCCTCGCTCCGCGGCTCGGACACGATGCCGTACAAGGATTTTCCGCTCAACGTCGAGCTCCCGCTCGTCACCGAGACGCGCATCCCGCGCAACGGCTACACGAAGGTCGACGTCGACAAGGCGATCATCGATATCGGGATCACGCAGAACGACGTCGAGATCTGCGCGAGCTCCAGCATCTCGCAGTTCCTGTTCGACGCGATCAAGAGCTTCGCGTTCAACACCCTCATCAACGGCGTGAAGAGCCAGATCAAGACCGCGCTCGCGAGCGCGTTCTGCACCGCGCCCACGCCCATGGTGACGCCCGCGTGCCCCAACGGCTCCGAGCCCGACAACAAGGACCTCACGAAGGCCACCAAGTGCGTCTTCACGGGCACGCAGGAGTGCGTGCCCTCGCTGCTCGGGCTCGACGGCCGCCTCGACCTCTCCACCGCGCTCGCCTCTTTCTCGCCGGGCACGCAGGGTGGCCTCGACTTCGTGCTCGCCTCCGCCGGTGACATGAACCCGGCTCCTGGCGTCACCACGCTCCCCGCGTGGACGCCCCGCACGCCGCCCGTGCCCGCCGAGGACAACAACACGAACGGCATCTCGCTCAAGATGATCGGCGGAGCGAAGCCGCAGCCGAACAGCACGTGCGTGGTGCAGGCCGTGAACTCGCCGCCGCAGGACATCCCGCAGCCAGAGGAGCTCCTCGGTGACGTCATCACCCCGTGGCCCGCCGGCACGCCCGGCCCGCACGTCGGCTTCGCGATCGCGGGGCGCTACCTCGATCACGCGTTCGTGAGCGCCTACAACAGCGGGCTGCTCTGCCTCGGGGTCTCCACCGAGCAGGTCGGTCAGCTCCAGAGCGGCTACCTGAGCCTGCTTGCGCCTTCGATCAAGAACCTCACGTTCGAGGAGGGCCAGGCGGCGGCCGCCATCTCCACGCGCCCCGGCGCGCCCCCGAGGATCAAGGTGGGCGGCGGCACCGACGTGAAGACCGATCCGCTGCTCACCATCACCCTCGACAAGTTCGCGATCGATTTCTACCTCTACCGGCTCGATCGGTTCGTGCGGATCTTCACGTTCACGGCCGACCTCACGGTGCCGGTCAACCTCCAGACCGGCAAGGATCCGAAATCGAACCCCACCGGCGGCATCCTCCCGGTGCTCGGTGACATCAAGCTCGCGAACGCGGTGGTCACGAACTCCGACTACCTGTTCGAGGAGCCGGCGCAGCTCGCGAACGGCATCAGCGGTCTGCTCGGCGGCATCGTCGGCAGCTTCCTCGGTGGCGGCTTCAAGCCCATCGACCTCTCGACCGCGCCCGCGAGCTTCGGCCTCGGCGTCGACATCCCGACGGGCGGCATCCGCAAGCTCACCAGCGGCAAGGACGACTTCATCGGCATCTTCGCGAACCTCTCCAAGGTCGCCGGCACCGCGCACGAGGAGGCCGAAACGCGCGCCACGCTCGTGGAGAAGCTCGTCGATGCGTCGGCCATGAGCCTCGGCACCGCAGATCGCGCGCGCTTCCCGAAGCTCCGCGTCCGCGCCGAGGGGATCGCCTCGAAACCCACCGAGCAGACGTGGTGGGTCGACGACGGTCCGCACGCCGCATGGACCACGAAGCAGGACCTCGTGATCGACCAGGACGCGATGCTGCTCCAGGGCAAGCATGTCCTCCACGTCTCCTCGCGCGTGGTCGGCGTGATGGCCTCGGAGGACGGCACGCCCGCCGAGATCCCCTTTGCCATCGACACGCTCGCGCCCCTCGTCGACGTGAAGCGCGACGGCACGCACGTCACCGTCCGTGCGCACGACTACGTCAGCGCCGAGAGCGCGCTCGTGGTCCGCCACCAGGTCGGCGCCGCATGGACCGACTGGGCGCCGCTCGCGGATCACGGCTCGTTCGAGGCCGCGACCGCGGAGGACGTCGACGTCGAGGTGCGCGACGAGGAGGGCAACGTGGGCACCGTCGCGTCGCCGCTCCGCGGTCGCGCCGATGGCTCGCTGGCCGCGGCCGGAAGCGGCTGCGGCTGCCGCGTGGTGAGCGGCCCGACCGATCGCCGCACCGGTCACGCGCTGGCGTTCGGCCTCGCGATCGCGGTCGCCGGCATCGCCGCGCGGCGCCGCAAGCGCAGCTGACTCAGCGACCGCCGTACATGGCGCGCAGATCCTGCACGGTCATGTGCAGCTGCGCGCCGAGCGAGTCGTAGCCGTGGCCGGGGTCGAGGTGCAGGAGCAACGCGCCCACCGCCTTCGCGCGGTCCTCGATCAGATCGAGCTCGACGGAGCGCATCGCAGCCGGCACCACCACGAGGCGCGGCAAGAGCACGGCCATGCGCTCGCATGCGGCATGGGCATGCGCGACGCGATAGACCTTCAGCCCCGCAGGCGGGAGAAATTCGTGGCAGAGCGCGAGGAGGTCGTCGGTGATGCCGACCGTGATCGCGCTCGGCTCGACGTAGAGCTCGGTGGTGGTGTCCACGGCGCGCAGTGTACTCGCCCATGGTGACTTGGCCACCGCACCGCGCGAAATCGGCGCGTCGAGGACGGTCGTCCGTGAGGCGGCGGATGCCGTACTTCAAGCTGCTCGGCGGCACCGATCCGCGCGCCGCGTCGACGGCGTTCCGCCATACCATCCTTGCCGAGGCCACGCAGCGCGGCGCCCTTGGCGCTCACGGAGGCGCTGCCTTACTGATAGGCTCGCCTCACGTGAGTCGAGAACGAAAGCGCACGCTGCTCGCCGGGCTCCTCGCGCACGTGGAGTCCGAGATCGCCACCATGCGCAAGGCGGCGTACGACGCCGCGCAGGCCGCCACCCACGAGGAGGCCAAGCCCGAGAACGACAAGGACACGCGCGCCCTCGAGGCGTCGTACCTCGCTGCGGGGCAGGCGGAGCGCGTGCGCGAGCTCGAGACCGCGGTGAAGGTGCTGACCCAGCTGGAGCTGAAGGACATCGGCAAGACCACGCCCATCTGCGCGTCCGCAGTCATCACCCTCGAGGACGACGACGGGACGCGCAGCATGTTCTTCATGTCCCCGCACGGCGGCGGCGTGCGGCTCGAGCTCGAGGCCGCGAGCGTCCAGGTGGTCACGCCGCAATCGCCGCTCGGCAAGGCGCTCCTCGGTCGGCTCCACGGTGATGTCATCGAGCTACGCGGAAAGTCGGGGCTTCGGGAGATGTCGATCGTCGAGGTGTGGTGAACGGCCGCGGGCGTCGCCGTGGGATGGGCAGACACTTGACCTTTGGGCGCGATGGGCGCAGAAGGGGCCCATCATGCTCGACCTCATCGCGAACGTCGTCCGCCGGTTCCGCAAGGGCCGCCGGATCCAGATCCCGCCGGCGATTTTCCTCGCGGGTTGCTAGAGCCGCTTCCCCGGATAGATCGCGTACGCGTTTCGTAGGCGCTGGGCCGTTCGCTCGTCGATCGTCGAGGAAAACACCAGCCGCCCCTCACCGCCCTCCTTGACGGAGTGGACGGTCGCGCGCTCGACGTGCTTGACGGTCTCCCGGAGATCGCTCAGGAAGCTCGGGGGCACCCGTCCCCGCACGACCGTCACCCGTCCGCGGGTGATGGTCAGGCGGAAGATCTCGTTGTGCCGGGTCGCCGCCCACAGGACGAGCGCGATGAGCCCGAACAGGCCGGCCACGTAGACGAGATCCATCGGCCCACAGTGGATCACGAGATCGTCGGATCTCGGCCTCTTATCTGCTCTGCGTTGACGGCGCCAATCCGCGGCGGGTGGGCGCATGTAGGATGGTGTTCATGCCCGCCAGCGGAGCGCGCGCCGTTCCGCTCCGGGGAGACCTCGCGGTCGCAGTCTACTTTGTCGAGCCGAAGTGGCCGCTGCAGCGCGAGCCATCCGACGGGCGGCCGTCCTTCGGGGCGCCGAGCTCGTTCGAGCGGGGCGCGACCGACGCCGCCTCCTCGTCGTCGACGACGAGGTGGCTCTTGCCGACCTTCGGCGCGGGCGCCGCGAGCTGCGCGGACATGAGCTCGGTGGTCGCGACCCGACCGTCGAGCGCGGCGTCGCCCTGCGCGGTCTTCGGGGCGCGCGACGAGGAGCTGCTGCATCCGAGCAGGGAGGCGACCACGAGGGCCGCGCACGCGCCTGACGTCTTTAGGTTCAGCTTCATGGGATGCCCTCCTAGCACTGCGGCGACCGGCTGCAACCGGGGTTCCACGGGCCTCGCTGCGCTCTCTACGGCGCATTCCCGGAAGTCTTCCCTCCTTGCGGATTCCAGCCGGTGAAATGCCTCGGAGAGCGGTGATCACCGCAGATTCGTGGGTAGGAGCCGCCCCTCCGCGGGCGCCGCGAAGCCGCGCGTCGTGCGTCCCCCGGACGTCTCGGATGGTACCGTTCACGAGGTGAAGCGCGCGTCAGCGGTCTCGGTCGCGAAGGCGGGTTCGGCCTCGTCACCGCGGAGCGCGGGATCGCGACGGGCGCGAGCGAGGTCGCGGTCGGTCGAACGGCCGCGGGCGTGCGCGCCTACGCCGCGCGCTGGACCACGACCGGCGCGCTCGCCTCGTTCGCGCTCGTTCGCTTCGCCAGCGCCGACGACGGGCTCACGTTCGACGGGGCGAGCGCGAAGGTCCTGTTCGAGGTGAGCGGGCTCCGCAACGTCGCAGAGGCGACCTCGCTGGGCCTCGGGCCCGACGGCCTCCTCTACGTGGCGATCGGTGACGCGTTCCCCGTGGTTCCCGCGCCGACCTCGCGCCTCGGGAAGATCCTCCGCCTCGACGTCGCGCGCGACGATGCGGCGCCCGAGGTCTGGGCGACCGGCGTGCACGAGCCGCGCGGGCTCGACGTCGACGTGAACGGTGACGTCTGGCTCACCGATCGCACGAAGACCGACGACGGCGTGGTGCTCCGCGTGAGCCGCGCGACCACCGAGGCGGTCGCGCCGGTGCTGGTGTTCGCCTCCGCCGACCAGCGCCCGGCGGCGGCGGGCGGCCACATCCGTCGCGGGCCCGGCGCGCCTGGCCTGGTCGGCCAGTACGTGTATCTTGCAGGCAAATGGCGGTTGGGCGTGGTCTCTCCGTTCGCGCCGTCGGGCCCGCCGCAGGCGACGCTCCTCGATCTCGGCGCGCCGTCGGGCGGGGCGCTGGGCCGCGGCGAACGAGGTGAGCTCACGGTACTGACCGGTGCGGGCGTCGGTACGATCGTCGATTCCGCCGCGCGCCCGGCGCCGACCTCGCTGCTCGCCACGAGGTGCTGGGATCCGCTCGCTCCGTCCGGCCAGCCGAGCGGCGTCATCGCCTACGACGTGACGACGCCGCTCTGGTTCGACGGCGCCACGAAGGAGCGCCAAGACGTTCTCGGTCGACGGTCGCCGCGTCGAGACCCGCCTCCTCGTGCAGCACGGCGTGCCACGCGCCCGTGGCCGGCCTCGAGGCGCTCGCGAAGCTCGTGCCCGTCGCTGCGCCGCCGCCGGCGACGAGCGAGCAGCGCGCGCGCAGCTACCTCCACGCGAACTGCTCGAGCTGTCATCGCGAGGGCAGCGCGACCGGCGTCACCGTCGAGCTCGATCTGCGGATCGACACGCCGCTCGCCGCGACCGGGCTGTGCGGCGAGCCCCACGCCGGTGACCTCGGCATCGCGCAGGCGCGCGTGGTCGTTCCCCGCGCGCCGGAGCGATCGGTGCTGGTCGCGAGGCTGAGGTCGCTCGACGAGCGGCGCATGCCGAACCTCGCCTCGCGCGTGCTCGACGAGGCCGGCCTCGTTGCGGTAGAAACATGGATTCGCGATCTCGCGAGCTGTTCATGAAGCGCCTCACGTTCCTGCTCCTCGTCTCGTTGCTCGGCATCTCGGTGCTGCCCGGCGTCGCGCGCGCCGACACGCCGGAGTGCGAGGCCATCTGCTCGATCAACCGGAACTGCTCGAACACGGGCATCGCATGCCAGCCCGACGATCGCGAGTGCACGAGCGCGGCGACGGCGAAGGGACTCGAGGTGAAGTGCGAGCAGAACTGCGCCGCGGGCCGCAAGTTCATCTACTGCCCGGCCGACGCCGGTCGCGGCGACTCGAGCTTCGTGTGGGTCCTCCTCGCGCTCTCCGGCATCCTCGCCGTGGGCGGCGGCGGGGTGGCGTACGCAGCGCTGAAGAAGAAGTCCTGATCGCCCGCCGCGCTGGCGTCAGCGCGGAGCGGTCTTCGGTTCCGAGGGCCGCGCCGGAAGCTTCTCGGAGGGCTTGAGCTTCGGCTTGGCGATCGCCTTGACGATCACGTCGGCGCGGTAGCCCGCGTCGGCGGCGATGCGCGTGACGTCCTCGACCTCGCGCTCTGCCATCGCGGCGCTCGCGTGGCCGGCGACCACCTCGCGCTCTGCGAAGCGCTGGGCGAGCGTCTCGAAGGACTCCTTCACGAGCCACCGTACGCCGCTCGCCTCGTGCACGCCGAGGTACGCCTTTCCCCGTACGTCGGCGAGCGCCGCGCTCATCGCCTCGCGGAGGGGCAGCGCGGGCAAGGAGGCGGCGAGCAGCACGAGCTCGGCCCGCGTGCGCGCCTCGGCCGCCTCGCCCTCGTGCGTGAACGCCTCGACGATGGGCAGCTCGATCTCCCATTCGCGCGTCAGCTCCGCGCGCGTCGCTCGCGGCGTCGCGAGCGCGAGGAGCTCGAGGGCCGCCTCGAGCTGTGACCACGCGAGGAGGTACGGCACGTCGAGCGTGCGCGCGGCGCCGCCCTCCGCCGGCGCGCTGGCGTCGGCGTCGATGGTCGCGCGCGCGCTGCCCAGCGCATGGATGTTCTTCGCGGACGGGTTCGCGAGCGCGAGGATCTTCGCGTAGCGCTGCCCGAGCTTCTCCAGGATCGCCTCGGGCTCGATGGCGAGCTCCGGATGCATGTACGCGAGCCCCTTCGCGAGGTGACCGATGCGCTCCTCGAGCGCGCTGATCGCCTCCTTCGTGGGCGCGCCGGCCTTCGCGTCCCAGCCGCTCGCGAGGTGCGCGAGGTGCCCCTCGCCGAGCGCCTGGCGCAGCGGCTCGTGCACGGGACGGAACCGCAGCTTCACGAGCGCCTGCGCGATCGAAGGCACGCCACGCCCGCCCAGCGCCGCAGCGAGGCGGTCGTACGGGAGGTCGGCGGTCGCATCGACGACGCGGAGATCGGCGAGCACATGGTACTTGAACGCTCCCAGCTCCCAGGAGAACCCGGCCTCGAGCTCGCTCGTCGGCCGCAGGTACTCGAGGCCCTTCGCGACGTCGCGGAAGAGCAACCACTCGCCCGCGCTGCTCGCGATCCCGAGCGCCTCCGAGATGGTCGGCGAGGTGGTGCTGCCGTCCTCGCGGCGCGTGGGAATGCTCCGCAGGATGCGGCCCCGCGTGTTCTTGAACTTGTTGTTGTAGAGGACCAGCGCGCGCTCGCTGCCGACGCCGTTGCAGTACGCGTACACGTCCTCGTCGACGCTGCCGTCCTCGGTGACGAAATCGTAGAGCGAGAACTCCGCGACGCCGCTGAAGAGGTAGCGCTTCTTCATGATCGGGAAGATCTCCCGCTCGTGCCGCGCGACGAGGCGTCGATCCACCGGCTCGTCCCACTTCGCGCGGCGGTATTCCATGCCGTACTTCTCGTGCAGGCCCTCGACCTGACCGTGCCCGAACATCGGGAGGCCGGGCATCGTGCACATCAGCACGCAGACGCCGAAGTACTTGTCGTCGCCGCCGAACTGCTCGACGGCGGTCTCCTCGTCGGGGTTGTTCATGAAGTTGACGAAGCGCTTCAGGATCTCCGGCTCGAAATCGAGGACGTTCTTGATCGTCTGCCGGTACTTGTCGTTCTCCTCGCGCTTCAGCATGTTCATGAACGCCGAGTTGTAGACGCGGTGCATGCCGAGGCTGCGGACGAAGTAGCCCTCCATCATCCAGAAGGCCTCGGCGAGCAGCAGCGTGTCGGGCGCGCGCGCGGCGACGGTATCGACCACCTCGCGCCAGAACTCGACGGGGAAGACGTGGTCGAACTCCTCCTGCGTCATGGCGTGATCGGAGCGCGACGGAATGGCGCCGCCGCTGCCGGGCAGCGGGAACCAGAGGCGCGAGAAGTGGCGCTTCGCCAGGGTCATCGCTGCGTCGAAGCGGATGATGGGGAACATGCGCGCGACGTGGAGGATGGTCTCGATGACCGCGTGGCGGACCTCGGCCTTCGTGTAGTCGAGCTGCGCGGTGTCGTTCCACGGCATGCTGGTGCCGTCGTTGCCGTGGTAGAGGAAGCGGTTGTCGTCGGTCTGGCGATCGTGCCGGCGGAAGACGACGGCGGCGTCGGTCTTCGACCAGTAGCCCTCCTCGATGAACACGCCGACGCGCGGATCGTCCGAGAGATCTGCGCCGCCGAAGCGGTAGCCGGGGAAGGGCGGCTCCCTGGTCTGGATGAACCAGTCCGGGTGGTTGATCACCCACTCGCCGTCGATGCCGACGTGGTTCGGCACCATGTCCGCGGCGAGGCGCAGGCCGCGCTCCCAGGCGCGCTGCTTCAGGCTCTCGTAGGCCGCGAGGCCGCCGAGCTCCTCGGCGATGTCGTACTTCATCAGCGAGTAGGCAGAGGCCACGGCCTCTGCGTCGCCGCGCATCTGCTTGATCTTCTTCGAAGCGCGGCTGCGCTCGAAGAGCCCGATCAGCCAGAGGCCGGTGAAGCCGCGCGCGGCGAGCAGATCGAGCTCCGCGTCCGGGATCTGATCGAGGCGCTCGATGGTCCGCTCGTACTTCTTCGAGAGCTGGTCGAGCCAGACGAAGACGGTCTTCGCGACGAGCACGACGTGCGGCATCCAGTCGAGATCGGGGCTGAAGCGCTTCGGCTCCTCCAACGGCCGCCGGCTACTACCGGCCTGCGCGGCGTCGAAGCGGAGCGGCTCCATCTGCGGCGCGCCGGGGCCAGGGCCACCACGCGCGAAGTACTTGCCCTCCTCGTGGAGGAAGTCGCGAGCCCAGAGGACGCGCCGCCAGACGCCGAGCTCCGCGAGCCCCAGCGCGTGGCCCCACGTCTCCTCGATCCACTTCAGCTGGTCGAGGATCGACCCGGGCGCGGCGCGGCTCGGCGCGAGGAGCAGATCGATGAGCTTCTCGCCGCGCGGGCCGAACGGAACGTCGTCGTGGAAGAAGCGCTCGGTCTCGGTGGTGAACGCGCGGTAGGTCTCGCCGAGATCGGCGTCGCTGACCAGCGGCTTCACCGCCTCGTAGGCCGGGTTCTGGTTGGTGATCCAGAGGAGGATCAGCTCCTCGGTGTACGCGTCCACGGCCGCCTGGCCGCCGCGCGCGAGGAGCGTCTCCGGGGTCTCGTCGCCGTCGCCCTGCATCTGGCGGTAGATGGCGGGCGCCGGGAAGGTACGAAGGAACGCGAGGAGCGTCTCGCGGGCGCCTTCGCCGAGGCGCTCGGCGAGCTGCGCGCGCAGGTCGTTCCAGCCCTTCGCGTGCTGACGGCGGTAGACGGCGAGGACGGCGTGGAGGATCTCGTGCACGAGCGCCATCGCGGCGAGCTCGGCGGGACGGAGGAGCGCGGGGCCGCTGCGCTCGTCGCGAGCGTTCACCTTGTCGGCGAAGCGGCGGGCCTCGCCGGTGTCCTTGAAGGCGACGTCCCCTCGCGGCGTGAAGAACGCGTCGTCGAAGCGCGTCGGGAAGTACAGGTCACGGGCCGACTTCCTGGCGTGCATTCCGCACGTGTAGCGCTGTCGCGGGCCGGCGCCCACGCTGAAAGAAGGCGGCAGCCACCCGCGGACCGCCGCCGTTCGGAGAAACCGCGTTCGCACGCCGCAGCGCGGCGTCGGAACGGCGTCGGAGGTGGGGTGTTTCGGGACACCTCGCTCTCCGAAGTGCGGGATGTCGGCTGTCGGGCGCTCGCTTCTCCCTCTATAGTTTTGAACAGCGCCCGATGACCCAGCATGCGATGCCCAAGGCCGGCGATGTCCTCGCTGGCAAGTACCGCCTGGAGAAGGTGGCGGGCGAGGGCGGCATGGGCGTCGTGTACGCCGCGCAGCACCTCGTGCTGAAGCAGCGCGTCGCGGTCAAGGTGCTCCTGCCCGACGCTGCTTGCTCGGAGCACGTCGTCGAGCGCTTTGCCCGCGAGGCCCAGGCGGCGGCGCGCATCATGAGCGAGCACGTCGCGCGCGTGATGGACGCCGGCACCACCGCGACTGGCGCGCCGTTCCTGGTCATGGAGTACCTCGAGGGCTGTGACCTCGAGGAGCTGCTCGCGGTGGAGGGGCCGCTGCCGATGACCGACGTCGTCGACTACCTGCTCCAGGCCCTCGAGGCGCTCGCGCACGCGCACGCCGTGGGGCTCGTGCATCGCGACATCAAGCCCGCGAACCTCTTCCTCGCGTGCCGCGCTGACGGCGGCAACGTGATCAAGATGCTCGACTTCGGCATCTCGAAGACCCTGGAGTCGCGGCCCGAGGATCGTGTCCTCACGGGGCACGCGGTGCTCGGCTCGCCGGTCTACATGCCACCGGAGCAGCTGCGCAACGCGAAGGACATCGACGCGCGCGCCGATCTCTGGTCGCTCGGCGTCGTCGCGTACGAGCTGCTGTGCGGCAGGCCACCGTTCGACGGTGACGGCGTCGGCGAGATCTTCGCCGCCATCCTCGAGAAGGAGGCGGAGCCGCTCCACGCTAGGAACTGGCGGCTCCCGCCCGAGCTCTCGGCGATCATCGCGAAATGCATCCAGCGGAAGCCCGATGATCGCTGGGCCGACGCCGCGGTCCTCGCGAAGGCGCTGAAGCCGTACGGCAGCGGCACCTACGACGCGCTGATCGAGCGCGCGGAGCAGGTCCTCGCGCGCGCGAAGATGCTGAAGCGCCTGGAGACGCCCTCGGAGCTGCGGCGCGTGGTGCAGGCGCTCGACGAGGTGGCCGAGCGCGCGCGCACCACCGGTGGCGGCGTGGGCACGAGCGACACGAGCACGGGTGACGCGCTGCCGCTCGTCACGAAGAAGGTCGACGACGTGGTCGCGCCGGCCCCGCACTCGGTGCGCGACACGCGCGAGGACGGCCTCACGACGCGCGCGCGCGGGCTCGTGCACCGGCGTCCCATCGCGCGCGGGGTCGGGTTGGCGGTGGCCGCGACCGTCATCGTGATCGGTGTCGCTGCCGTTGCCGCGGTGCGGTCGCGTCCCGCGGTGCTCGTCGCCGATCCGCGCGCTGCCGTCACCGTGCCGCTGGCGCCGGAGCCGGCGTCTCCCGGCGCCACCTCGCCGGCCGCGGCGCCGGCCGCGAGCGCCGCGGAGGCCGACCCGATGGTGATGGACTTGCCGGAGACGCCCGGACACACTGGCGCTCCCGGCACCGCGCGCGGCAGGGGCGTGAAGCCCGGTGCCAAGCCGCAGCGACCGAAGTTCCTGAACAGCCGCGAATGACCCGCCTCGGGATCCTGACCGCCACCAGCGCCGCGCTCGCTCTCTGCCTCGTCGCCCCGCGCGCGCACGCGCAGCCGTCCCCGGGCGTCTCCAACGAGATGCGTGCAGAGTACCTGTTCCGATCCGGGGAGAAGAAGTTCGACTCCGGTCGTCACGCCGAGGCCTGCGCGGACTTCAGCGAGAGCCTGAGGCTCGGCCCGAAGCTCGGCACGCTGCTGAACCTGGCGCTCTGCCACGAGACCATCGGCAAGACCGCGACCGCGTGGAGCGAGTACCACCATGGCGCCGCGTGGGCGGCGCAGAACGGCCAGCGCGATCGCCACGACTTCGCGCTGAGTCACGCCGTGGCGCTCGAGACCAAGCTGCCGCGCGTGCTCCTGCAGCTCCCGAACGACGGCGCGCTCGCCACGGTCGACGTCGACGGCGAGCCGCTCGCCGACTCGCGCTGGTACCTGCCCGTGTTCCTCGATCCGGGCGAGCACTCGGTGACGCTCAGCGCGCCGGGCAAGGAGCGCAGCACCGTGAAGTTCCGGGTGATCGCCTCGCCCACCGAGCAGCTGGTCGCGGTGCCGGCGCTCCATGATCTCCCGCCGGCGCCGGTCGTGGCTGCGCCCGCCGCCCCCGCCGATCCCGATCACGGGCGGCGCCTGGTGGGCTACTCGCTGGCCGGCGTAGGCGCGGCGGGCCTCGCGCTCGGCATCACGTTCGGGCTGCTGGCGGTGGGCAAGCGCGACGAGATCGGCTCGCGCTGCGTGAGCAATCAATGCACCTCCGAGGGCGCGGACCTCTATCGATCGTCCCAGCAGAACGCGGCGGTCGCGACCTGGAGCTCGGTCATCGGGGTCGGCGCGGGCGCGCTGGGCGGCTGGCTCCTGCTCACCAGCCAGCGTCCGACGACGGCCGTCGCCGCGCCGAAGGTCGGGGTCAGCCCGTTCGGCGTGGGAGGTATATTTTGATGACGATGGGCCGCGCGCTGCTGCTCGCGGGGCTGCTCCTCGCGCTCGGCACCGCGGGCTGCTCTTTCCTGCTCGGGGTCTCGGAAGATCCGGTGGTCGACGCCGCGGACGCGCGCGACGAGGACGCCACTCCGGAGTAGCCCGCTCGCCCAGGAACTTTCCGCCAGCGGCCCTGTCCTCAGGACTGCACCATGAGACGCGAGCGGCCCGCGTCGGGGATCTTCGAAGAAAATGGCCCAATCTCGGAAGCCGATCCGCTCTCGGCGCGTGACTTTGCACTCTCCCTCGAGAGTGTTGCACCATGGCCTGAAGTGTCTCTGCCGGACGACGTCGAAGCCAAGCTGATCGAGCGACTGATCGCGCGTGACGAACGCGCCTTCAACGAGCTCGTCACGGCGTACGGACGCCGGGTGTCGGCGCTCGTCCTGCGCATGCTCGGCAACCGCGCCGAGGCCGAGGATCTCACGCAGGAGGTCTTCGTCCAGGTCTTCAAGGCCATAGGCACGTTCCGCGGCGAGTCGAAGCTGTCGACGTGGATCTATCGAATCGCGGTGAACCTCTGCAAGAACCGCTCGAAGTACCTGCGGGTGCGGCATGCGAACGAGCAGGACGAGCTCGAGGCGGTGGCGGAGCGCATCCCCCTCGGCGACGCGCAGAAGGCGAACGTGGCGCACATCGAGCGGCCCGACGAGGCGATGGCGGGCCGCCAGGTCGAGAAGATCGTGCAGGACGCGATCCTGAAGATCGAGCCAGCGTTCCGCGAGTGCCTGATCCTGCGTGATGTGGAGGAGCTCAGCTACGAGGAGATCGAGGAGATCACGGGGCTCGCCGCTGGTACTGTGAAGAGCAGGATCTTCCGGGCGCGGGCCCAGCTCAAGGAGATCGTCGAGCGTGAGCTCGGTGAGAAGATCGGATGAGCGACGAGACGAACAAGGCGGACGGAGGCGAGCTCGAGGAGGTGGAGGTGCCTGCCCTGAGCGCGCTCCTGAAGCGCTCGCTCGAGCCGGCTCCTCTGCCCCCCAGCGCGGGCCCGCCACCCGACGACGCGGCGAAGGATCGCCTGCTCCTCGCCTCGGTCCAGCGCAAGCTGCGCCAGCGCTCGAAGGGTAAGTTCTATGCGGACGGCTGGAGCACGTCGCAGTCGCGCGTGAACTACGCGCTGGTGGCAGGCGTGATGCTCGCGGTGATCGTCGCGGTGTACCTGGCGATGGGCCCGATGGGGATCTCCCTGCACTAGTACCTCTCCACCGTGGAGGTGACCGGTCGGGGCTCGCGAGACGATAAGACCGGCCGCAAAAGCGCCAAGGGTTGGCGTGAATTCGACACGCGAGCTCGCGCCGCCTTCGCTGCGCATCGACGGGCGCATCGACGAGCGGCAGGCGCGCAGCCATATCACTCGACCTTGGCGGCTTGTGGGCTTGTGGGCTTGTGGGCGAACTCTCGTCTCGACGGAGCCGGTCACCTCCACTGTGGAGAGTACTCGCCGCCGCTCGTCGGCCTCGTCGGCCTCGTCGCCTCCCGCTCACGCCCCCACCGTGAAGCGCCGTTCATAGCCGCCAAGACAACTGGTTGAACCACTCATGAGTATAGTGGTTCAACCAGTTGGGCCTCGTCTTGCAGCGGAGCGGGCATGTCCTCCTCGCGTCCCCCTCGCTGGTGGTCCCGGCTCCTCCGCAAGCAGCTGCTCCTCGTGGCCGCGGTCGGGGTGATCGTGCTCGCCGTATGTGCGCCGGCCTTTGCCGACGACGAGCCGCCCGCCCGCGCCGCCGCGCCGCCCGACACCACCGCGCTCGCGCGCGCCTCCATCGTCGCGGGCCGCCTCGACGAGGCGCTGCGGCTCCTCGGACGCACCATCATGTCGGACCGCTCGGCCGACGAGCGCGCCACCGCCTTCGAGATGCGTGCGGTGGTCGATCGCTGGGTCGCCCTCGGCGGCACCATCGCGCCGCGCAGCGCCCCCGCGCCGCTGCCCGGGACCGGGGCCGGGGCCGCGACCGACGAGGCGTCTGCCGCATCGCCCGACGCCTGGGAGAGCGCGTTCGCCGTCTCGCGTGCGCGCCTCGTCGCCGGAAGCTTCCAGGATGCCGCTCCAGGCTTCTCCCTGCTCGTCGGCTCGGCGCGCACGCAGCATCAGTGGCAGCGCGCCTACGCGATGGCGTCGCTCGCGAGCGAGCTGGTGGCAAAGGACGTCGTGCTCGGCGTGGGCCGCCCGGCGCCCCCGGCGCACGCCGCGGCCGCGGATCATTCGCCCGCCGGCGCGCCGCCAAGCCAGCACCGCCACTGGTACGGCTGGCAGACCCTCATCGTCGACGGCATGTCGATCCTGGTCGTGCCGGTCGTGGCCGCCAAGGCGGATAGCTCCGCCGGCACGGGGCTGGCGGTCGGCGGCTACTTCTTGGGAGGTCCGATTGTCCACTGGGCGCACGGCCAGGTGGGCAAGGGCTTCGGCAGCCTCGGACTGCGGGTCGGGCTCCCGGTGGCGGGCGCGCTGGGCGGCATGCTGGCGGCGCGCGCGGCCTCGGACTGCATCTCGTACTGCAGCGTCGCCTTCGGCCTCATCGGCGGCGCGCTCGGCGTCGCCGCAGCGCTCGTCATCGATCCCGCCGTCCTCGCCTACGAGCGCGTCGACGAGGAGCCCTCCGTCGCGCGTGCGCGCCAGAAGCCCGCTCCCGCGCTCTCGCGCGTCGCGCTCTCGCGCGTCGCGCTCTCGCCCCTCGCCGCCCCGCGCAAGGAGGGCGGCTTCGACCTCGGCGTGGGCGGCACGTTCTAGTCACCTCTCGCCGCGCTGGCGCACCGGCCCCCGCGTTGGTACGAGAGCGCCATGCGTCGCCTCTGGCCCGGGTTTCGGCTCGGCTGGATCCCCATCGCGCTGGCGCTGCTCGCGCACGTGCCCGGGCGCCGCGTGTACGCCGCGAACGAGACGCAGCACGGGCGCCCTGGGTGGCAGTTCCTCTGCGCGGGCCTCCTCGGCGACCTCCTCTACGTCGGGCCCGTGCTGCTCCTCGCGTTCGTGATCCCGCTCCTCGCCGGTGCCATCGCCCGGCGGCGCTGGCCGAGGACCCGCGCTGCGAGCCTCGCCACGTCGACGGCCACGGGCGCGAGCGCGCTCCTTGCCTTGGTGATCGTGGTGCTCGGCTGGATGTTCTCGGTCGGCGCCATCGAATCGAAGCTCGAACGCGGCCTCTACCCGACCTACCTCGAGACGAGGGTGGCGCTCGCGAGCTCCACGTTCGTGATCGGTCAGCTGCCGACGCTCCTCCTCGATCGCTACTGGAAGACCAGCCTGCTCGTGCTGGTGACGGCTGGCCTCGTGCTCCTCGCCTACCGCCGCGCTGCCGAGCGCTCGCTCCGCTCCCTCACCGACGTCGCGGGCTTCACCATCGGCGCGCTCACGCTCTTCCTCGTGAGCGCGGCGCTGCTCCAGCGTGGGCGCATCTTCTTCCCGCGGACCGGCGGCTACTTCGAGACGCGCTCGCCCCTCGAGACGATCGCGCTCGGCAAGCTGCCCTTCCGCGATCACGCGGCCCTCACCGACGGCATGCGCCAGCTCTTCGCGACCCGCGAGTACTCGCTCGAGGAGAAGCGCGCGGGGCTCCGCGAGCTCGGTTACCCGCAGGCGTGCGCGGCGCGGCTCGAGGCGTTCGAACACGGTGAGCCGTGCTCGACGCCGCATCCGCTCGCGCGCCCGCTCGATCGCCTGCCCGCGAGCCGCGCGAGCGCTGCGGCCCTGCTCGCAGAGCTCGAGGGCCTCTCCGCGGAGCTCTTCGAAGACCGCACGCCGCCCGTCATCGTCTGGCAGATCGCGATGGAGAGCTTCCGCGCCGACGACATCCACGCGCTCCAGCCCCTCGCGCCGCCCGAGCTCACGCCGGTGATGAGCCGGCTCTACGAGGATCGCGAGCACGCCGTGGCGTTCCGGCGCGCCTTCCAGGGCGGCTTCCGCACCGCGCAGAGCCTCTCCGCGCTGTTCTGCGGCGTGGGCAGCCTGCCCTTCAACGTCGCCGTCGCCCGCGACCTCGGTCACGTGCCGCTGCGCTGCCTCCCCGACGTCCTCTCCGACGGCGGCTTCGAGTCGCGCGCGTTCTACGCATCCGACCTCGCGTACGACAGCATGCTCGAGTTCTTCCGCTACCACGGCGTAGAGGCCACGCAGGCCGCCGACCTGCCGCAGGGCCTCCCGCATGGCAGCTGGCGCGGCGTCTCCGATCGGGCCCTCTACGAGCAGGTCCTGCTGCACGCCGAGGCTCGCAACGCCGTCGAGGTGCGTGCACAGTACAACTTCGTGCTCACGCTCAGCGGGCACTCGCCATTCCTGCAGCCCACCGACATGCCGCCCGAGGTCGCGGCGCGCGTCGCGCAGGCGTGCTCGAAGAGCCCGTGGGCCCGCGCCGACGATTGCTCGCGACTCGGGGTGATCGCATACGCCGACCACGCGCTCGGCGAGTTCCTCGCCCGCCTCGCCGCGTCGCCGCTGGCGAGCCGCAGCGTCGTCGTCCTCTCCGCCGACCACGCCACGAGCGAGATCGGCCTTTGGCCCGGCGCCTCGGAGGAAAAGGGGCGCGCGCACGTGCCGTACGTGATGTATGTGACGCCCGCGCGGGTCGCGGCGTCGCCCGATCCTGCCGCCGTCACGGCGCGCCTCGTTGCGCTCCACGACCTTGCCGCGACCGAGGTGATCTCGCTCTCCGATTCACCGTCGCTCGTCACCGCGCTGGTATCGGCCACGAACGGGATGCTGGCCATCCCGGCGGCGTGGCGCTTCCACACGTACGGCGGGCAGGCCACCAGCCCCGATTTCGGGTTCGCGGCGCGGCCTGCGGCGCGCATCTGGGGCACCGACTCCGCGGCGTTCGTGTTCTCGGCCGACGCCGAGGGCACCGTCGTCGCGCAGGAGAACAAGAACCGCTCGTTCAGCAACG
The DNA here is from genome assembly GCA_043732195.1 of Polyangiaceae bacterium. GTDB lineage: Bacteria > Myxococcota_A > Polyangia > Polyangiales > Polyangiaceae > Labilithrix. Next base: position 97,066 of record JAYTHX010000022.1, read on the forward strand.
TGAGCGAGCTCGAGGCCATGAACCCGAGCCTGCGCGGCCCGGCCGCGCTCCTCTCGTCGTTCGTGAAGGGCTATCTGCTGCGCTGCGAGGGCCGTGTGCGCCTGCGGTCGAGCGTCCCGGTGCGCTGAGCTCCGCGCCGCGCGCAGCCCGCGCAGCCTCCGGGCCGCGCGAGCGTCAACGCCGGCCAGCGCGGCGCGTCGGCGAGGCTACCCGAGTGGTCGCCTCCGCATGATCACGCGATCAACTGCTCACGCGCAGAGCGCGCGGAGCGCATCGAGCACGTCGTCGACGTGGGGATCGACGAGCCGCGCGCGCGGCCGCTTGACGATGATGGTCATCGCGGGCTTCTTCGCGAAGCCGGCCTCCTCGAGGAGGTGATGCAGGCCGAGCCCGCCATCGTCGCGATTGGCCGCGGCCATCTCGACCAGCACTGTGGGCCACGGACCGCGCGGTGGCTTGGTGTGGGCTGACTTGCAGGTCTTCTTCGCCATGACGAACGCAGCCCTCGCACCTTGCGTGCCGGCGCTCGCGGCGGCTGGATCGCCCGTGAACCGGCCGCCAATGCCGCGGATTGCCAGGATGGAATTTCACACCCAGGGCTTTCTCCCCCAACGCGCGGGCTGATCACGCGCCATCCATCTGGATCGATCAGTCCGTCGCTCGTACGACCACAGCGGAACCGACGAAGCTCGGAGGTAGGCCAATGCGCCACGTCGAGGCGGCCGCGCCGGCGCACAGGAGGCCGCCGGTGAGCATCGCGAAGCGGATGCCGTAGCGGTCGGCGAGGAGCCCTCCGGCGGCGGAGGCGAGCGCCCAGGTCGCGAGATGGGCCATCTGGTAGAGCGCGACCACACGCGCGCGGAGCGTGTCGGGCGCCCAGATCTGGACGAGCGCCTGGAGCGACGAGAACGAGCCGAGCCACCCCACCCCTGCCGGCACGAGCAGGAGCATCGCGGCCGGCACCGAGCTCGCGCGTGACACGATGACGACGAAGAGCGCGAATGTCGTCATCGTGGCAGTGACGAGCACGCGCGGCGGCATGCGCGAGCGGAGGCGCTTCATGATCGAGGCGCCGAGCACCGCGCCGCCGCCCATCGCGCCGATCATCACGCCGTAGGCGAGCGCCGACGCGCCGAGCGTGTCCTTCCCGAACGCCGGCGTGAGCGCGTAGAAGATGCCCGCGCCGAAGGTGAAGCCGAGCATCGCGAGAAACGTGGGACGCAGCTCGCCCGGGCCGACGACCAGCTTCCACGGCGCGGAGAACGTCGACGCGAGCGGGCGCATCGAGCCGCGCGCAGGCGGCTTCGATTCGCTGCGGTACATCGAGAGCGCGATCATCACCGCGCCGAAGGTGGCGGCGTTGATCAGGAACGCGGTCGTCGCGCCGAAGCGCGCGAGCACGATGCCGCCGATCGCGGGCCCGACGGCGCGCGCGATGTTGAACGCGACGGCGTTGAGCGCGACGGCCTCCGCCACGAGATCGAGCGGCACGAGCTCGGGGACGAGCGCCGCCCAGGCCGGCGCGCCGAGCGCCATGCCGATCCCGAGCAGGCCGACGCCGAGCACGAGCGCGGTGGGCGTGATGTGGTGCGTGTACGAGAGCGCGGCCATGCCCAGCGCCGCCACCGCTTGCACCACCTGCGAGGCCATCGCCACGCTCCGCCGATCACGACGATCGGCGAGCACCCCGGCGGGCAGCATCATGAAGAGCGACGAGCCGACGAACGCGGTCGCCAGCATCGCCACCGGCAGCGGGCTCTTCGTCAGGTCCATCATCAGCCACGCTTCGCCGACGTTCTGCACGAACGAGCCGAGGAACGTGACGATGCCTGCGAGCCACAGCGCGCGAAACGCGGGATACGAGAGCGGGGAGCGAGCCGAGGAAGACATCGGCAAGGCCATCCCTAGGGCCAGAGCGAAGGCCTGTCGAGCTCAGGCGGCGGAGTCGTCGACCCAGCGCGCGAGGATGGCGGTGATGTTGTCCGGGCCGCCGTTCTCGTTGGCGCGCTCGATGAGCTTCGAGGCCGCCACCTTGAGATCCTGGTACCTCGTGCAGATCTCGAGCATCTCGGGATCCTCGACCGGGCCGGAGAGACCGTCCGAGCAGAGGATGTAGATGTCGTTGGCGCGCGGCGTCTCGAAGCGCGTGTCGACCTTCACGGTGTCCTTCATGCCGAGCGCCCGCACGATCACGTTCTTGTGCGGGAAATTCGCGATCTCTTCCGGCGTGAGGCGCTTCATCTTGATGTAGTCGTTCAGCAGCGAGTGGTCCTCGCTGAGCTGCTCGATCTTGCCGTCGCGAATGCGGTAGCCGC
>JAYTHX010000023.1:0-47592 GCA_043732195.1 Polyangiaceae bacterium
GCGATTGCCGACGCGGGAAAATAGTCGGGAACCTTCGGCGAGGTCGGTCGTGACACTCGGCGATGATGGCCGTCATGAGCGTCGCGTTCCCGCGGAGCAAGGAGGGGAGCCCGCCGCCGCTCGACGACGCCGTGCTCGCCCGCTGCTGCGCGCAGGATCCGATGGCCTTTCGCGCGTTCGTGGTCCGCTACGAGCGCATGGTCTTCGCGCTGCTCTCGCGCATGCTGGGCCGCGGGCCGGAGGTCGAGGACCTCGCGCAGGAGACGTTCGTGCGTGCCTACCGGGCGTTCCCGGGCCTCGATCCGGCTGGCGCCGCGAAGCCCTCGACGTGGCTGCTCACCATCGCGACGCGCCTCGCGCTCGACGCGCGCAAGAAGAAGAAGCTCGATAGCGGCTCGATCGACGACGCCGAGGCCGCCTCCACCGGCTCGACCCCGGAGCTGTCCCTGGCGCGTCGCCAGCTCGGACGCGCCATCGCCGAGGCAGCGGCGCTGCTGCCCGACGATCAGCGCGCCGCGCTCGTGCTGGCCGAGATCCACGGCCTGTCGATCCTCGAGATCTCGGGGGTCCTCGAGATCCCCGAGAATACCGCGAAGATGCGCCTCTTCCGCGCGCGAGAGAAGACCGCCGTCGGACTTCGCGGGGCGCGTGCTCGTCCAGGTGCGCGCCGAGGCGCCGCCGATCGTGCAGCAGCCCGTGCGTCGCGCTCGCCGCTGGGGGATCGCCGCCGGCGTCACCGGCGCTCTGGCGCTGGCCGCGGCGCTGGCGTTCCGCGTCTCGAGCGTGCCGGACGCGCACGGCGAGGCCATCGCCAGGGATCGCCTCGAGGTCTCGATCGGCACGCGCGCTCGCGCGGTGCTCGAGCCCGGCGCGCAGGTGAAGTGGGACGGCGACGAGGTCGTGCGGGCGCACGGCGACGTCTTCTATCGCGTCGAGCCCGGCGCACGCTTTCGCGTGCACACGCGCGGCCGGCGACGTCGAGGTCAAGGGCACGTGCTTCTCGGTCAAGATCCGCGGTGAAGGTGATGCGATGGACAAGCGAGACGTGAAGTCGGGGGTCATCGGCGCGGCGCTGTCGGCGCTGGCGTTCGTGGCGGTGTACGAGGGCAAGGTCGCGGTGTCGCATGCGGGGAGCCGCGTCGACCTCGGGGCCGGCGAGTCCGCGCAGGCAGGCAGCGACGGCGTGCATGCGTCGGGCAAGCTCGGCGAAGGCGAGAAGGCGTTCGACGCGAAGGCGGCGAGCGCGGCTTCGGGCGACGTCCCGCTCGCGCCCGCGAACGACAACCTCGTGGCCCAGGTCAGCAAGTAACGCGCGCGCCTCGAGGCCATCGCCGCGCAGAAGGCCGATCTCGAGCAGAAGCTGAGGAAGAGCGAGGACAAGCTCGCCTCGGTCGACGGCGGCCCCGGCCGCGCGGGCGCCGAGTACGACCTCAATCAGGAGGACTGGGCGGAGCTCGCGAAGAAGGGACAGGTGAAGTACCGCGTGCCGTGTCTGCAGACCGACGGCTGGGACTTCCCCCCCGCCGTCCGCCGTCCGCCGTCCGCGCTATTTCCCGACGAGCTTGAGCACGACGGCGGCGAGCACGGCGCCGACCACCAAGAACGCGAGCGCGATGCCCACGAGCAGGCCGATGGGCGGCTTTCCCACCGGCTGCATCCGGAGTAGCGGGCTCGAGCGGGCGGACTCGGGGATGGCCGCGGCCTGCGGCATCACGACGGCGGGCGCCATGAGCGGCGTCGGGATGGGGATCGCGCCTGCCGACTGCGCCTGCGGGCGCACGGAGCCTCCCTCGAACGGCGGGACCTCGGTCGCGCCTGCGAGCACCGCGGCGAGCGCGTGCGCGAACTCCGCAGCTGACTGGTAGCGGTCGTCCGACTTCTTCTCGAGCGCGCGCGAGAGCACCGTCCAGAGCAGGGGCGGGAACGTCTTGCCCGGCACGCGCTCGTTGATCGGCTTCGGCTTCGTCGTGACGTGGAGCTGGATGAACTCCATCGGGTTCTTGGCGTCGAATGGGAGCTTGCCCGTGAGCACCTCGTAGAGGATCACGGCCAGCGAGTAGATGTCGCTGCCGGGCGTGAGGCTCTTGCCCTGCGCCTGCTCGGGGCTCATGAACTCCGGCGTTCCGAAGACCATGCCCTCCTGGGTGAGGATGATCGAGCCAGGGCGCATCTCGCGCTCGGTGACCTTGGCCAGCCCGAAATCGAGGACCTTCGCGAAGTCCTTCATCCCGCCTTGGTTGGTGACGAAGATGTTCTCCGGCTTGAGGTCGCGATGGATGATGCCGGCGCGGTGCGCCTCGTCGAGCGCGTTGCACGCCTGGATGAGGATCGGCAGCCCGCGCTCGATGGTCATCGGGCCTTCGGTCCTGACCGTCTGGTTCAGGTTCTTGCCCTCGAGGTACTCCATCACGATGTAGAGCGAGCCGTCCTCGAGCTCGCCGTACAGGTACACCTTCACCGTGTTCGGGTGCGTGAGGTGGCTCATCGCGCGCGCCTCGCGGCGGAAGCGAGAGACGAGATCCTTCCGGCTCGCGAGCTTGGGATGGAGGATCTTGATGGCCACCATCCGGTTCATCGCCGGCTGGAGGGCCTTGTAGACGGACCCCATCCCGCCCGAGCCGATCTTCTGCAGGATCTGGAACTGGCCGTTCAGCACGTCGCGGCCGATGAACGGATCCTGCTGCCGGGCCATACCGCTACCGTGATACCACGAAACGTCGTGGCTGAACCGCTCCCCTTGCTGGTCTCGGAGTCCCTGAAACGCGCGGGTTTCCGGCATGGTTTCACCACCCGCGCCGGGGGCGTGAGTGACCTCCCGTTCGATACCCTCGACTTCGCGATCCTGCGTGATCCCGAGGGTCTCGCCGAGAACCAGCGGCGCCTGGCGCACGCGGTGGGGTTCGACCCCGCGCTGCTTTACCAGACGAAGCAGGTGCACGGCCGCGCGGTGGTCCGCGCCGAGGGGGACCCGACCTCGATGCTGACCCACGAGGCCGACGCGCTGATCGGCGAGCCGCGCTCCGGCGCCGCCGTGGCGGTCCGCATCGCCGATTGCGTGCCGGTGCTGATCGCCGACCCTGCGAGCGGCCGCGTGGCCGCGGTGCATGCGGGCTGGCGGGGCGTCGTGGCGGACGTGATCGGCGCCGCGGTCCGCCAGCTGGTGCGTGATGGGAGCGGACTCGTGGCGGCGATCGGCCCGTGCATCGGCGGCTGCTGCTTCGAGGTCGACGAGGACGTCGCCGCGTCGATCGCGCGCACGACGACCGACAGCGTCGTGGTGCGCCGTGATCAGGAGGCGGGCAAGGCGTTCGTCGATCTCCGCGCGGGCGTCCGCACGCAGCTCCGCGCGCTCGGCCTCTCCGACACGGTGATCGAGGACGTACCCGGCCGCGGCAGCGTCGGCTGCACCCGCTGCGACGCGCGCCGCTTCTACTCGTACCGCCGCGACGGCGACGCGAGCGGCCGCCTCATCGCCGTCATCGTCGCGCGCTGACCGGGCGCGGGCCGGGCGCTGCCCGTCACCGCGTGACGGCGGGGGAGCCACGCCGCATGCCGGGAGCATGCAGAGTACATCGATCGAAAGGGCTCGTCCCCCCCCCGTCACGTCTCAGGCTACGGGCGGTACGGCCCGCGGGTCGACGAGGATCGCGCCGGTGAACTTCGGACGCAGGTAGAAGCCGCGCGGGATGGTGGCGATGGCCTCGCCCTCCGCCCCGAACGCCACCGTGCGCACGCGCCCGTGCGCCGCCTTCGGCCGGACCTGGAGCCAGCGGCCGCGATGCGCGGTGAGCTCCTCGATGCGCCCGACGCCCACGAGGCCCACGACGTCGTCGAAGTCGCCGCGCAGGATCGCGTCCTGCTCCGCGGTGGGCTCCCACAGGACGGGCTCGGCGATGCGCCTCGCGGGCCAGGGCTCGCCGTCGTCGGCCACGAGCGGCACGAAGAGCACGCAGCTCAGCTTCGCGCGCACCCAGGACTCCTCCCATTCCTGCGTCTCGGCGTCGGCGAGCGAGAGCGTGCACACGTACGTCGACTCGACGGGCACCCCGCGCCGATCGACGGGGATGGTCTTGAGCTCGACGCCGAGCTCCGGGAAATCGTGGACCTTCGTCGACCCCCCGGTCGCGCCCAGCGCGAGCTCGAGGATCGCGCCCGGCGTCCCCTTGGTGCGCACCGCCTCGCCTGCGGAGGACACCCCGAGCGACGTCGCCACGTCACCGACGCGCTGCCCCACCAGCGCGCGCGCTCGCGCGAGGAGCGCCGCTACCCCTGCCGCGACGTCGCTCATGGCTTCGCGTTCACCACCACGTCGGCGTAGCCCTTCGCGAACATCGTGACCGACTCGCCGCGCATACGCGCCGGCCACTCGTGGAGCAGCCACTCCATCACCTGGGGCATTGCCGCGGACGCCGAGCGCCGCAACGGCGACGTGTGCTTCGGCTCGAAGCCGGTGACCACGGTGGCGACGGCATGCACGACGAGCGCGGTCCACGCGCGCACGAAGTCCTCCTCGTGGTGCAGCGCCCGCAGCTCCGCCGCCACCGCGACGCCGATCGCGCTCTTCTCGTCGAGGCGGAGCGTCGCGTACGAGAGCACGCAATCGATGATGCGTGCATCATGCACGCCGGTGGATTCGCCGGTCGCGCCCGCGAAGCACTGGCCGTGCGTGGCGAGCTGCATGCGGATCGGGGCGTTGCGACCGGGCGCCGGCGCATCGCCCACGATGTTCACCACCGCCGGGCTCTTCGGCCAGTCGATCGCGAGGTCCCGCGAGAGGCGAACGACCAGCGGCTCGACCTGACCTTCGCCGAGGGCGGCATGCGCGCCCTCCACCGCGGTCCGCGAGAGCGCCGCGCGCCGCGTCCAGTGGCGCGCCAGGAACGCGGGGAGCGCCTCGAGGTAGGGCTTCGCGAAGCGCGTGCCCTTCACGGCGTCCTCCGCGCAGCGCTGGTCGTCGCAGGCCTCGAGGACGCGCGCGGTGCGGGTCACCGCCTCGTCGCGCTCGTCGTCGAGGAGCACCTCGCGGTAGGCGCGCGCGGCGCCCTCCAGCGCGGGCTCGGGCAGCTCGACGGCGCCGCGGCCCGCCGAGGCGAGCCAGGCGTGTAGCTCAACCCACGCCGTCGTGCGCAGCGCGACCTGCTCGAAGCCAACCACGAGCACGGGCGGCGGCGCTTTCTGCAGCGGTGCTGGTCGCGGTGCCGCAGCGCGTTGGCAGGCGAAGCCCGAGAGCGCGAGCGTCATCGCGAGAACGCTTGCGCCGAAAGGACTTCGCATCGTATGCCGCATACCATGATGCAGGGTGCGCTCGAGGACATCACCAAGGCGGTGGGCAATACGCCGATCGTTCGACTCAACCGCGTGACCGAGGGGCTGCCTCCGGGCGTCGAGATCTACGTCAAGTGCGAGTACCTGAACCCGGGCGGGAGCCACAAGGACCGGCTTGCCTGGAATCTCCTCCGCCGCGCCGAGGAGGCTGGCCTGAAGCCGGGCAGCACGATCGTCGAGGCGACGAGCGGCAACACGGGCGCCTCGCTCGCGTTGCTCGCCGCGATCCGCGGCTACAAGTGCATCTTCGTCATGCCCGACAAGATGAGCCAGGAGAAGGTCTCGAACCTCCGGGCCTTCGGGGCGAAGGTCGTGATGTGCCCGACCGCGGTCGATGCCGACGATCCGCGCAGCTACTACAAGGTCTCGCGCCGCCTGGCCGACGAGATCCCGGACTCGTTCTACGCGAACCAGTACCACAACCCCGCGAACCCCGAGGCGCACTACCTCTGGACCGGCCCGGAGATCTGGAAGCAGACCAAGGGTGACTTCGACGTCTTCGTCGCCGGCATGGGCACGGGCGGAACGGTGAGCGGCTGCGGCCAGTTCCTGCGCGAGAAGATGCCGAAGATCCAGATCGTCGGCGTCGACCCGGTCGGCTCGCTCTACTACGACTTCGTGAAGACGGGCCGCATCACGAAGCCCTTCTCGTACAAGGTCGAGGGCATCGGCGAGGACTTCTTCCCCACCACCATGAACCTGAAGATCCTCGACGACGTCGTGCGCGTCGACGACAAGGAGTGCTTCCTCATGACGCGCGACATGACGCGCCTCGAGGGGCTCTTCGTCGGCGGCTCGGGCGGCGCGGCGGTGGCGGGCGCGATCAAGTGGGCGAAGAACAAGAAGGGGCCGCTCAAGGTCCTCGTGTTCCTCTGCGACGCCGGGCAGAAGTACGTCTCGAAGATCTTCAACGACGACTGGATGCGCGAGAACGGCTTCCTCGAGGAGGCCCCGGGCCTCGGCACCGTGAGCGACGTGCTGCATCTCCGCGGCAAGCACAAGATCGTCACCACCACCGCCACCGCGAAGGTGAAGGACGTCATCGCCACGCTCAAGCAGCTCGGCATCAGCCAGCTGCCGGTCGTGGAGAAGGGCAAGCTGCGCGGCGTCATCGGCGAGATCGACCTCCTGCGCCATCTCGTGTCGGGCGGGTCGAAGGCGGCGGGCGCCACCATCGCGTCGCTCATCGAGAGCGACTACGCGACGGTCACGCCGGACACGAAGATCGAGCTGCTCCAGGGCGTCCTCGCCGATGCGCGCGCGGCGATCGTCATGGAGCGCGACGCCGTTGTGGGCATCGTCACCAAGATCGACCTCATCGAGTTCCTCTCGAAGAAGCACGCCGAGGTCATCGCGACGGTGAAGCCGAAGGACCGCGCGAAGAAGACGACCAAGAAGACGAACGGCGCGCGCGCGTCGCGCTGATCTGCGCCGTCTTCAGCCCGGGGCGAGGTACTTCATCTCGACCCAGTGGTGCTGACCGTCGGGGAAGACGACGAGGCACTGGTTCCCGGTCACCTGCGTGATGGTGCCCGGGTAGCGCTGGCCGTTCGACCACGTCACGGTCACGCGCGAGCCGGGCGCATAGCTGAAGCCGTATCCGTAGCCCGACGGCGGCGCTGGCGGCTGCCAGCCCGGAGCGACGGGAAGCGGAACGCCCGGACCGAGGTGCTGCGCGGGCGCATGCTGGGACGGCGCGGGGGCGTACGGAGGTGTTCCGAGAGGCGGCGGCGGCGCAGCGGGCATCGAGGAGTCACGCCGACCGATGGGTGCGATGGGAGCCGTCGAAGGCGTGTGCCCTTGCGATCCGGGCATCGCGCCGGGCTGCGATCCGGGCATCGCGCCCGACTGGGATCCCGCAATGCCGGGGAAGACGCCGATGAGCTGCGTGCGATCGGGCCGCTTGCCTCCGGGGCCGCTCAGCTGCGCGACGGAGGCCACGCCCGCGCCGGGCGTGGTGCTCGGCACGACGCTCGGGTTCGGGATGCTCGGCATCATCTGCGTGCCGGGGACCCCGCCGCGCTTGATGCCGATCGGCGACGAATCCGGGCTCGAGCCCTGACGTGGCGGCGGCGCGGGCAGCGCCGATCCGCGCGCCGACTTCGCCATCGCCTCCACGAACGCGCCGCGGCCCGAGTCGACGTTGCTCGTCGCGAGCGGCGAGACGTGCGGCCCCTTCGCGGGATCGCCGACGCCCGGCGTCGTCGTCGCGAGCTCGAGCGGGATCGACGGCGGTGGCCCGTACGGCGTCGCCGCAGCGACGAGCCCCTTCGCGGCCTGCTCCGCCGTCGCGGGCCCGGCGGTGCGCGCGAACGGATCGACCTTCGAGACGGGCGGCGGCGGCGCGTACTGGATCGACGGCGACGCGCTCTGCGGGCTGGGCCGCGAGCTGACGGGGGACGAGCCGGGCGCGGCGGGCGTCATGCCCGTCGAAGCTGCCGGCGACCGCGGATCGCCCGCAGGCGCTCCGCACGCCGTGCAGAACTTCCGCGTGCCGATGAGCTCGGCGCCGCACTTCGCGCAGTGAGTCATGGGATCTTGCCCATGTTGGGTCAGCTGCGGGTTCGATACAAGGAAAGGCTCAGGAGCCGCTGTTCAAATCCCCTCGTCCCCCGGCCTCGCGCTTGCGGTGGATGGATAGCTCGGCCGGGAAGCCGCCCATGTCGACGGTGAACGCGCGCTCGAGCACGAGCCCTGCGCGAGCCGCGCGCGCATGGAGCCGCGCGGGATCGGGCGCTGCCCACACGAGCGCGCCTCCCGGGACGAGGACGTGCGCGGCGTGATCGACGAAGCGCTCGAGCAGCTCGCCGTGTGTGCCGCGCTGCACGCGCCGACCCATCGGCGGGTTGGTCACGATGAGCGACACCGTGCCGGGATGGTAGGTCAGCGCGTCCGCCACCTCGAGGCGCGCGCCCTCGATGCCGGCCGCGGCGAGGTTCGTGCGCGCCGCGGCGATGGCGGCGCTCTCGATGTCGGTGCCGACCAGCGCGCGATACGGCCCGAGCCGCGCGCGCTCGACGAGCTCGGCGCCGGCGCCGGCGAACGGATCCCAGACGACGTCGTCGGCGCGCGGAGGCACGAGCCGCACCAGGGCTGCCGCGATGGTGGGATGCGACGAGGCGGCGACCAGCTCCTTGCGATACGCGAAGCGCTCGTCGACGAAGCCGCGCGGCACCAGCTCGATGGCCACGCGATCGGCATGATCATCGACGATCACCTCCCAGGTGCTGCCGGTGGGATCGTTGACGAGCTCGGAGGTCGCCGCGGCGACGAGCTCGGCGCAGCGCCAAGCGAGGGCGCGCCGGTGACCGCCGCGCGCCCAGGCGAGACGGAAGCGGATCGGTCCGCCGCTGGCGTCGGTGTAGGCGCGGAGGATCGCGAGCGCTCGCGGATCGAGCAGCGCGCGCACGATGGCCTCCGCCAGCTCCCCGCGCACCGGCACGGGATCGAGCGGGAAGCCCACATGGATCGCGGTGCGGATGCTCGTGGCGCGAGCGAGCGGCCCCTCGAGTCGCGCATCGACGATTCCCGGCCCCGCGATGCGCGGTCGCCACGCCGGGCCGAGCTCGCTCTCCACGACCGTCTCGAGCCCGGTGCGGGCGTGGAAGCGGATCGCCACGGGCGCTGCCAGGGCGCGCGAGAGATCGACGACGCCCGGACGTGCGCGTGACTCCGTGCGATCGATCATGAGCGCCGCGCGCGTCGCGGGCAGCGCTGCGGCGCTCGTGAGGCGTCCGCGCGCCGCGGAAGATCCGACCTTGCCGAGCGCATCGGCGAGGGCCCGGCGATCCTCTTCACCGCCGCGATCCCAGGCCTCGAAGAGCGCTTGCTCGAGCGCCTCGCGCTCCGCGGTCTCCGCCGGACGGAGCTTGCCGAGCGACCGCGCCGCGGTGTGGCGCGTCTTGGGATCGGCGTCCGCGAGCGCAGCGACGAGCCACCTCCGCGCTTCGACCACCGCCTCGGCCGGAGCGGTCGCGGTCGCGGCGAGGCGACCGAGGAGCTTCGCGAGGCGCCCGCGCGCCGGGCGTGTGGCGGCCTCGGCGCGGGCCACGGTATCGCTCACGAGGCGGGCGCCGTGGCGGCCCTCGATGCGCAGCACCGCGCGTTCGGTGGCCTTCGCGAGCTCCTCGTCCTCGTCGGCGAGGAGGTCGAGCAGCGGTGCGAGATCGCGGATCCCCGGCGTGAAGCCGGTGTCGCGGACGCGGGCCGCCAGAGAAGTTGCCATGATCCCCTTGGCTTACACGACTTTGGTGGAGCGCGTAACCGCCCGCCTTCGAGGCGCGTACTCTTCTCGAGGAGACCGCGTGAACGACTACGAGCCTCGTGACCCTTTCCTGCCCTCGATGGGCCGCCGTGCCTTCATCCGCTCGGCGACCGTCGGTACCGTAGTGATCGCGCTGGGAGGCGCGGGCTACTGCCTCGCCGGCGAGGAGGAGGAGCGGAAAGCGCGCGTCACGAATCGCCCCGATGGCCGGCCGAAGCTACCGCCTGGCCAGTACCTCCTGAACCGCATCCGTCCGATGGGCGGCGCCGAGGGCGATCCCAGCCCAGGCGGCTGGAAGCTCAACGTCTCGGGCGAGGTCGAGGCGCCGTTCACCATCGACTTCGCCGAGCTCCTCAAGATGACGCAGGTCGACCAGACGTGCGACGTGCACTGCGTCACGAAGTGGACGGTGCTCGACAGCAAGTGGACCGGCGTGAAGCTCGCGGACCTCGCGGCGCGCGCGAAGGTGAAGCCGAGCGCGCGTCACGTGATCTTCGAGGCGAACGCCGGCTACACGTCGAACGTGCCGATCCGCGAGGCGCTCGCGCCGAACGTGATCATCGCGCACAAGTACGAGGGGCAGTCGCTCGCGCGTTCGCACGGCGCGCCGGCACGCGTGATCGTCCCCGATCTCTACTTCTGGAAGAGCTCGAAGTGGATCACGGGCGTGAAGTTCGTGTCGAGCGATCGTCCCGGCTACTGGGAGACGCGCGGTTATCACAACCATGCCGATCCCTGGAAAGAGGAGCGGTATGGCTGAGGCCGAGAGCGTGCCTTCGCCTGCGCCGCCGGTACGGAGGAAGAAGCCGCAGCACTGGCGTCCCTGGCTGCGCGCGATGCATCGCGACATCGGCTATGTGATGGTCGGCCTCACGTTCGTCTACGCGCTGTCGGGCCTCGCGGTGAACCACCTCACCGACTGGAGCGACGGCGACGCGAGCTTCAAGACCTACTCGACGACCATCGAGGTGGGGGCGCTGACGGGCGAGGATCAGGCGATCGCCGATCAGCTCCGCACGCGTCTCCTCATCAAGGAGGTGCCGCGCGAGGTGTACCGGCAGTCGCCGGAGGAGCTCGACATCATCTTCGACAAGCGCTCGCTGCACGTGAACACGCAGACGGGCCACGTCGTTGACGAAGGACAGAAGCCGCGCTTCATCCTGCGCGTGGCGAACTGGCTGCATCTCAATCGCGGCAAGAAGGCCTGGACCTACGTGGCCGACGGCTACGCGGGCAGCCTCATGATCCTCGCGCTGAGCGGGATGTTCATGATCGCCGGCAAGAAGGGCCTGCTCGGCCGAGGCGCGATCCTGGTCGGCCTCGGCATCGCGATCCCGATCCTCTACGTGACGTTCGCGGGCCCTTGAGGGTCTAGCTCGCGCGCCCTCACTTGCCCTTGCAGATGGGCACGAGGGATTCGAATCCCTTCCGCATGTGCTTTTCCTTTTCCTTGTCGGAGTCCTTGTACCTGTAGCCGTCGCCCGGCCCCTTCGCGTCGTCCATGGCCTTGAACGTCCGGTAGGCGGCGGCCTTGGCAAAGCACATCGGGGCCGCGAACCCCACGGCGACCAGCGGCTTCTCCGGGATCATCGTGTCGCTTTCGTCCTTCGGCTTCACGCTGGTGCGCAGCTTCAAAAACACGTCGAGGGCCGATTGGCACTCGGCGGCAGTCTTCGTCTGGGTACCGAGACCACCTTTGTTCAGATCGGCGATCGCGCGCAGGTACTGGTCACGCTCGGAGAGCTTGTTGCCCGTGCAGTACATCGCGCCTTCGGTCTCGGTGATCTGATCGATCCGATCGGGAGGAATCTCGCCGCCCTTGGTGTGGCGACCGCCCTGCGAAACAGCGCTTTGCCCGCGTCGCACTGGCCCGCGAGCATCAGGCACTCCGCGCGGAGCCCGGCGATCTTGCCGCTGGCGGGATTCGAGGACGTGCCGGTGGGGCGCGGGTGGCCCCGGCCGACGGCATGGTCCCCCCGCTGCTCGCGCAAGCCGCCGCGCCCAACGCAACCCCGCCGACCCCGATAGCCATCCGTACCCGTGCCCGAAGTTCCATTCCCACGGCTTACGTCATACCCGCCCCGGACCTCCCTCCCCAGCAGGTAACGACGGCGCAGATCCTCCTTCGTGCTCGTGCGTTCCAGCGAGGACATACATGGCCCTCCGCAACCTCATCTCCTCGAAGCTCCTCGTTTTGTTCCCCATGCTCGTCGCTTGCAAGATGGGCGATGCCTCGCAGACGACCGCGACGCCCGACCCGTCCGTCGCGCCTGCGGCGACCGACGCGGCGGTCATCACGACCGCGTCCAGGCCCCTCGCGGTGCCCGCGGTCGGCACCGATACCGATCGCTATCGCGTCGCCGAGGGCGAGCAGGCGTTCGCGACGCGACTCCACGCGCAGCTGCCGCGCGAAGGGAACGTCTTCTTCTCGCCGACCAGCGTTCGCATGGCGCTGGCGATGACCTTCGCTGGCGCGAAGGGCGAGACCGCGACGCAGATGGAGAAGGCGCTCGCGCTCCAGGGCTCTGCGCAGACCATCCACGACGGCTTCGCGAAGGAGCTCCAGGATCTCGCGCAGGCGAACGGCGCCAAGCAGACGGTCCGCGTCGTCAACCAGCTCTGGGCGCAGAAGGGTCGGCCCTTCGACGCCGGTTACCTCTCGCTCCTCCAGCGCAACTACGCCGCGCCCCTCGTCCAGCTCGACTTCCGCGCCGACGGCGACCAGAGCCGCCGCACCATCAACACGTTCATCGAGGACAGGACCGAGCACCGCATCAAGGATCTGATCGCGCTCCCGCTCCCGGAGGACACGAAGCTCGTGCTCACCAACGCCGTCTACTTCAAGGCGACCTGGCGCGACGCGTTTCAGGAGTCGAGCACCGCCGACGCGCCGTTCTTCGTCTCGCCGTCGAAGACCACGCAGGCGCGGCTCATGAGCGCGACGCATCAGCTCCGCTACGGCAAGACCGCCGACGCGCAGGTGCTCGAGCTCCCGTACGCATCGGGCGACATGGCGATGATGATCGTCCTCCCGAACGGCAGGAACGGACTCGCGAAGGTCGAGCAGTCGATGAACGACGCCTCCATCGCGAGCTGGGCGAAATCGCTCTCCAGCACGCAAGTCGACGTGAAGCTCCCGAAGTTCACGATGACCAGCACCTTCTCGCTGGCCGAGAAGCTGGGCGCGCTCGGCATGCCCGGCGCGTTCGACGCGGCGAAGGCCGACTTCTCCGGCATGGACGGCACGAAGGAGCTCTTCCTCGGCGACGTGGTGCACAAGGCATTCGTCGCGGTCGACGAGACGGGCACCGAAGCCGCGGCCGCCACGGCGGTCGCGGTGCGCGCCGGCGCAGCGGTCGCCCCTTCGCCGCCGGTCGACTTCCGCGCCGATCACCCCTTCGTGTTCTTCATCCGCGACACGCGCGGCACCGTCCTCTTCATGGGTCGCGTCGCCGATCCCACCGCCGCCCCCTGACGCCGTCATCCCTTCGACGATGGAGGCCCCGCAGCGGGCCGGCGATCTCCCCCAGAACAGTTCAGATCGTCAACGATGGGCGGCCCGTCAGGGTCGGGGAGCGGCGGGTCGAACAGGCGCGAACGAGCCCTCCGTCTCACTCCCAAGGGCGAGGACTACGGCCGATGGGCCGACGAAGCCGGTGAGTCGTGCATGCCGTCGTTCATGGAATCGTTCACGGACGACGAGCGGGCGACCCTACGGTCGCTCCTCGAGCGGTTTCGCGTCACCCAAGGGGACACGGCAGCGGCCGGGCGGCCTGCGCCTCGCGATTTTTTCACGTTCGATAGCGCTGGCGGATGTTCGGGATCAGGTACTCGTCGAACGCGCGCTCGACGTCGTATGCGGGCTTCCAGCCCCAGTCGGCACGAGCCCGGCTGTCGTCCATGTCCTCGGGCCACGAGTCGACGATCTTGGAGCGTACCGCGTCGGGCTCGAACGAGATCGCCGCGCCGGGGAAGGCCTTGCGCACGCGCTCTGCGATCTGCCCCGCGCTCTCGCTGAAGGCCGAGACGTTGTAGACCGTGTCGGTGAGCTTCGCGCGATCGGCCTCGAGGAGGCTCACGAGCGAGCTCACCGCATCGGGCATGGCCATGAACGGGATCTGCGCGTCGGGCCCGACGAAGCACTTGTACGGCTGGTTCTGCGCCGCCGCGTGCAGCATCTCGGGACCGAAGTCGCTCGTGCCGCCCGTCGGCACCGTCTCCGCCGAGATGAGGCCGGGGAAGCGTAGCGAACGGAAATCGAGGCGCGCCGCCGTGGCGAGCGCGCTGAGCTGCCGGAAGTTCTGCGTGAAGTAGCGACCGAGGTGCTCGCAGTACAGCTTGTTGCAGCCGTACATCGTGATCGGCACGTTCCAGTCCTGCTCGCGGACCCGCCCCGCCTTCTTCTTCTCCTCGAGCGACGGCATCCCGTACACGGCGATCGAGCTCGGGAAGACGAAGCGCACCGCGCGACCGAGCCGCGCGGACTGGTTCTGCGCGACGCGCAGGAGGTGCAGCGTTCCCTCGACGTTGACCTGGTGCGCGAGCTCGGGGTCGCGCTCACCACGCGTCGAGAGCAGCGCGGCGAGGTGGAAGACCACCTCGATCTCGTGATGCGCCGCGATCTGGTCGAGCAGATAGCGATCCATGATGTTGCCGGCGTAGGTCTCGAGGCAGAAGCCCCGGTACTTCTCGGGCAACGGCGTGAGATCGACGGTCACGACGCGATAGCGACCATCCGTGTGGAGTCGCTGCAGAAGCGTGCGGCCGATCTCGCCGTTGGCTCCGGTCACCAGGACGACGGGCTTGCTCATCGCGCGGCAACCTAGATGGCCGGACGCGCGCCCGCAAGCCGTGTCGGCGGCGGTCGCGCCGCGCGACGAGCGGAAGCGCCGCCATCGTGAGACCGACCACGATCCAGGTGCCGAAATCGTTTGGCGACGGCGCAGTGCGGCATCGGCAGCCGTCGTCGTTGCCCGTGCAGGTCCGCGCGGGCGTCCTCGTGGCGCACGGGTCGTCGTGCACCGAGCGCCTTGGCCTCGAGCTCGGTACGGTTCGAGCCGCTCGAGGACGAAGACGACGACGAAGACGTTCCCAGCGTGAAGGGCTGCGGCGGACAAGCGATCTGCGGTCCCTGCACCTTGCTGCGCGCCTCTGCCCCGGACGACGGCCCGCGGTGCAGTCGCCGTGCGAGGGATCAGGCCACGCGGCGGATCCGGACGTCCTGGCGGCGCGGGTCGCGGAGGGTGGAGCTCGCGAGGGACGTCGCGATCGCGAGGCCCGTCATCGTGAGGCGGAGGCGCATCGCATCGACATGACCCTCGGCGTGGAGGCGGGTGACGACGTTCCGGACGTCGGCCTTGCGGATGCCGATCTCGGACGCGACCTCGTCGAGGCGGAGGGCGCGACCGTCGGCCTGAGCGCGCGACAGGATGACGATGACGTGAGCGGCGATGGACTTGGTGTCGAGTGAGGTCTCCATGAGAGCGTGTAGGTTGCAAGCACCGAGCCCGAACGGAAGATCTCGACCCTCATGGAAGATCATTCAGGAAAGGGCCTCATGCTTTGCGAACCACTTCATTAAGCTCTTGTGGCGCGGGCGCTCGAAGGGGTGGGCCGGTGATCCAGATCGTCGCCGTTTGCCCCGGCCCTCGGCCGCGCTAAGAGAGACGCATGTTCGGCAAAGCGAAGGACGTCTTCGAGACCACGATCCGCGAAATCCGGGAGGCCGGCCTCTACAAGGAGGAGCGCGTGATCGTCACGCCGCAGTCCGCCGAGATCGGCGTGGGCAGCGGAGAGGCGAAGCGCACCGTGCTGAACTTCTGCGCGAACAACTACCTCGGCCTTTCCTCGCATCCCGCCGTCATCGCGGCGGCGCACGCCGCGATCGACTCGCATGGCTTCGGCATGAGCTCGGTCCGCTTCATCTGCGGAACGCAGGATCTGCACAAGAGCCTCGAGCAGAAGATCTCCTCGTTCTTCGGGACCGAGGACACCATCCTCTATTCCTCGTGCTTCGACGCGAACGGCGGACTCTTCGAGACGCTGCTCGGCGAGGAGGACGCGATCATCTCCGACGCGCTGAACCACGCCTCCATCATCGACGGCGTCCGCCTCTGCAAGGCCGAGCGCAAGCGCTACCCGAACGGCGACATGGCGGCGCTCGAGGAGGCGCTGAAGGAGACGCAGGGCAAGCGCCTGCGCATGATCGCGACCGACGGCGTGTTCTCGATGGACGGCTACCTCGCGAAGCTCGACGTGATCTGCGACCTCGCCGAGAAGTACCAAGCGATGGTCATGGTCGACGACTCGCACGCGAGCGGCTTCATCGGCAAGACCGGCCGCGGCACGCCCGAGCACTTCGGCGTCCAGAAACGCGTCGACGTCATGACCTCCACGCTCGGCAAGGCGCTGGGCGGCGCGGCGGGCGGCTTCACGACCGGCAAGAAGGAGATCGTCGATCTTCTCCGCCAGCGCTCGCGTCCGTACCTCTTCTCGAACTCGATCCCCCCGGCCATCGCCGGCGCCTCGGTGGCGATCCTCGATCTCCTCGCGAGCACCACCGAGCTGCGCGACCGCTTGATGAGCAACGCGAAGCGCTTCCGCGACGGTGTGGTGAAGGCGGGCTTCACGGTGAAGGAGGGCTCGACGCCCATCGTCCCCGTGATGCTGGGCGACGCGCGCCTCGCGCAGGAGCTGGCAAAGTGCCTGCTCGACGAGGGCATCTACGTCATCGGCTTCTTCTTCCCCGTGGTCCCGAAGGGCGAGGCGCGCATCCGCGTGCAGCTCTCGGCCCAGCACACCGACGAGCAGATCGACCGCGCCGTCACCGCGTTCGCGCAGGTCGGCAAGCGCCTCGGCGTCCTGAAGTCGTAGGGTCGCGCGCTCAGCGACTCGCGCGCGCACCGGAAGCCGATGCGCCGATCTTGCACGACCGTCGCGTCGCACCGAGACGAGGCCGGGGGTCTTCGTCGAGGGCGTGCGACAGACGGGGTCGATCGGCGGGTTCGGTGCGTAACAGGACTCGTCGAAGCTCTGGAAGTCGTCGAGGATCCTCTCCGAGAGGTTCCCCGCAATGGCCTTCGCGTCGCAGGCGCGCGCGTACACGGCGTCGCCGCCGCCGGGCTCGGCCTCGCCCCGAGGGAACGTCGCGTCATCGACGTTCGCCCCGATGATCGACACGATGCTCACGCGGGAGCGCGGCTCGCGAACGGCGCCTGATCGCTCGTCTCTCCCGCGCGGCGTCAGCCGTGGCGCACGAGATCGTCGAGGATCGCGTCCGACTGCTTCTTCGCCCAGGTGGCGAAGTCCTTCATGTACTCGGCGACCTCGCGAAAGCGCTTCATCACCGTGTCGCGGTCCTTCATCGCCACCGCGCGCGCGAAGTGCGCAGCTTCCTGCTCGAACACGTGCGAGAGGCGCGGGGCCTCGGGGTTCACGGTAAGGATGTCGGCGTAGAGCTCGGCGCGCTGCGAGAACATGCGCCCGATCATCGCGAGCTCGGTGCGGTAGATGGGGCTCGCGAACTGGAGGCTGCGCCCGAGGTCGGCGCCGAGGCGCGCGAGCACCGAGCCGAGCACCATCGTCTTCTCGTGGACGAGCACCTGGATGAGCGCCATCTGCGCGTCGTGCTCCTCCGCGGTGGCCTCGATCGTCTCGGCGCCGAAGCTCTCGAAGAGCTTCTTCACGCGCGCGAACGACGCGTCGCCGCGGCCCTTGCAGAGGACGACCTTCTGGCGGTCGAAGTCGATGCCGTGCGGCCCGAACATGGGGTGGGTGGCGACAACGTCGACGCCGTCGGGCGCCGCCTCGAGCATCGCCTCGAGCGGGGGGCGCTTGATGGACGTGATGTCCATGAGGCAGGCGCCCTTGCGCACGAACGGCGCCACCGCCTTCACGACGTCGACGGTGATGTCGATCGGCACCGCCACGATCACGAGGTCGTTGCGCGAGGCGACCTCGATCGCCGAGGGGCCCTCGCCGAGGCCCATGGCCTCGACCGTGAAGCCGCCGTCCCGGAACACGCGCGCGAGGAACGCGCCCATGCCCTGCGTGCCGCCGAGGATGCCGATCGAGAAGTGCTCGGAGCGCGCCTGGAGGAGGCGCCGCTGCTCGAGGCGCGAGGCCGCGAAGAGCCGCGCGAAGACGTCGCGCACGAGGTCCTCGGGGACGCCCTTCTCACGCGCGCGCGCCAGGAGGTCGTCGAGGTGCGCGCCCTCGCGCTCGCGGTCGAAGGAGGGGAGGTCCTTCTCGGCCTTCACCTGCGCCACCTCGCGGATGAGGCGCATGCGGTTCGCGATCAGGCCGACGAGCTCGGTATCGGTGCGCGCGAGCTCGTCGCGGAGCCCGGTGAGGGGGAGGCGCTGGGCGCCGGAGCCTTCCTGCATGCGCGTGACTGTACGCGACCTCGGCGGAGATTTCGCGTCGCGCCATCCTGTGCCATCCTCGAGATCATGACCCAGGGAACCTCGGCGAGCTGTGCGGCGTGCGGAGCCCCGGACGACGGCGAGGCCGTCCGCTGCAAGCACTGCCGCCAGGCGGTCTCGGCGAACATGCTCGCGAAGGCCATCCCGTGCCCGAACCCGGCGTGTCGATCGGCGTGCCGCTGGGGCAAGCAGAAGTGCACCTCGTGCCAGGCGTGGATCGTCGTGAGCTGCGTGTTCTGCGGATCGATCTCGCCGCACAACATCTCGAATTGCCTGCGCTGCAACAATGCCTTCGTCGGCGCCATGCAGCGCAAGCAGCAGATGCAGCAGCAGCAGTCGCATCAGCAGAACATGCAGGCCGTCAACACGTGGGGCGGCGTGGCGGCGGCATTCGCAGGCGCGGCGGTCGGCGCGTCGATCGGGTCGATCGGGTCGCATGGCCACTACCCCTCCGGCGACTACTCACCGCCCTCCTCGAACGACTTCGACGTCTCGAACGTCGTCGACGACATCGCCGACATCGGCGGCGGCTCGTGGGACGACTGAGCTGATCGCGCTCGACGTCCGCGTCTTCCTCTGGATGCACGAGACGTTCTCCTCCGGAGGATGGCTCGCGCTCATGTGCGCGCTCACGGTGATCGGCAGCGGCTGGGGCGCGCTCACGCTCGTGCCGCTCTTCGCGGCGCCGCCGACGCGGCGGTTTGCGGCGTCGCTCGCGGCGACGCTGAGCGGCAGCGCCATCGTGGTGTTCACGCTGAAGGCCATCATCCGGCGGCCGCGCCCGTACCTCTCGGTGCCGGGCGTGCACGCGCTGGTGTTCGAGGCGCCGACCGACTTCTCGTGCCCGAGCGGTCACGCCGCCGGGAGCTTCACCTTCGCGATGTTCGTCGCGGTCGTGCTGGTGGCGCACGCGCGGCGATCACCGGCGAAGAAGAAGCGGCGCATCCTGGTCTCGACCGTGGCGCTGGTCGCCGCGCTGGGCGTCGCGATGTCCCGCTGCGCGCTCGGCGTGCACTACCCCGCGGACATCCTCTTCGGCGCGCTGCTCGGGATGCTGGCTGGCGGGGCAGGGGCGCGATGGCATCTCCGGCGGGTCGCCCGCGTGAATCCGGGTACTTAGCCCGAACATGGACAAGGCCGCGCTTGCGTTCCGGCCCCGGGACGTACCAGACTACGCGCCGCTTGGTGCGGAACCGGTTCATGCGAGCGTTCGTGACGCTCACGACCCTGGCGGTCGTGTGGCTCGTGTGCGCGCCTGCGCGAGCGCAGAACGCGAGCCTGACGAGCCTGAGGAGCCTGACGACCGCGCCGATGAGCACCATGCCGGCGCCCGTCGACGCCTCGGTGCCGCCCACCTCGCGTGCTCCTCTCTGTGATCCGCGCGGCGCCACCACGTTCGCGCCGCCACCGCAGATGCAGGACGTCGAGGTCTCGCTCGACACCGGCCTCACGCTCGACGACTGCGTGACCTCGCCTACCTCCCGCGAAGGCCGCCGCGCCGCGCCGGGTCGGGCCCCGACTCCTCTCGACGCCACGGCGTCCAGCGATGCCGCCGTCAGCACGGCCGTCGCCACGCTCGCCGCCGCCGCGCGCGAGCTCCTCCCTGTTCCGGTGGCGAGCACGCTATGCCCGCGTCCCGGCATTCGCAGCACAGTCGACCGACCGCCGCGCGCCTGAGCGTCTCCATCAACGGAGTCTCGGGTCTCGCGTGTCCGCCGCTCGTCGGCGGATGCGGATCGTCGTCGTCTTCTCAAAATAAATAAGGAGCCATCATGGCCAAGCAATCGGACAACAGAAGCCACGCGGCCGACGTGCGTCCCCCGCCGATCGAAGGCGGAGGGATGAGCACAGGCGTCGCCATCATCGGATTCCTCCTCTGCTTCCTCGCGGGCGGAGCAGTGATGTGGGGCTACGACAGCCACCGCCTCAAGACCGCCGGCGGCATCAGCGCCGACGCGAGCGGCGGCGCGGGCGGCGCGAAGTGGTCGGATGCGGACTCTCCCATCCCGGTCACCAGCGAGGATCCCGTCTGGGGAAATCGCGCCGCGCCCGTCACCATCGTCACGTTCTCGGACTTCCAGTGTCCGTTCTGCTCGCGCGTCGAGCCGACGCTCGACCAGGTCAAGACCACCTACGGTCCCGACAAGGTCCGCATCGTCTGGAAGAACCAGCCGCTGCCGTTCCACGACAAGGCGAAGCCCGCCGCCGAGGCGGCGCAGACCGTCTTCGCGCTCAAGGGCTCCGAGGCGTTCTGGAAGTTCCACGACACCGCGTTCAAGAACCAGGCGCAGCTCGGTCCGGACGCGTACGAGAAGTGGGCCGTCGCCTCGGGCGTCGACCTCAACGCGTTCAAGACCGCCTACGCGACCCACAAGGCCGCGAAGAAGGTCGAAGAAGACTCGGCGATCGGCACGAAGGTCGGCGCCAACGGCACCCCCGCGTTCCGCATCAACGGCGTCGAGCTCTCGGGCGCGCAGCCGTTCGACAAGTTCAAGGAGGCGATCGACAAGGAGCTGTCCAAGGCCCAGGCGAAGATCGCCGCCGGCACGCCCAAGGAGAAGGTCTACGTCGCGATGTCGACGGAGAACTTCAAGAACAAGCCCGCGCCCGCCAAGGGCGAAGAGGACGAGGAGGGCGAGAAGGAAGACACCAAGACGGTGTGGCGCGTCCCCGCGGGCAGCTCGCCGATCTACGGCAAGGTTGACGCCCCCGTCACCATCATCGAGTTCTCCGACTTCCAGTGCCCGTACTGCAAGCGCGTCGGGCCGCAGATGCAGAAGATCAAGGAGACCTACGGCGACAAGGTCCGCGTCATCTGGAAGCACGAGCCGCTTCCGTTCCACCCGCGCGCCATCCCTGCCGCGGACCTCGCGATCGAGGCCCGCGTCCAGAAGGGCGACAAGGGCTTCTGGGACGCGCACGACAAGCTGTTCGAGTCGCAGCCCAAGCTCGAGGACGCGGATCTCGAGAAGGTCGCGCAGGACCTCGGCCTCGACATGGGCAAGGCGAAGGCCGCCATGAAGGAGCACAAGTACAAGAAGGAGATCGATGCCGACATGGAGCTGGGCGAGGACGTCCAGGCCAGCGGGACGCCGCACTTCTTCGTCAACGGTCGTCGTCTCGTCGGCGCGCAGCCGTTCGAGAAGTTCCAGAAGATCATCGACGAAGAGCTCTCGAAGTACGACGCCCAGAAGGGCAAGGTCGCGGCCAAGGACTACTACGCGTCCCTCATGAAGGACGCGAAGGGCGCCACCGAGCCGGAGAAGAAGGTCGCTCCCCCCGTTCCCGCGGGCGATGCGTACAAGGGCGGCAAGGACGCGAAGGTCGTCATCCAGCAGTGGAGCGACTTCCAGTGCCCGTTCTGCTCGCGCGTCGAGCCGACGGTCAACGAGATCATGAAGACGTACGGCGACAAGGTGAAGCTCGTGTGGCGCGACAAGCCCCTCCCGATGCACCCGAACGCGCCGCTCGCCGCCGAAGCGGGCCGTGAGGCCCTCAAGCAGAAGGGCTCTGACGGCTTCTGGAAGATGCACAAGAAGATGTTCGAGAACCAGCAGAAGCTGGCCCGCGAAGATCTCGACGGCTACGCCAAGGAGCTCGGCCTCGACATGGACAAGTTCAAGGCCGCCCTCGACAACCACACGCACAAGGCCGCTGTCGACCTCGACGACAAGGCTGGCACCGAGATCGGTATCAGCGGCACCCCGGCGTTCCTCGTCAACGGTTACTACTTGAGCGGCGCGCAGCCGTTCCCGAAGTTCAAGAAGCTGATCGACAAGGCGCTCGCCGAAGCGAAGTAATCACTTCGTCTCCGCAGCTCGAGAGCCCTCTCGCTACCCGGCGAGGGGGCTTTCGCTTTTCGAAGCGGATACGGCGCGGGCGCGGTAGGAGAAAGCATGCTCGCGCGTCGGTTTCTTGCTGCGCTCGTCGTCCTGTTCGCGTGGCTGGCGGCCTGCGGCGACACGCCGGCGCCCAAGAGCGTCGACGCCATGGTGGCGGGGCAGGGGAGAACGCTGCCCGTGGCCGCCGCCGACAACGTTTCCGAGAGCGATCTCGCGGTGCCGATCAGCGCCGACGACCCGGTGCGCGGGAGCCGGCTTGCGTTCGTCACGATCGTCGTTTTCTCGGACTTCCAGTGCCCGTTCTGCGGGCAACATGCGACCACGCTCGAGCGCATCGCCGAGACCTACGGCGAGGACGTGCGCATCGTCTTCAAGCACGACCCGCTCTCCTTCCACCAGCACGCGGAGCTCGCGGCCGAGGTGGGCAGCGCCGTCCACGCCCTGAAGGGGCCCGAGGCGTTCTGGCGCTACCACGACCTGGCGTTCCGCCGGCAGCAGCTCATGGCGCCGGACTCCATCCGCGCGTGGAGCATCTCCGCCGGCGCCGACTCGCGCGACGTGGAGGCCGGGCTCGAGAGCAAGAAGTGGGCGGCGAAGGTGGAGCGCGACATGGCGCTCGCGAAGCGCCTCGGCGTGAACGGTACCCCGGCGTCGTTCGTGAACGGTGTGCTGCTCTCCGGCGCGCAGCCGTTCGAGAAGTTCAAGGCCGTGGTCGACGAGTCGCTGAAGGACGCGAAGGCGCTCGCCGAGCGCGGCGTCCCGCGCGAGCGCATCTACGGGCGCCTCACGACCGCGAACTTCAAGGAGCCGAAGCGCCCCAACGACGACGACGACGACGACGGTGACGGCGAGGAGCAGAAGCGCCGCGACGCGGTGGTGTGGAAGGTTCCCGTCGGCAGCTCGCCCGTGCGCGGCTCGAGCAATGCGCTCGTCACCATCGTCGAGTTCAGCGACTTCCAGTGCCCGTTCTGCAAGCGCGTGCAGCCCGCGCTGGAGCGCGTGCGCAGCACGTACGGTGATCGCGTGCGCTTCGTCTGGAAGGACGCGCCGCTCTCGTCCCATCCGCGCGCCATTCCCGCCGCCGAGCTCGCGCGATTCGCGCGCGCGACCAGGGGCGAAGCCGCGTTCTGGGCGATGCACGATCTCCTCTTCGATGCGCAGCCGCGCCTCGACGATCCGGAGCTCGAGGCGCTCGCCCGCCATGCCGGTCTCGATGCAACGAGGGCCATGGCCGCCGTCAACGGCAAGGCCTCGGCGAGGTCGATCGACGCCGATCTCATGCTCATGGACGACGTGAGTGCCTCGGGCACGCCGCACTTCTTCGTCAACGGCAAGCGGCTGATCGGCGCGCAGCCGTTCGAGAAATTCAAGGCGTTGATCGACGCGGAGCTCGCGAGCGCGGGGGCGCTGGTCGCCGGCGGCGTCGCGCGCAGCGCGGTCTACGACGCGATCATCAAGAACGGCAAGATCGACGGCGACAAGGATCCGGAGCGCAAGGTCGTCGCCGCAGGACCCGCGACCTCGCCGTTCCGCGGCGCCGGGAACGCGAAGGTGGTCATCCAGGAGTTCTCCGACTTCCAGTGTCCGTTCTGCTCGCGGATCGAGCCGACCATCGACCAGCTCGTGAAGGACTACCCGGGCAAGGTGAAGGTGGTGTGGCGGAACATGCCGCTCCCGTTCCATGCCGATGCGCCGCTCGCCGCCGAGGCCGCGCGCGAGGCCTTCGTGCAGAAGGGCAACGACGGCTTCTCGAAGATGCGCGAGCTGCTCTTCGAGCACCAGAGCGATCCGGACGGCCTGAAGCGCACGCAGCTCGAGGGCTACGCCGCGCAGGTAGGGCTCGACCCGAAGAAGTTCGGCAAGGCGCTCGACGACGGCACGCACAAGGCGGCCATCGAGGCCGATCGCAAGGCCGCGGACGACGCGGGCATCAGCGGGACGCCGGCGTTCGTGATCGGGCCGTACTTCCTGAGCGGCGCGCAGCCGGCGGTGAAGTTCAAGCGCCTGGTCGAGCGCGTCCTCGCGGAGAAGCCGTGAAGGGTGCCCTCGCCGCGGGTGGCGCGCTCGCGCTGCTCGCCGCGGCGGGGTCGGCGGGAGCGCTCGAGCACCAGCATCATCTCGGCCTCGATCCGTCGCTCTCGATGCTGAAGGTCGACGACAAATCGAGCATGAGCGTCGGCGGCGGGCTGGGCGCGCACTACACGTACGACGTCAATGATCAGTTCCTCTTCCTCGCGGAGGTCAACTACTCGCGCGTCGCCGCGGATCAGCGGCAGGACTTCCCCGAGTCGCCGCACACGCGCCCCGCGGACGTGGCGTATGCGATGGCCGGCGTCGGGTACGTGATCGACGTGATGCGCTTCGTCCCCTACCTGGGCGCGCTGATCGGCGGCTATCGCCTGTCGGACGGCACGCTCGACGGCCCGCTGATCATCCCCGGCGCCGAGGCCGCGGTGGGCCTCGACTACCCGATCACCCCGCACTTCACGGCGGGCGTGGGCGGCCGCCAGCACTTCCTCCTCACGCGGATGAGCACGTACCCCACGTACACGACGGTGCTGCTGCGCGTCGAGTACGTGTGGGGCGGTCGCTGACAGCTCACGGCACGAGCTGGATCTCGACGCGGCGGTCCTTCTTCCACTTGTCCGGTGACTCGCGCGCGTCGTCCTCGCCGACGCTGTCGACCTGCACGCGGTTGTCGTTCACGCCGTGCGTGACGAGGTACTGCTTGACGCGCCCGGCGCGCTCGAGCCCGAGCTTGTCGTTGTAGGCCTCGGTCCCGCGCGGATCGGTGTGCCCGATCAGCTTGATGGTCTTGCCCTTGAGCGGAGTCGATCATGCAGTTTGCAAGCATCTGCATCGTGGGCTGATCCTTCTTCGGATCGTTGGAGTCGAACTCGAAGAACGGCGCCGGCCCCGAGCAGGAGTGCGCGAGCGCATCGCCGACGAACACGCGGTAGAGCGTGTCCTGACTGTTCCGCGACGCGCCGCGACCGAGGTCGGGCATCTTCGGCGGGTCGACGGGGCGGGTCAGCCCGGCGACCGGGCTCGTCGGCTCCTCCGCTCCTCGGTGTGGCACGCTGCCCCGCTTGCTGCGGCAGTGATGGCGAGCGCACCGAGAGACGCGGTCTTGAAGGTGATTGAGAGGGTCATGCACGAGCTGGCGCACGAACCACGGCCGCTCAGAACACCTGCTGCGAGAACTGGATGAGGAGCCTCTTGCACTTCGGCAGCCCGGGCGTGATCACGATGCGCACCGTGCCGTCGAGACGCCCGAAGTCGGGCGTGAGGCCCGTCCCGAACGTCGTCGTGCAGGTGGGCGCCGTGACCGGCGGAGTGGCGTCGGCGTCGGCGGGCGCCGCAGCCTCGAGGGCCGCGTCCGGCGCCTCGGCGGCGTCCTCGGTCACCTCGTCGGCAGGCGCGGCCGCGTCGCGCAGCGAGGTCGGGGTCCGGTCGATCTGCTGGTCGTCACACGCCGCGAGGCCGGTCAGCAGCACGGCAAGCAGCAGAGAGCGCTTCATCCAGACTGGAGCCTGCTCGCCGCCGGCAGTCGCAGACTTCGTGGATGGTCGGAGCGCGCGCCGTCCTACGGCTTCTCGGGGGCGACCGAGAGGCCGAAGCCGTCGTGCAGGGAGCGCACGGCGAGCTCCGTGTACTTCTGGTGGATGAGGCAGGAGACCTTGATCTCGCTGGTCGAGATGGCCTGGATGTTGATGCCCTCGGCCGCCATGATGCGGAACATCTTTGCCGCGATGCCCGCGTGCGAGCGCATGCCGAGGCCGACGATCGACACCTTCACGATGTCCTCGTCGTAGCGGACCTCCTGGCTGCCCAGGCGCTTCGCCACCTCCTCGATGAAGGGCTTCGCGCGTAGCAGGTCGCTCTTCGCGAGCGTGAACGTGACGTCGGCGCGGTCGAGCGTCTCCTTCGACACGTTCTGGATGATCATGTCGACGGAGATGTTCTTGTCCGCCATCGCGCCGAACAGCTCGGCGACGACGCCGGGCTTGTCGTTGAGCCCGACGCAGTGCACGCGCGCCTCGTTCTTGTCGAAGGCGACGCCTGCGACCACGACGTCCTCGAGGGACTTGTCCTCGCCCGTGACCCACGTGCCCTCGGCCTCCGAGAACGAGCTCCGAACATGAACGGGGACGCCGTACTTCATCGCAATCTCCACGCTGCGGATCTGCAGCACCTTGGCGCCGAGTGAGGCGAGCTCGAGCATCTCTTCGTACGAGATGCGCGGGATCTTTCGGGCCGAAGGACAGATGTTGGGGTCGGTGGTGTAGACGCCGTCGACGTCCGTGTAGATCTCGCACGCGCTCGCGCCGATGGCAGCGGCCACGGCCACCGCCGAGGTGTCGGAGCCGCCGCGGCCGAGCGTGGTGATGTCGCCGTTCTCGTCGACCCCCTGGAAGCCGGCGACCACCGCGATCTGGCCCTTCTTGACGGTCGAGAAGATCTTCGATCCCTCGATGGTCTTGATACGGGCCTTCGTGAACGCGCCGTCGGTGAGGATCTTCACCTGGTGGCCGAGCAGCGAGCGCGCCTGACCGCCCTCGTTCTGGATGGCCATCGCGGTGAGCGCGGCGGTGATCTGCTCGCCAGTGGCGGCGATGACGTCCATCTCGCGCGCGTCCGGGATGGCGACCATCTCGTGGGCCATGCCGAGGAGACGGTTGGTCTCGCCGCTCATCGCGCTGACGATGACGACGACGTCATGGCCGAGCTTCTGGGTCGCGATGGCGCGCCGGGCCACGTTGCGAATGCGGTCGATCGAGCCGACCGACGTGCCGCCGAATTTCTGGACGATCAGTGCCACGAGACGGAGCGTCTACGAACCTTTTCGCGGTGCGTCAACGGCCGCCTTGGAACGGCATTCGCAGCTTGCCTCGCCGATGAAGTCGCTCGCGCTGTTCGCGCTCCCGTTCGCGCTCCCGTTCGCGCTCCCGTCGGGCGTCGCGCATGCGGCGCCCGCCGCGCCGGAAGACCGTCCTTCGTCGAGCGTGCCAGACGCGCGCGCGAGCGCGCCGCTGCAGGTGGGCGTGGCAGCACGCACCGATGTTCCACTCTTCGTCGGTGTGCAGGCCACGCTCGAGCACAGCGCGACGCGCTTGCGGCTCACCGCAGCCGCAGGCGTGCTGCCTGCGGCCTACGGCCGGATGCTGAACGGGGTGGCCTCGAGCGCGGGCGCGTACGACTCCCGGGTGGCATCGACGCTCGCCGAGGGCATGGGCAACGGCTTCGCATGGAACGTGCACGCGGGCTTCCGGCCGATCGCGCGCCACGGGCTGCTCCTCGAGATCGGCTACGCGTCGGCGACCCTCGCGGCCGAGGGTGACGCGCGCGCGCTGGTGCCCGCGGCGAGCGGTATCGACGCGTCGTTCCGCTATGCGTCGCATTTCGACCTCGTCGACGCGCGGGTCGGCTGGGAATGGATCATCGCCGGGCATGGCGTGGTGCAGCTCGCCGGAGGCCTCTCACGCGTGGTGGGCTCATCCACGACGTTCGAGCCGCCGGCGCTCGCCTCGAACGCGCTCGGCACGAGCACGAGCGACGTCGACAGCGCATTCCGCCGCTACGGCTACGTCCCGACCGCGAGCTTGGCCGTCGGCTACCGATTCTGAGCGCTCGAGGCGCGGAACGCGCGCCGGGCGAGATCGTGCGAGGTCTGGCCGAGAGGTGAGACATGAGGGGAGGCGTTCCCGGGGGGTCCCGGGAGCCCCGACCTGATAGTTTCATGGTCTCGAACCGATGGGCCTCTTCTCGAAGCTGTTCAAGAGCAACCCTCCGCCGAAGGAGCCGGTACCCCCGGAGGCCCCGCGCGCGCCGCTTCCGCCCCCCGCCGAGCCGGCCCTCGGATCGACACCGCGCATGACGAAGGCGTACGTGCCCGATGCCGCGCTGAACACGCCGGTCAGCGTGCACGACCGCGAGACCGTGCCGCGCATCGACGCGCTGCTGATCAACGAGCGCCCCACCGTGGTCGGTCCCGCAGCGCCGCCGGTGCCCGAGGCTCCGCCGCGCCCCATGAACCGCACCATGCCGATGGCGCAGCGCCCGGCGGCGGTGCCGTTGTCGACGCAGCGCATGCCCGCCGCGGCGCCTTCCTCGCAGCGCACGCCCGCCGCGGCGCCTTCGGTGCCGAGGCCGGTGACGCCGAACCCGAACGCCGTGCAATCGCGCGCCGCCGCGCCTGCGCGCAAGCCCGGACCGCCCGCGCCCGCGCCGCCGCCCGCGCCCGCGCCCAGAGTCGCGCCTCCACCCCCGCCTGCGCCCCGCAGCGCTCCACCGCCACCGCCACCGCCTCCTCCGCGCAGCGCCCCGCCGGCCGCGCACCGCAGCGCGCCACCCCCGTTGCCCGCGCCGCCCGGCGCCGACGATCTCGACGACATGTTCGCGGCCATCGAGCGCACGAGCGACCGGCCCCCGAGCGTGGGAACGCTCGCGCACGATCCCACCGAGCTGCACCAGCTCTTCGGCCAGATGGCCACGAGCCACATGCGCCAGGTGCGCGATTTCATCATCGAGCTGCGCTGGGGACCCACCCAGACCACGTGGATCGCGGTGTGCGAGTCATCGGTGCATTCGCTCCGGCGCGCGGCATCCGGCCTCGAGTTCACCGAGCTCGCGAACGCGCTGGATGGCTTCGCGAAGGCCATGCTCTCGCAGGACCTCGCGCTCGCCACCATCATCGACGGCCCGGCGCGCGACCGGATCCTCGCCGCCCACCAGGCGCTGACGCAGATCCTCCCCGACACGTTCGCGCTCGACGGTGACCGCAGCCAGCGCGAGGCTGCGATCCTGCACTCCCTGCTCGCGCAGATCCCGGACGTCGGGAAGGTGACCATCGACAAGCTCTACGCGGCAGGGCTCACCACGCTCGAGACCATGTTGCTCGCGAACACCTCCGATCTCGCGGCCACCACGGGCATCGCCGAGTCGCTGGCGGAGCGCATCGTGGCGCGCTTCCGGCTGTATCGCGAGGAGATGGCGAGCGCATCGGTCGACGAGGCTCGGACGTACGAGCGCGGCAAGATCGCCGAGCTCGTCGCGAAGCTGCGCGCCGAGAACGAGGAGTTTGCCCAGGCGGCCGCGGGCTGGACCGACGACGACGTGCAGCGCAAGAAGGACATCCTCCTCTCGCGCACGCAGACCATGATCGCCGTCGATCTCCAGCTCGCGCGCCTCGGAGAGATCGCGCTGGTGCGAGAGCTCGAGCGCCTGCCGTTCGCCCACAAGCTGCGGCGCCTCCAGGCCTTCCTGGCGGCTGCGAACGAACCGTAGCCCCGGCGATCCGCCAGATGCCCACCGACGTGCTGCCCGGGGAAGCGTGCCGACTCGTCGGCCGTCGACGAGGAGCCCGCCGGTCCCGATCGCGATCGCGAGCGCGAGGCGCCGGGGCGTCATCACGAAGGTGACGATCGCGACGCCGGCGCCCAGCGCGAGGGCGGCCGTGACCGCCGGGTACGTCCCCGTGGCCCGAGCAATCGCGAACCTGCTCGCCATCAGGCCCACGCTCCCGAGCAAGCACCCGGCGCGCCTGCGGGGGTTGACGTTTCGAGCGTGGTCGTCGATTGTCCCCGCGCTTCATGGGGTCGTACGCGGGGTACATGATCGAGACGTTCGTCACGCTGCTCGCGGTGTGCGGCCTCGCGTTCGTGGTGCTCTACGGCGCGCGCCGTCTCGGGCTCGGCCGCCCGCGCGGGCCGATCTCGCTGGTGGGGCAGCTCCCGCTCGACGCGCGGCGCGCGATCTACCTCGTTCAGGTCGGCGAGCAGGTGCTCGTGGTGGGCGCCTCGGAGGCGGGGATCACGAAGCTCGGAGAGGTCGGCGCGAAGGAGCTGCCCGCGCCGAGCCCCACGGCCGCCGCGCCCTTCGCCGACGTCCTGGCGCGCGTGCTGCGCACGAAGCGCGCGGCGCCTGCACCTGCGCCTGCGCCTGCGCCGGTGGTCGAGGAGACGACCGAATGACCCTCGGGGCCTCCGCCTTCGGCCTGCTCGGCTTCGCGCCGCCGCCCGATGCGGTGCGCATGGACGACGTGCTGGGCAAGCCCATCGCGCTGGTCGTGGCGCTCGCGTTGGTGTCGCTGGTGCCGTTCGTCTTCATGGGCGTCACCGCGTTCGTGAAGATCTCGACCGTCCTCCAGATCGTCCGCAGCGCGATCGGCGCGCAGGGCGTGCCTTCGAACACCGTGATCATGGCGCTCGCCACCGCGCTGACGCTGATCGCGATGGCGCCCGTCGGTCAGCGCATGTTCGACCGCGCCTCGCCCTTGCTTAACGGCCGCTCCGGCAAGGAGGACACGACCGCGCTCATCGAGAAGGGCGTCGACGCGTTGCGCGAGCCGATGCGCGAGTTCCTCGACAAGAACTCGAGCGAGAAGGAGAAGACCCGCTTCTTCATCGTCGCGAAGAACGCGCGCACCGAGGCCGAGCGCGCGAAGCTCGGGGCCACCGATCTCACGGTGCTCGTGCCGGCCTTCGTGGTGACGGAGCTGACTGAAGCCTTCTCCATCGGCTTTCTCATCTTCCTGCCGTTCCTGGTCATCGATCTCGTCGTGGCCAACGTGCTGCTCGCGCTCGGTATGCAGATGCTGAACCCGACGCAGGTGAGCCTGCCCTTCAAGTTGTTGCTGTTCGTCGCGATCGACGGCTGGGGCCTCTTGGCGCAGGCGCTCGTCTCGGGGTACAGATAGCGCCGTGCGGAAGACCCTCCTGGCCGTCGCGTCCGTGATCATGGTGCTAATCGGCTGTGGAGGCGGCGGCGCGCACCCTCGCTCGGACTGGCGCCGTCCGCGCCCGTGCACGACCGACGTCGACTGCCACGGCGGCCAGTGCGTGCTCGACGAGGGGCAGACCCAGGCGGCCTGCACCGGCGAAACCCTGCCCCCGCCCCCGCCGGCGCAGGGCACGGACGGCGGCGCGCGTCCGCCCGGTCCGGGGCCTTCCATCCAGCCCGCACCAGGAGACATCCAGATCTGATTGACATTCCAGACGGCGCGCGTAGAGTTCGCCGCCGCTGCCCGCCCGTTCGGGGGCAACGAATTCGCACTGCGTCAGGGGCAATAGCTCAGCTGGGAGAGCGCTGCGTTCGCAATGCAGAGGTCAGGGGTTCGATCCCCCTTTGCTCCACCCTGATTCACCCGTCTCGTATAGCCTAGCGTCAACGATGTTCAGTCCTGGCGCGATGCTGAAGGCCGCCGTTGGCTATGTGAGAAAGAACCCCGACGAGGTGGTTCGCCAAGCGCTCAGCGCCACAGGGCTGACCTTTGGCGTTCCGCTTGCGACGTTGCGGTGGTTCGCCGGCAACCTGAAGGGCAAGAAGGCCCCGAAGGACGTGGAGATCACGAGCGCCGCGCCTGCGCTGCGCTTCAGCGCCATCGTCGACGCGATGGGCACGCCCGTCCGCGCCTCGGCCGCGATCAAGATCGACGAGGTGACGATCTCGCCGGACTCCCTGCGCATCGCCATCCGGCTGCGCGAGGTGAAGCTGGCGCTCGCAGGCGAGCCGGGCGACTCGCCGGTCTCGACGCTCATCCAGTCCGGCGCGCTCGATCTCTCGAAGCCCGGCAACCTGGTGAAGTTCATCCCCAAGAGGCCCGCCGCCGTGGTCGAGGCCGAGGGTGACCGCATCGTCATCGACCTGATGAAGGTCCCGAAGCTCGCGAACGACAAGCGCCTGAAGAAGATCCTCTCGATCCTCTCGCCGGTGCTCGGCATCCGCGCGATCGAGACGGACCGCGATCACCTGTGGATCAAGCTGCGCGCGACTCCCGCCGGCCTCCCCGAGGCGCTCGGGAAGCTCCGCACCGTCCGATGAACGCGGCGGGGCGGACCCCGCTGCGCATCCTCACCGTCGCGTTCGCGGCGAGCGCGCTGCTCGTCGCGCTGCAGACGGTGGTGTTCCGGTCGCTGGCGTACGACTCGTCGGCCGTCGGCACGGTATCGGTGGCGCTGCGCGTGGGGTTCCTCCTCGCCGACGCGCTCACGCTGATCGGGCTGCTCGCGCTGCGCCGCGTTCCGTGGTGTTCGGGCTCAGCGTCGGGTGGCCGATCGCGGTGCTGCTCGGGGGGGTATCGCTGATCCTCGTGGCGAGCGCGCTCGTCCGGGTGGGTGAGCTGGTCGTGAGCGATCGCGTGACGTCTCGTGCCTTCCGGTCGCAAGCGCTCACGGTCTTCGCCGGCGCACTACAGACGGGCGCCGTGCTCGCGGTCATCGACGCGACCTCGGGTCGCTACACGAGCTCCGCGGCGCCTGGCGCCATCCTGCTCTTCGCGATGGTGCTGGTCACGGTCGGCGTCACGATCGCGACCGTGGTGGTGCACCTCGTCGCGGTCTCCGCGGCCCGCGCTCACCTTGCAGCTGTCGATGCAGCCGTCGCCGTCGCTGTCGGCGGGGCTCTGACCCTGGATGCACTCGCCGAGGAGCTCCGGGCACCTCTTGCAATCGCTCGTGACGGCTGCTCGAGCCGCTGCTGATTCGCCAGCGGAGAGGGTGCCCGACGAGCATCCAGCGCCGACCGCGAGGGCGACCACGCCTGTCGCCTCGGGATCGATCGCGACCGTGATCGCCACCGCGACCGCCTCCCCGAGCGAGCGGCAGTCGGCCTCCGCGCTCGCGCGCTGGCGCGTACCGAGCGGACGATCGCCGCCGTCACCGATCACGATCTCGGCGCGATAGCCCTTCGCGTCCTCCTGGAGGCCGAGCAGCGTGCGCGGGCGTGGCGACGAGCGGGAAGGCAAGTGCTGCGGCGACCGCGGAGGCACGCATCGAGGAGCTACGTATACCGGCACCGGCGGTTGACGACACGGCCGCATGGGGGTCTCCTCTCGCTCATGAACCGCCGACTCCTCTCGCTCGCTGCATTCGCCGTCGCCGGCGTCGCCTTCACCGCGACCCTGCTCGAGCCGAAGCCCGCCGGCGCGTTCTGCGGCTTTTACGTGGGCGGCGCGGGCGCGAAGCTCTTCAACGACGCGACGATGGTGGTGCTCATGCGAGAGGGCACGCGCACCGTGCTTTCGATGCAGAATGCATACAAAGGCCCGCCCGAGAAGTTCGCGATGGTGGTGCCGGTGCCGGTCGTGCTCCAGGAGGAGAACGTCAAGACGTTGAAGCGCGAGATCTTCGACCACCTCGACCAGCTCGCCTCACCGCGGCTCGTCGAGTACTGGGAGCAGGATCCGTGCGCGGTGGCCCAGCCGCCGGGCAACATCGCGTTCGGGGCGTCGCCGGCGGCGATGGCCGCGCGAGGGGGAGTCGCGAAGCCGAGCGAAGATCTCGGCGTGAAGATCGAGGCGCAGTTCACGGTCGGCGAGTACCAGATCGTGATCCTGAGCGCGCTCGACTCGGGCGGGCTCGATACGTGGCTGCATCGCGAGGGCTACAACATCCCCGAGGGCGGCGAGCCGTACTTCCGGCCGTACGTGGCGAGTGGTTCGAAGTTCTTCGTCGCGAAGGTGGACGTCAGCAAGGTGCAGTTCAAGGACGGTCAGGCGCAGCTCTCGCCGATCCGGTTCCACTACGACAGCGAGGAGTTCAAGCTCCCGGTGCGCCTCGGGCTCATCAACTCGAGCGGCACGCAGGATCTGATCGTGCATATTCTCGGGCGCGGCACGCGCTACGAAGTGGCGAACTATCCGAACGTGACCATCCCCACGAACCTCGACGTGAGCGAGGCGGCGTCCGACAAGTTCGGAAACTTCTACACGACGCTCTTCGACCGCACGATCGAGAAGAACCCGAAGGCGGTGGTGACGGAGTACGCATGGGAGCCGACCTCGTGCGATCCGTGCCCGGGGCCGCCGATGGACTTCGGCGATCTCTCGACGCTTGGTCTCGACGTGCTGCCCTCGACGCTCGAGCAGCAGCAGCAGCAGCAACCGTCGCTGCTGCCCGCCACGCCGCCGCGCCCGCTTGGTCAGGCTGGTCAGCCTGGTCAGCCTGGCATCGTGAAGAGGCCGGCCTCTGGCCCGGGCGCGCCGATCGGGCGACCGGTTCCGCCGAGCCCACCGATGGGCGGTCGGCGCTTCAATCCGTTCCAGGGCGGGCAGCTCGTGCTGACGCGCCTGCACGTGCGCTACACGAAGGAGTCGCTCGGCGAGGACCTCGCGTTCAAGGCGGCGCCTGCGATCGTGGGCGGGCGCGAGATGATGGGCGAGGGCGGAAAGCTGGAGCACGGCGCGGTCCCGAGCGGCTTCAACAACTTCCAGGCGCGCTATGCGGTGCGCCACGCGTGGGCGGGCCCGATCGACTGCAAGGAGCCGCACCGCGGGGTGTGGGGCGGGCCGCCGGGCAGCAGCGGAGAAGGCAGGCCGCCGCCGAAGGCCGCGGCGAAGCTCGGTCTCGCGCCGCACGTGAAGACGGATCTCGCGAGCTACGTGAAGCAGGACATCCCGGAGATCGGCTACCAGTGGAGCGCCGCCAAGGGGCCCGCCGCGATGGGCCCCGACGGCGTGGCCGCGAAGAAGGGTTGCCTGGGCTGCTCGGTGTCAGAGGCGGGCGACGGCGCGACGACGGCGGCGTGGCTCGCGGGGATCGGGGCGATCGTGGTGGCGGCGCGGAGGAGGCAGCGGCGGCGGACGGGGCGCTGAGCTTCGGAGGGAGTCGCGCGGCGGGCGCGATCGAACGGGGGATCGAAACGATGGTGAGGGGGGGTGATCGTCGTGCGCCCCTGCGGGCGACGTGAGGCCGGACACTTGGCCTCGTTCGCGGGCGCTCGCAGGCGTTGATTGCCGTCGAGGCGGCCGTTCTGGCGAACGATCGACCCACCATTGTTTCGATCAGGCACGGTTGGATCGCCAGCAGCTCCCGGCGGGGGCTTCGCGGGTCAGCCCGAGCGGTAGGGGCCGCCGTCGGGCGGGCCGTGGTCGATGATGCGGACGGCGGACGTGTGCTCGGCCAGCCGTTGGAGCTCGTGGACCTTCTGCGCGTACCACTCGGTGAAGCCGCACGTGGCGCAGACCCACGCTTCGAACTGACCGCCCTTGAGGATCTTCGTGGAGCCGCCCGCGAGGCCGCCCTCCATCCAGTGCGAGGCGAGCGCGACGGGCAGGGCCACCACCTCGTGACCCTCCGAGAGCAGGCTCACGGCGCTGACCACGTAGATCTTTCGCGCGCTGCATTTCGGGCACCGCTCGTGCTCTTTCATGGTCGAAAGCGTAGCGCACGGGAGCGATGGGCGAGGGCCGCGGGGCGTGGTAAGACGTCTCGACTTCGACGGGGAGTAGCACAGACCGGTAGTGCGCAAGCTTTGGGTGCTTGAGATCGCGGGTTCAAATCCCGCCTCCCCGACTAAAGTTCACGATACTAAGTAAAAATAAGGGTTTCGCGACAAGGAGGGCTGCCCGTTACCCGCCAGTTACCTTAAGGCGGGACATCGCGGAGCGAAGTTCAGCCCCTTCGGCGTGAACGTAGCGTTGCGTCACGTCGAGCTTGGAGTGACCGGCAAGGAGCCGGACCACTTCGATGCTCGCCCCGTTCCGCACGAGCGCCGAGATGAAGAAGTGCCGCAGCGCGTGGAATGACCACTCGCGTAAGCCCAGCTTCTCCTCGAGCCGCTTCAGTGCCGTCAGCACGTTCGCCCGGCCCGGTGTGCTGCCGCGCTCCGTGCAGACGATCCGCGCATGCGGGAGCTTCAAACGCGTCGGCTCCACGAGGATGTCGCGCAGCTCCGGGAAGAGTGGGACCACGCGCTCGTGGGTCGACTTCGGGGTGAGCACCACGTCATCCGAGAAGGCTCGGCGGACGAGGATGCGATCGCCATCGAAGTCGACATCGCAGACCTCCAGCGCGCGCACCTCCCCTTGCCGCATTCCGGCGAAGGCGGCGAGCGCGATGGCCGTGCGGAGCCACCCCTTCGCGTTCGCGAGCAGCGTCGTCACATGCTGCTCGTTGGGTGCGTCGGGTAGCTTCCTGCCGGCCTTGGCCGGCAGCTTTGGCAGCTCCGGCAACGCATCGAGCACGCCGAGGTCGAACGCGGAGCGCAGCACCGTGCGCACGAAGCTGACGTGCGAACGGGTCTGGATCCCGCGTGCGGTGAGCTCGGCGACGAACGCCCGGACGGGCGTTGCGAACGATGCGTCGAGCCGCAGGTCGCCGAACGTTTCGAGGATGCCCTGCCCGAGTAGCTCCTCGTAACGTCGTCGGGTCGAAGGCCGGCACTTCACCGCGAGGTGGAGTGGCCGGAACTTCGTCTCGACGAACTCGGCGAACGTCGGCGCGGACGCCCTCAGCTCGGGGTTGCCGGTGTCGAGGGCGAGCTGCCTTCGCATCTGCGACTCCCGACGAGCGGCCTCTGCCGTCTGGACCTGCGCGTCCTTTCGGTAGCGCTGCTCCAGACGGTCCTTGTCGAAGTATCGAAAATCAATGACCCAGCGGGACTTGCCGTCCCTCGATGCACGGCGAACGCCGTCACTTCTCGCACCCATGAGAACCTCCATGGGCGGCCGCTTCACGCGCGACGTACGCAACATAGCGCAACGTGACGCGATGGAAAGCGACCGCGGTTTACGGCGTGGGCGGGAAGCGGACTCGCCAGCTGCGGCCCATCTTGTAGGCGACGATTCCGGCGCCCAAGTAGGCCACGATCTCGCGGCCTTCCCGGACCGAGGCGCGCCGGCAGCGCGCGCGAAGCGCCGTCGGCGCCATGTCGAGCTTGGCGGCTGCGGTCTCGATCGTGTCGAAGACGCTGGCGTTGCGGCGTCGTCGCTCGCGCGGCAGCGCGGCCATCATCTTCGGCTCTTCCTTCACAGCGTGTTCCATTTGGCTGCTCCGTTCTGGTTGTGCGACTCGTTTTCGCTCTCGATCGCGACGCGCTCGTCCCGCTCGTAGGCGTCCGATTGTTCCGACGGGCGGGGCGCGGGCCCATCGGGGCTAGTGGGGCTCTCCTCACCCGCCACGTCTGCGGGTGCGCTGACCCCACTGGCCCCACTGGCCCCACTGGCGGGCGCGTCCACGGCGGCAAGGGCGATCCATCGGACCGGGCTGGCCGCGCCGACGCGGTCGATCTTGCGCCCTCCGCGGACTCGTCCTCGGAGGTGGTGGAGCTTCACTCCGAGACTGCCCGCGTTCGGCAGTCTCTGACCCCCAGGAGGCGGGACCAGTTCGATCATCGCTTCGCGGAGCCCCTCGTCGATCTCCGCCCACTCCAGGAGCCGCGACGCCGTCGTACCGCCGAGCTTCGTCAGCCTCGACATGATCACGTCGAGCGCCGTGGCCTCCCGTTCGCGCGCGCTCGGGATGTCTGCCGTCGTAGCGCATGGGTCCGGTAGGCCGACCCAGACGAGCGCTGCGCGAATCTTTGCCGACCAATCCTCGAAGCTGCCAAACGGTCGCATGCTCGGATGTGGTGGGCAGCCAGCGACGAAGTAAGCGCGCAGGAGCGTGAGCGCGTCGCCAAGGAGGTGTGCTCGTTGCTTCCCCGCGAACGCGAGTAGTTCAGGATGTCGAAAGTCGTCTCTCGCCTCTGGATGTTCGTGGCTGGTCTCGAGTCGGACGTAAAGGCATCGGCGTTGCAGGTCTCCCGCGAGCGTGATGTTGTTTCCCGTCGCGAAGAACAAGACGCGCATCGGCAGACGTATCGTCGTGTTGCCGCCGAGAAGCCGGTCCTGCCAGATCTCGGATGTCAGCGCAGCGTCCAGGCTGGGGCCGCCGAGGGTACCGTCCACGTTGTCGATGAGGAGCACGGCGTGGCCCGCACGCACGATGCTGGTGATGACCTTGCGTTGTTCGTTCTCGTCGCCGCTTGGTGGCTGTCGGGGCATCGATCGGCCGGTCGTGATCACAGAGATCAGATCGGCGAGTCGAGACTTTCCGGTGCCTGCGGTGTTCGCATCGAAGACGAGCATCGGTGCCGGCCCGCGGAAGGCCGGCCTCGCGACGACCGCGAGCAGTCCGGCGAGCCAGGCGGACTTACCGCTGGTTTTCGCAAATGGAAAGTCTTCGACAAGCTCGAGGAGGCGATACGCAGCGCGCCGTGCGTCGTCGCGAGACGGCTCGGCGACGAGACCTTCGACGGCCGGCGTTGAAACGTAGAGTGCGGTCGCGCCGTCGTAGCCAGCCTTCGCGAGGATCGTGCCATCCGGCCGTAGCGTCGCGTGCTCGATGATCCCGAGAAGTGGTCGCAGGTTCGGCCACTGCTGACGTGCGACGAGCTCTTTGACGACCCACGGCGGGGGATGGGCCGGGACATATTCGTATTCCTTGTTCAACCGCTGCCAGGTCGCACACTGCGTGAGCAGCTCGCGGACGCGGGGCTTCGTGAGCGTGAGCAAGCGTGGCGTTGCGTCAACTTGGTCGCTCGCGGAGTCGACAGCGCCGGCTCCGGACCCGAAGGCGATCTCGACGAGCGTATCTCCAAGGCGATAGACGTTCGGCAGGTGGCGAAACGCTTCGAGAGCTTCGTCGACAACCTCGAATTCCAGCGTGTCGATCAGGATTGTTGGTCGATATTTCATTGCCCTGTCCCTTCACTGCCAACGAGAAACCCAGGAGAAAAGCGACCGCACGCGAGCGCCTGCTGAACTTTGCGGCGCAGGTCACGCTCGCTCCAGGGAGGCACGCAACGCGGATTCCACTCCATCCAAAGCACCCGGAAAGCGGTCTCGGCATCCAGTGCAAATCCGACGGCGATCATCGCGGCTGCGATGAAGGTGTCGCGATGGCCACGCTGACGAGAAATCGCCGGCGGAAGCCTTCGGGCGTAGCTGCGCGCGCGCCGCTCAAGGTCGGGCGGGGCCGCGGCTCCGCGGTTTCGACGGGCGAGCGCTGGCATCGGAGCCACGGCCGTTGGGGGAGTCAGTTGCACCAGCCAGGGGGCGGGCAAAACCGCAGGACTGCGCTCCCGGGGCGCGTGCCCGGTTGTCCACTCGTACGCGGCGCCGGACGCGTGACGGCTCGGCGCCGCGACTACGTACCCGCCTTCGAACTTTACATCGATGCCTGCCCCGAGACTGCCGCGCACCTGATCCAGTCGGGGTGCGCGGAAGAAGAAGTGCGCGCCGCCTCCACCGGTCGCAGCCTCGGTCGTTGGCGGCAGGCGGCCAAGCTCTTGCTCGAGCCGAGCGAGAGTCTCTCGACCGCCATTCCGAGGATCGAGGTCGAGGACGAGAAGATCGCTCGCGCGTCCGGTTGCGATCCCGATATTCGCGTCGGGAAAACTCGCGGCCCACGCGGCGATCCGCGAAGCGACGATCGTTGCGTCATGCGCACCGTGCGCGGTCCGCGGATGCTTGCCAGGAGAGCTGCAACCCGCTCCCCGCCGGCAGCTGCATCCCGACGCATACGCGGAGTGGACGGGAAGGACGCGCCATCCGCACATCACGTACGCCTCAGCAGCCCAGCGAAAGGCGCTCATCGCGCTGCCCCCGATCTGAGACGCGATCGGGAGACGGTCGAACGGTACTTCGCGGTCCTGCGGGTTCCATCTCGGTGCATCGGCCTACTTGGGCTCAGAAAGCGTCCGCTTTCGAGCAAGTGGGACACAGACGAGAGTTGTCCCGCGCGCTTGCTTTTCTCGTCGGCACAACCGGTCGCGCGACCATGGTGTCGTGTACCGTCGCCTCATGTCGAGTGCACGTCGCCGCGCTCTGCCATCCGCTAAGCCGAGGAAACCGAGCCTTATGGCTGCGCGAACTTGGTTCGCCGACTTCTTGAAGGTCCCGCTGGCTGAGGTCTCCGGTGCGCCACCGCCTGTTCACGCGCCCTGGAAATCGCCGCTCGATCGCGCGACCTACCCGCGCGGCCGGAGCGTGCGTCTGACGGCAGACTACGAGGCGTGGCTGTCGGCATCGGTAGCCGACCTGGCGGCCCGCTATGGCAACGCGTATCTCGACGCCGCAGAGCTGGACGACCCGCGGGCGCGAAGGTTTCTCGCGTCGGCTCGCGTGCTAGCAGCGACCGGCGCGGCATTGATCGCCGGCGACCTAGCGGCCTTGGAAGAGCTGGGCTCGCGCGCAAGGGCCCCCGGCCCGGTCCGGGTACCGACGCGACTGCACCTCACTCATCGCGGCACGACTTGCGAGCCACCGTTTGTCATCGGGGGCCGGGACATCGCGAAGAGCAGCATGCAGGACGCTGAGGCGCTACTTCAGTTCTTTGTGTCTAGAATCCGCGCGTCGGCTTGCCTTCTGGATGGCGAGCCCCGCACAGCGAAACGGATTGGTGCGCACCTGGCCGCAGAGTTTGCCGGGTGCGCAAACATTCTGACGCCGCTTGCGCGCGCCACTGTCGACGCCGCGGCAACTCGCGCCCTATCGGCGCAATTCGCTCGCTTGCTTCATGAATGCAAGCGGCACAGCTGGTCGCGCGACATGCCCGAAGAGGAACTCAAGGCCGCGTTCTTAGAGGACGAGAAGGACTATGAGAGGGTTGCTCCTCGATTCGCTCAGGCTGCGCTAGCCGCTTGTGGCTACACGCCGAAGGAAGCCCGGAACCTCTTCGAGTATCGGCGAAAGCGTCGCGAGCGGATGAATGACGCATCGCCGACAGCTAGCCCGGCCATGAGCAAGCTGGCACCGAAGCCGTCGACGCTGCCAGCCGACGCCGCGCGGAGCTCGTCGTCCGCGAAAGCCTCCGCGACACGGCGCACTTGACCGTGCGTGGGAGCGACGACCGGAGATCTGAGCGGAGCACGGCGCGAGGGAGATAGCGGTGCGCATCCGCCCTAAGTCGGGGGCCTCCGCGAGCAGATCACGGGGTTCCGCCCGCACAGGGCCCCGTATGCTCGTCGTGTGTGGCCCCGTGTTCGCGTCGTGGACGGCCCGTCAGGATCTCCGTCCACCCCTCCGTGAAGGTGTCCGTGGTGCAAGAGATGCCTTCTCGTCGAGCGACGCGCGCCCACTCCGAGGTCGGCGTGGCCGCGACTGTGGAGACATGAGCGGGGCGTGCAGGCACGTGGCGGTGCGCATCCAGTGTGACCCGGGTGCCGCGACTGCAGTCACGGCCTGCGGTGTGCTCGTCTCCGTGTCCTGTTGAACCCGTCTTCGGCTCCTGTCCGGCCCATGTTGGTCTCCTGCCCAACTCGTCTCCTGGCCCTCCGTGGTCGCGTGGGTCGCCTGGTCGTGGTCGCGCCGGGGTGCTGCGACGCCGGCTGTCGCACGCGAGCTGACGTTACGTAACGCGTGGTCACAGTTTTGGGGGCCGGTGTTCATGTACCCTCGTGCGCGGTGAGACCTCCGACCGAGATCCGGCGCCGTCCTCGCGCCACCCTCTTCTCCCTGCGGGGGATGCGCGTCGCCTGCAATCGTGCTCGGCTCGGCAGCGTGGCCGGATGCGTGTCGCTTGATGTAGGCCGCCGCGCGTCGCCAAGGATGGGCCGTGACGTCTGAAGCACCGTCGACGAAGACCGTCCTGAGCGCCCTGACCAAGTCGCGGCTCCTGGACCTGGCACGCGACTTCGAGGTCTCGATCCCCTCCTCCGGCAAGAAGGAGTTGCAGATCGACGCTCTCCTCTCCTCCGGTCGCCTCAGCTTCCGCACCGTCGTCGAGAAGCTCGGGCGCGACGAGTTGCGGACGGCTTGCGCGACCCATGGGTTGGCCGCGAGCTCGCGCGCCCGCACGGAGCTTGCGGGCACGCTTCTCCAGGCGCACGGCATGGTGGACACCGTCCCGCCGCGTCCGCTCTTTGCGGCGCGGGAGATCGAGAAGTGGCTACCGACGGCGCGAGACATCGTGGAGGTGCGCCACCGGCAGTGGCTCGTCGAGGAGGTGACGCCCGGCGCGAGCGCCGAGGAGGCGACGCGCGTCTCGCTCGTCTGTCTCGACGACGACGCCGCCGGCCA
Source organism: Polyangiaceae bacterium (assembly GCA_043732195.1). Classification (GTDB taxonomy): domain Bacteria; phylum Myxococcota_A; class Polyangia; order Polyangiales; family Polyangiaceae; genus Labilithrix. The sequence continues at coordinate 41,635 of JAYTHX010000023.1, forward strand.
GACGCTCGACGTCCTCTGGGAGCTCGAACTCGGCGCGCAGGTGATCCAGCCGGAGACGCGCGGGCTGGGCGACATCGCTCGACTCGACTCGCCCCACGCGTTCGGCGCGTACCTCCTCGCGCTTCGCTGGAACCTCGTGACGGCGACCGACGCGAAGCTCTTTCAGTCCCCGTTCCGCGCCGGGATCAAGATCCTCGCTCATCAGCTCACGCCGCTGCGCAAGGCGCTCTCCCTCCCGCGAGCCAACCTCTTCATCGCGGACGACGTCGGTCTCGGCAAGACCATCGAGGCAGGTCTCGTCCTCTCGGAGCTCGTTCTCCGCCAGCGGGTCGACTTTGCGCTGATCGTCTGCCCGCCGTCGGTCGCGGTGCAGTGGAAGGAGGAGATGGAGACGCGCTTCGGCCTCCGCTTCGAGATCTTCAACCGCGCGTTCATGGCGAAGAGCCACCGCGAGCGAGGCTTCGCGGTGCCGCCGTGGAGTACATTCAACCGCTTCATCGTCACGTACCAGACGCTGCGTCGTCCCGAGTATCTCGAGCCGCTCCGACAGCAGCTCGGCGAGCACGCCCGCAAATCGCTACTCATCCTCGACGAGGCGCACACGATCGCGCCTGCCTCGGCGAGCAAGTACTCGATCGACTCACGCATCACCAAGGTGGTGCGCGAGCTCGCCCCCAAGTTCGACAACCGGCTCTTCCTGTCCGCAACGCCGCACAACGGGCACACGAGTTCGTTCGCCGCGCTCCTCGAGATCCTCGACCCGCATCGCTTCGCGCGCGGCTTCGTTCCGAATGGACCAGAGGCCCTGGAGCCTGTGATGGTGCGCCGGCTGAAGTCCGATCTCCGCAAGATCGGCGGCACGGGCCGGTTTCCCGAGCGGAAGGTTGTGAGGCTCGAGGTCGGAAGCCCGGACTCGCCGGAGGTGGTGCTCTGCGAGAAGCTCGCCGAGTACACGGAGCTCGTCGCACCGGCGCGCGGTCGCGGGCGGCTGGTCTTCGTGAACCTCCAGAAGCGCCTCCTCTCGGGCATCGAGGCGTTCGCGCAGACCCTCGATGTCCACGCGGACAGCGCAATGGCGAAGAAGCTCGGCGTGGTGCGCGAGGACGACGGCGAGAGCGATGAGGACGACGAGTCGCCGTACGGCATCGATGACGAGACGGAGATCGCGCGAAACGAGGCGGAGACGCGGGCGCAGACGCGCGCGGTCGGCCCGGTCGAAGGTCGCGCTCGCGAGCTCCTCGCCGAGATGCGAGCGCTCGCGGGCAAGAGCAAGCGCCTGCCCGATGCGAAGGCGCGCCTGATCATCGACTGGATCCGCGAGCATCAGTGCCCTGCCGTAGCCGTCGGCGGTGCGACGGGCGACGCGCTTGCGCGAAAGTGGAGCGATCGGCGCGTCATCATCTTTACGGAGTATGCCGACACGAAGCGCGCGATCGTTCAGCTCCTCGAAGCGGCCGTCGACGGTACGGAGCTGGGCGACGAGCGCATCCTGGAGCTCTCGGGCGGTATCGGTGACGATCGGCGCGCAGCGGTACAGCGCTCGTTCAACGGACCTCCGAATGGTCACCCCGTGCGCATCCTCGTCTGTACCGATGCCGCACGCGAAGGCATCAACCTCCAGGCCTACTGCGCGGATCTCTTTCACCTCGACGTGCCGTGGAATCCGGGCCGGATGGAGCAACGCAACGGTCGCATCGACCGGACGCTTCAGCCCGCCGACGAGGTGCGCTGCCACTACTTCGTGTATCCCGCACGCACCGAGGATCGCGTCCTCGATCTGCTCGTCAAGAAGGTCGAGATCATCCGGAGAGAGCTCGGATCGCTCGGCGCCGTGGTCGCCGAGCAGCTCGCTGCGAAGCTCGATGACGGGATCCAGGAGTCCACGCAGGTGACGCTCGAGGAGGCGACCGTCCTCCCGGCGCAGGCCGAGTGCGTGAAGAAGGAGCTCGAGGTGACGCGCGAGGAGTCCAAGCTCCGTGCGGAGATCGACGACGCCACGAGGATCCTCTCCAGCTCCCGGAAGGTGCTCGAGTTCCAGCCTGACCTCCTGCGCAAGATCCTCGACGAGGGGCTTCGACTCGCAGGGGCGGAGCCGCTCGCGAAGACGAAAGCAGAAGGCGTGTTCACGGTGCCGGATCTACCCGACTCATGGACGGCGATCCTCGACGGGATGCGGCCCGCGCGCGGGCACGACGAGCCCGAGCCGATCTGGAGGCGGAGGCCGCCGCGGCCTGTCGTCTTCGAGGCGCCGGACGTGTGGAGCGACGATCACGTCCACCTTCACCTCGAGCACCCCTTCGTGCAGCGCATCCTTGCGCGGATGCGCGCGCAAGGGTTCTCCGCACACGATCTCTCGCGCGTCACCGTGCTACAGACCAAGAGCGACGACCTGGTGCGCGCCGTCGCGTTCGGGCGACTCTCGCTCTTCGGACCGCGCGCGACTCGCCTTCACGACGAGCTCGTCTTCGTCGCCGCGCCGTGGTTCGACAGGAAGGGCAAGGGACACCTTGTTCCGGAGTCGTCTAAGGAGGACGCGCGAGCGGTCAAGGACATCGAGCAGGCGCTCCTCGCGCTGCCGGCCAGCTTGCGCGCCAGGAAAGAGGTCGAGCAGGAGCTCCTCCTCCGCGCCGCGGAAGACTTCGGCGTGCTCTGGCGCTACGTCGCGCAGGAGGCCGAAGCGAGCGCGCAGGCCGCCGAGCGGAAACTCAAGGCGCGGGCGCGCGAAGAGGGCGCCGCTATGGTGCGCATCATCGACGCGCAGCGCGCGCTCATCGAGCGCACGCTCGGCGTCGAGCAGCTCCAGCTCGAATTCGTCACCGGCGAGGAAGACCAGCGCAAGCAGTGGGAGGACGACAAAAAGGTCCTCGAGAAGCGGCGCGGCGAGCTCGTCAAGGAGCGCGAGGACGAGCCGCGCGCGATCGAAGATCTCTACACGGTGGCGCGCCGGCGGCTCGTGCCGGTCGGCCTCGTCTACCTGTGGCCGGAGACGCGCGGATGACCACGCCTGACGAGCTGTTTCACGAGACGTGGATGGGCATGGTGCAGCCGATCGAGGGGCTCGTCGTGAGCACCCCGGTATTGCTCGAGGCGGACGTGGCCGCGCGAAAGCCCGCGGCGTTTCACGAGCGCTTCAAGGCTCACCTCCACCGCGAGAAGCGAAAGAGGAAGGACGCCGTCGCCGACGGAGAGCGGACGCCCCCCGTCCTCGCCGACGTGCGCGCGTTCTTCGCCGATCTCCTCGAGATCGGCGACGACCTTCGCGACGACAAGTTACCGAAGGACCTCTCGGCAACCCTCGCCGAGGGTAACGAGACGATCGCGCCGTCGTGGGCGATCCGCGCCGCGGGTGACCAGGCCGGAAGCGCAAGCGGCTACCAGCTGCTCGCCTGGGAATTGCCGCCGGAGGTGGATCTCGATCGCCCCGATACGCGCGAGGGCGCGTGGGCCTATCCGCCGCGCGCGAAGTTCGACCGCCTCCTCCGGCAGATTGGGGTCCCGATCGGAGTGCTCACGAACGGCAAGATCCTCCGGCTCGTGTATGCGCCGGCGGGCGAGTCGAGCGGGGCGATCTCGTTCCGCGTAGCGGACATGGAAAAGGTCGAGGGCCGTCCCATCCTCGACGCGCTCGTCATGCTGCTCCACGCGCGTCGCTTCGAGGGAGCCGCGGAGGGGCGATCGCTCGCCGAGCTGCTCGCGAAGAGCCGCAAGGTACAGGCCGAGGTCAGCAAGGATCTCGAGAAGCAGGTGAAGGCCGCGCTCGAGCGCCTGCTGCTTGGCTTCGAGGAGGCGGCGGAGCGGGACGGCCGCGTCCTCCTCGATGAGGCGCATGCGGACGGCTCGCTCACGGCCGGCCTCCTCACGCTGCTCTTGCGGATCGTCTTCGTCCTCTTCGCCGAGGACCGCGAGCTCTTGCCGATGGAACACGCCGTGTACCGCGAGGGCATCAGCGTGCTCGGCCTCTTCGAGAGGTTGCTGGGCGACGCCGCGAGCTATCCCGACTCGATGACGCGCCGCTTTGGAGCCTACGGCCGTCTCGTCGCGCTGTTCCGGACGATCTTCCTCGGCGTGCATCACAAGGATCTCGTGATGCCGCCGCGCCACGGCGATCTCTTCAGCCCGCATCGCTTCCCCTTCCTCGAGGGATGGGGGCCGGCTGGCGGCGCTCCGATCACGCTCGCCGAGGACCGCGCGAAGGTGCGCGTTCCGAGCGTCGACGACGGCTGCATCTTCGCGGTTCTGCAGAAGCTCCTCTACTTGCGACGCGAGCGCCTCTCGTACCGGGCGCTCGATGTAGAGCAGATCGGCAGCGTCTACGAGGGGCTGATTGCCTACGGCGTCGCGCGCCTCGCGAGCCCCGCTGTGAGGGTCGGCCCGTACGACGTCTGGATCGAGGCGGCGGAGCTGCTCGCCGAGAAGGCGTCATCGCGCGCGAAGTGGCTCAAGGAGAGGACCGATCTGGCTGCGGGCAAGTGTGATGCGATCGCCGAGGCGGTCGCGGGCGCGAAGACCGAGCAGGCCGTCGCCTCCGCCCTTGGTTTGTTCGTGAAGGACGCCGCGGACCGCGCGAGCGCGGGGCGCTTCGTTCTCCAGCCCGGCCCCGATCGGAAGCACACGAGCTCGCACTACACGCCGCGGAGCCTCTCCGAGCCGATCGTCGAGAAGACGCTGCGCCCGCTGCTCGCGGCGATGGGCGAGGCGCCGGACGCCGAGCGGATCTTGAGCCTCAAGGTCTGCGATCCGGCGATGGGATCGGGCGCGTTTCTCGTCGCGGCATGCCGGTTTCTCGGCGCGGAGGTGGTGGCGGCGTGGACGCGCAGCGGCGAGGTCGTGACGATCGCGCGGGAGAAGGGCGACGTCGTCACGCACGCACGGCGCCTCGTCGCGCAGCGGTGCCTGTACGGCGTCGACAAGAACGCGTTTGCGGTGAGCCTCGGCAAGCTCTCGCTGTGGCTCGCCACGCTCGCGAAGGACGAGCCTTTCACCTTCATCGACCACGCGCTTCGTTGTGGTGACTCGCTGGTCGGTCTGTCGTTCGAGCAGATCGAGAAATTCACCTGGGAGCCGGTCGCGCCGGCGAAGGAGAAGAAGGGGCAGCTCGCGCTCAACCTCTTTCAGGATGAGATCGCGTATGCGCTGAAGGAGGCGCTCGCGGCACGCAAGCGGATCGAGGCGCTCGCGGATGATGCGTCGCTTGCGTCGCTGAAGGAGAAGGAGCGGCTGCTCGACGACGCGACGGACGCGCTTGCACGGGTGAGCCTAATCGCGGACCTCGTGGTGGGCGCGTTCTTCGCCCACAGCAAGCCGAAGGAGCGCGAGATTGAGCGCACCGCGCGGGAAGAGCGGGTTCGGGCGTGGCTTCGTGTGGGTGGGGTCGTGTCCGACGATATTCGCGCGATGGCGATCGAGACGAAGGAGAAGCTTCGGCCCTTCCACTGGCCTGTCGAGTTTCCGGAGATCTTCTTCGCCGAGAGGTCCGACCCGCTTGACCCTGACGCAACGAGTTGCGTCGCGCATATGGACGCTTTCGTTGGCAATCCGCCGTTCTTGGGCGGAAGCGGCATCTCAGGAGCGTTCGGCGAGTCCTACCTCGCCTGGCTTCAGAGCCTCCATCCCGGCGCTCACGGCAACGCCGACCTGTCTGCGCACTTCTTCCGCCGGACGAATGCGCTCCTGGGCAAGCATGGCACGCTCGGACTCATTGCGACGAAGACCATCGCGCAAGGCGATACGCGGGCTACCGCGCTCCAGCCTCTCGTGCGCGATGGGCTCGTGATTTACGACGCCACGAAGTTGATGCCTTGGCCCGGCGGCGACGCGAATGTGTCGGTCTCTGTCGTGCATCTCGCGAAGGGGAATGCTGCGAGGGCGATTCCGAAGCGCAGTCTCGATCGACTCGAGGTTAAATCAATCAACTCGCGGCTCCGAGCCGGCGAAGAGCGCTCCGACGCAGCGAGGCTA
>JAYTHX010000024.1:0-7162 GCA_043732195.1 Polyangiaceae bacterium
ACTACTTCAAGGTGAGGTTTGGCACGGCTTGAAGGGCGAGAATCCGTGCTTCTGCGCGTACTGCGGCCAGGAAGCCGGCCGTCGCGAATCCACGACGGATGACCAGCTGAAGTACATCGATCCCTTCGCGTTCAACCTCGTTAGTAGCGCGGTCCTCGGAGACTTGCGCGAGGCGTTCGACCCGCAGTCCTACGCAGGTGGCCTCATCCAGATACGACCTCGGTTGAGGGAAAGCCCCAGCCGATCCGCCACCGCCGTGAGCGCGGTGTTGCAACAGCTGTGACCTGGAACGCCTGTACTTTGGAATACGCCGTCTTCGGCGCATTCGCGTTCTGCCCCCGATTGCCGCGCGGCAACTTTTCTCGACATCGTCGAGAAGAACTTCGCTTCGGCCGAGAGGACTCTGGTGCTCGTCCGCAACCTGCAGCCCGGGCCGGCACACCAAGTTAGGGGCAATGCGAAGACGCCCACCCCGTCAGTTCGACCCCGCTGGCTTCGGCGATCGCACTTCCACGTGCAGCCCGTTGCGCAAGTCTTCCGAGCCCCGCTTCGCAACGACGTCGCCGGCTTGTACCGCGCCGAAGACCTCCACGAGGTCGCCTTGATTGATGCCTCGCTGCACGGGTACTTGCTCGACGGTGCCATCCTTCACGCGCGCGACGAACGTGCGCTCTGTCGACTGCACGATCGCAGACGGAGGGACGAAGATCGACGGCGCCGCTCGCTTCACGGGCCAAACCACGGCGGCGAACATTCCGGGCGCGAGGCGGCCGTCGGCGTTGTCGACGTCGAGCTCGACCGGCATCGAGCGGGTCTTTGCGTCGATGGAACCCGCGACTCGCTTGGTGATGCCCGTGAACTTCACGCCAGGAAACGACCGAACGCTGAAGGTGGCCGTGACGCCCTCGGCGATGCCGCCGACGAGGCTCTCCGGGACGGACACCGTGAGGCGCAGCTTGTGGACCTGCTCGATGCGGAGGAGCGGCGCGGCGGCGTTCCCGCCCTGCGGACCGACCAGCGCGCCCGGATGGACGGCACGCTCGGTGACGGTCCCGTCGAACGGCGCCGTGATCGCGAGGTACTGCTCCATCGCACGTAGCGCATCGAGTCGCGCCTGGTCCGCTTGCATCGCAGACTCCGCGACTTCGACCTCGTGTCCTGCGACTGCGCCGGGGGTCTGGGATGCAGCCTTCAGACGGTCGAACGTCGTCTTGTCCCCCTGGAGCTTGGCCTGCGCTTCGGCCCGCTGCGCGCCGAGCTCGGGGGCGACGATGGTGAGGAGGAGCTGCCCTTGCTTCACGTGCGTGCCGCGATCGACGAGCACTCGAGAGACGAACCCGTTGGCGCGCGCGAAGATGGCGACGCGCTCGTAGGGAGTGAGCTCGCCCTCGAGCTGGGTGGTCGTGTCGAGCGGCTTCGATGCCACCGGAACGACCTCGATCGTCGGCACTGCCGCCGCGGCGCTTCCGCTCGGGGCAGCGCCTGGCGAGGGCTCGGTTCGAGCTCCGTTGCAGGCGGTCGCGAACAACACGGAGACCATGAATACAAACCTCACGCGTGCACCTCGACGCCTGCCGGCGCAGCCTTTGAGGCCGCATGGGCGGCGGGATCATCAGGATCGAGTGACGGTGAACGCGCTGCCCCGCTGCGCGCGAAGATGGCGTAGACAGCGGGCAACACGAACAGCGCCGCGAAGGTCGACGCGAGGAGGCCACCGATGACCGCGCGGCCCAAGGGGGCGGACTGCTCGCCGCCTTCGCCGAGCGCCAGGGCAGTCGGGACCATACCGGCGATCATGGCCGTGGTGGTCATCACGATAGGCCGCAGCCGGCCCCGCGCCGACTCAGCGATCGCATCGCGCTGGCGGGCGCCGGCTTGCCACTTGCTCTTCGCGAACGTCACGAGCAGCACCGCGTTGGCGACCGAGACGCCGACCGACATGATCGCCCCCATCATCGACTGCACGTTGAGCGTGGTGCCCGTGAGCCAGAGCATCATGACCACGCCGGCGAGCACGGCCGGGATCATCGCGAGGACCACCAGCGGCTCACGGATGGATTGAAAGCTCACCGCCAGCATCAACACCACGACGATGACCGCGAGGCCAAGGCCTTCCCGGAGGCTCTGCATCGTCGTTCGCATCTGCTCGGCCTGTCCGTGCAAGGCGACCGTCATGCCTTTGGGCGGCGGACCAAGACGGGCAATCGCGCGCTCGACGTCGGCTGCCGCGCGGCCCAGGTCGGAGCTCGCGATGTTGGCCGTCACGTGAACGGCACGCTGGCTGTTGTAATGATCGATCTCGCCGGGCATGGCCCCCTCGCGGACGGTCGCGACGTCCCGCAGGAAAGCCCGCGCCGATCCATCCTGCATCACCGGGAGACCCGCAAGATCTTCGAGCGATTGAATCCGGTTTTCCGGCACGCGAATCTGCACGCGATAGCCGACGCCGGAGACGGGATCGGTCCAGAAGATGGGCGTGGTCAGTGCGCTTGACGACGTAGCGGACACGAGCGACTTCCCGACCCGGTCAACGGTGAGCCCGAATTGTCCCGCCCGCTCGCGATCAATGTTCACCTCGAGCGTCGGGTAGTCGAGGGCGAGAGGGATCTGGACGTCTCGCAAGTCGGGGATTTCCGATAGGGCGACGACGATGCGTTGCGCGAACGCACGGGTGTCCTTCATGCTCTTGCCCGACACGCTGACCTGGATGGGCGTGGGCGCGCCGAAGTTCAAGACCTGGGAGACGATGTCTCCGGCCTCGAAGGAGAATCGGGTGTCCGGGTAGGCCGCGCCCAGGCGCTTCCGGAGTCGCTCCTGCAGTACATCCATCGAGAGGCGATCCTGACCCTGGAGCTGCGTGAGAAGCATGGCTTCCTGCGGACCGGCGTTGAAGACGTAGACGGCGTTCACCGGATACGTCCACGCGGGATTGCCGACGTTCGCGAGCGTCATCCGGACGTGGCTGGGCCCCACCTCGTCACGGATGGCCTGGTCGACGCCCCGGACGATGTCTGCGGTCCGCTCCACCTGCGTGCCGGCGGGCGCCCGAACGTGAAGCTGGAACTGTCCGGTGTCGACTCGCGGGAATAGCTCCGTGCCGAGGCGCGAGATCAGCAAAACCGCAGGCACGCAGAGGAGAACGTAGAGCGCGAGCACAACCCAGCGCCCGCGCACCGCGAGCGCGACACTGCGCGCGTAGGCATCCTGGAGGCGTACGAGGACGCCGGGCTTGCGACCTCTCCGTTCGTCTGCCGCGTCCGCGGCGTGTGCCCCCGGCGACCAACGAGCGAAGAGCCATGTGGCCAGCACCGGCACGACGGTGCTCGACAGCAGGTACGACGCAATCATCGAGAAGCCGACGGCGAGGGCGAGCGGCGGAAACAGGGCTCGGCTGATGCCGACCAGGAAGAAGGTCGGCACGAAGACGGCGAGGATGCAGGCCATCGCGAGGAAGCGCGGTTGCATCACCTCGGCCATCGCGTCGACGACCGCTCTCCCTGACGCTTTCCCCATCGCGAGGTGCGTGTGGATGTTCTCGATGGCGACGGTGGCCTCGTCGACGAGGATGCCAATCGCGAGTGCGAGGCCGCTCAGCGTCATGATGTTGATCGTCTGCCCCGCAAGACGGAGCGCGATCAACGCCGACAGGACCGACAGAGGGATCGTGATCACGACGATCAGCGCCGACCTCCAGCTGCGAAGGAAGATGAGGACCGTCAGCGCCGTGAGGAACGCGCCCAGGACACCTTCGAGCGTCAGCCCGCGTATCGCGTTTTTCACGTAGACCGATTGATCGAACTCGAAGTCGACGTGTACGTCGTCCGGCACCTGCGCGCGCATCGCAGGCAAGGCGTTCTTGATCCGCTCGACGACGTCCAGGGTGGACGCGTCGGGCAGCTTGGTGAGCGGCATGTAGACGGTGTCTCGCCCGTTCACGAGCGCGATGTTCGTCACGACGTCGCTGCTGTCCTCCACACGCGCGACGTCACGAAGGAGCACCGGAGCGCCCGAGCCTGGCCGCAATGGGAGTGTCTCGAGCTCCTTCGTCGATTCGACCATCGCGTTCGTCGCGGCGATGGTGGTGCGCCCGCCGATACGCACGTTGCCCGCGGGCAGGGTGAGATTGCCCTTCGCAATCGCGGACGCGACCTCGTCGGTCGACAGGTTGTACGAGCGCAGTCGGTCCGGGTCGACGTAGGCCACGATCATGCGGACCTTGCCGCCTGACGGCGGTGGCGCCGAGACGCCCGGGATCGTCGCGAGGAGTGGCCGCACCTTGAAGAGCGCGGCGTCCTGCACCTCGCTCCCCGTCTTGGTCTCGCTCGAGAAGACGAGCTGCCCGACGGGCACCGATCCAACATCGAAGCGCACGATGAACGGCGGCAGCGTCCCTGGAGGCATGAACGAGGTCGCGCGGAACGCCATCGCTGTTACCTGCGAGAGCGACTGCGCGATGTCGGTCCCCGGGTGGAAGTACAGCTTGAGCATCGCCATCCCCTGAATGGATTGCGATTCGATGTGCTCGATGCCGTTGATGTAGAGGAAGTGGTACTCGTAATACCCGACGAGCTGGCCCTCCATCTGCGACGGCGACATGCCACCGAACGGCTGGACCACGTAGATCACGGGGACGCCCAGGCTCGGGAAGATGTCGGCCGGAGCGCGCCGAAGCGACAGGCCGGCTCCCGCGAAGATCGCGAGGACGAGCACCAGGATCGTGATGGGACGCTGGAGCGCCATGCGTACGAGCCACATCTCAGGGAGCTCCGGTGCGCGACTGCGCCATGAAAGGGCCAAGATCTCCCGAGGCGCGGGCCAGAAGGAGGAGCGCTCGACGCACCTCGAGGCGCGCGATCGCGTCCTCGACCTCGGCCTGCGCGAGCAGTCGCTCGGCATCCGCGACCTCGACCACCGGCGTGAGCCCGGTCTTGAAGCGCGCCGCGGCCTGTTGCTCGGCAGCCCGCGCCGAAGCGAGTGTCGCGGGGGTCTGCTTCGCTACTCTGAGTGCGCCGCGCAGGACGGCCGCCGAGGTCGCAAGCTGGCTGACGACCGCCAGGTAGGCCTCGTCACGCTGCGCGACCGCAACGCCGTGAGAGGCAGCCGCGGTGCGGGCGCGGGCACGGATCGTGGGTATATCGAGGAACGACCACGTCACGTTTGCACCGGCCGCCCAGTTCGCCGTGTCCGGGACGAGCCCCGACGCGGGGCTCTGGAAGAAGCCGCTACCGCGCGTCCAGAGCGCCGCAACGAGATCGACGCGAGGCAAGTACTCGACGTTGATGACGTGCTGCGCTTCCGCCGCTCGCGTCACCGCCGCATTGCTCTGCACGATGTCGGGATGCGAGGGCGACGGCGCGGATGCGCGAGCCGCGAGCCCATCGACGGACCCGAGCAACCCAGCCGGGACGGCCTCCGCCACGAGCGAAGGATTGCCGACCGCTTCGGCGAGGAGCGCACGTCGCACGTCCCTCGCTTGCTCGGCACGCGCCAGCGACGTCTCTGATGCGGCGAGCTCCGCTTCCGCGCGGGCCGCATCGGCACCGGGACGAAGAGTCTGGTCGACGAGCGAACGGGTCACAGTCGCCAGCACGCGAGCACGGTCGATGCTCGCTCGCGCGCCGCGGACAGCCTCTTGTGCCTCGAGCAGCACGATGAAGGCGTCGGCCGCGCGGTATGCGATCTCGAGACGACGTGCCGACGTTGCGGCACTCGCCTCGGTCCGGCTCGCGAGCGCAACGTCGATGGCCGCGGCCTGCCTCGTGAGGGACAGCACATCCCACGTCCCCCAGAGGCTCGCGCCAGTCTGCCACGCACCATCGTCGAGGCTCTTGCCGCGCGTCGGTCCCGCGATCGGGGCAAAGCCCGTGGTCGGGAAGAACGCTCCGGGCACGGTGTTGCCCGTCGACCGATTCACCTGGGCGCTGACTCCGACGTCGGGCAGGCGCGCGGTCTTCGCCTCGTCGATCCGGGCGTCGGCGGCCGCCTCTTCGGCGACGGATGCGCGCAGGCGCGGATGCGTCGCGAGTGCGTCCGTGATGGCTTGTTCGAGGGAGTACGCGCGGGCGGCGGGCTCAGGGGCCTCATCGCCAGAAGCGCGAGTGGGCAACGCAAGCAGCGCCAGCGTGAACATGGCGCCAACCTGGGCTCGCATCCTCGATGTCGTCATGGCTGTCATGAACGCTTCCGCCGGTAGAGCTCGAGCAACGCGTCGAACATGCGGCCGCCTAGCTCGATGCGGTCCTCGTCCTTGGCGTGGGCGACCGCGATCCCCGCAATCATGGCGGCGATACCGGAGGCCTCGGCGCGCGCAAACTTCCCATCCTTGACGTCGATGTCGTGGATGATCTCCGCGAGCGAGGCCAGCCCTGGCTCGCGAATGCCGAAGCTGTCGATGAGGGTCTCGAAGGAGCAGCGATCGCCGACGTGGGTGAACTCCGCCTCGAACATGTCGAAGGTCACCTCGCCGGCGTGCGGGACGTAGCCCTGACCCGGCACGAGCTTGAACGATGCCTTTGCGTCGATGAAGCGCTTCACGAGCCATGCGCACCCGATGCGGTCGACGTGGACGTTCTTCCGGGTGACCCACACGCGGCCGCGATAATCCGCGAGCTTCGGCTTCGACGGGGTGCTGCTCGGCGCGGCCGCCGGGGGAAGCGCGCGATGACGTAGTCGCTCCTCGAGCGACGCGACGCTTGACTCGACCGCTTCGCGACCCGGCGCACCGAAGAAGTCGATCGCGAGCACGTCGGCGATCCGCTTCTTCCGCCGGGCGAGCTCGGTTTTGACCTCGGCGAGCTTCGTCGCGTCGTTGCGCTTGCCCAGTGGCCGCTGCGCGAGCTCGCGTACCTCGCCTGCGATCTCCTCGTAGTCCTTCTGCCGCGCAGCCTGGAAAAGAGCTTCGACCTGCTCATCCTTCAGCCCAAAGGCGAGGTGCGCCTCGCAGACCGTGGCCTCGCCACCCTCTTGCGCGATCTCGCGTGCGACCCACAGGAAGTCCTCGCGCGTCTGCTCCGCCTTCGGCAGCACGTAGACGGCGTTCTTGATCGCGACGGCACCCACGCGCTGGAGACGGCGCCCGACCTTGGCCCGAAAATAGGCAGGCGTGGGAGGGATCTGGTGGATGAGGAGCAACCAGCGAGGTTCCTTTCCTGCTGCCCGCATG
>JAYTHX010000025.1:0-7160 GCA_043732195.1 Polyangiaceae bacterium
TGCAGGTCCGAGAACGCGACGACGGTGACCGGCGCGTCGCGATCGCCCCAGACCGGATCACGGCTCGAGACGGGGACGGGCGAGGCCTCGTCGCTCCAGTTGAGCGCGGCCTGCTCCGCGGCGGCGGTCTTCGCCTTCTTCGTCATGCGGAAGGCGAGGAAGCCGATCACGCCCGCGCCCAGGATGAAGAGCACGATGAGCACCGCGCAGCCCGCGGCCCACTTCACCCAGCCGTTGCCGTTGCTCGGGGGCCCGGCAGCATGCATCGGCGCGAGCGGCGGCTGCTGCTGCGGATACCCGCCCTGCTGCGGCTGCGGCTGCTGCTGCGGATACGGCGCCATCGGGAGCGGCGGGGCCGAGGCGGCATGCGCGAACCGCGCCGCGCGCACCGCGGCCGTCATCGCCGCCGCCGACGGCCAGCGCAGCGCCTTCGTCGACGCGAGCGCGCGGTCGACCACCTCCGCGACCTCCGGCTCGAGGCCCGGCATGAGCGTGCGCACCGTGGTCGAGCTCTCCATCGTGGCGCGCGAGCGCATGATGTCCGGCGTGGCGCCCGGGTACACGTACGCGCCGGTCAGCGCCGTGAACATGACCGCGCCCACCGCCCAGAGATCGGTCTGCGCATCGACGCTGGCCGCCTCGCCGCGCGCCTGCTCGGGCGCGAGGAACGCCGTGGCCTCGAAGGAATGCGGGTCGCGCGCGGGGGCGGGAAGGAGGCTCACCGTACCGTCGTGGCCGAGGTGCACCGTCTGCGGATCGATGCTCCCGTGCACGCCGCCGCCCGCGTGGAGTGCGCCGAGGGCATCGAGTAACGGCGCGATCAGCGCGACCAGCGCATGCGATGGGATGCGCCCGCCGCTCCGGCGCATGCGCTGCTCCAGCGTCTCTCCCGGGATCTCGCGCATCTCGGTCGGGTTGCGGTAGCGGGGGTCGGGCGGCAGGGCGTTGGACATCGCGCGCCAATCCTAGCGCTAGCGCATGCATTTGGCCCGCGCTCCGCGTCGCCCCGAGCTATAGGGGCGCCATGATTGGCCTCTCGCGTCTCGAAAAGTCCTACGGGGGACGGACTCTCTTCGAGAACGTCTCGCTTCAGCTCAATGCCTGGTGCCGTTACGGATTGGTCGGGGCGAACGGCTCCGGCAAGTCCACCCTCCTCAAGATCCTCGCGGGCGACGAGGCCGCGACCGGCGGCAACGTCGCGATGCCGCGCGAGGCGCGCCTTGGCGTCCTCCGCCAGGACCGCTTCCTCGACGACTCCGCGCCCATCCTCGACCTCGCCATGAAGGGCGACACGGTCGTGTGGGACGCGCTGTGCGCGCAGGCCCGCATCATCGACGGCGGCGAGGACGCCTCGAACCTCGCCGACCTCGAGGACACGATCCGCGCGCACGACGGCTACACGCTCGAGGCGCGCGCCTCCGCGGTGCTCGAAGGCCTCGGCATCCCCTTCGCCATCCAGAGGCAGCCGCTCGCCACGCTGTCGGGCGGCTTCAAGCTGCGCGTCCTGCTCGCGCAGGTGCTCGTGGCCGGGCCCGACATCCTCCTGCTCGACGAGCCGACCAACCACCTCGACATCCTCTCCATCCGCTGGCTCGAGACCTTCCTCCTCGACTACGCCGGGTGCGCCGTCGTGATCTCCCACGATCAGCGGTTCCTCGAGGCCATCGCCACGCACGTGCTCGACGTCGACTACGGCACCGTGGAGCTCTACACCGGCAGCTACGCCGCGTTCGCGATCGAGAAGCGCGCCACGCGCGAGCGCAAGGAGGCGGGGGTCGCCCGCCAGCAGAAGATCATCGCCGAGAAGCGCGCGTTCGTCGATCGCTTCGGCGCCAAGGCCTCGAAGGCGAAGCAGGCGCAGAGCCGCCTCAAGCAGATCGAGAAGATCGAGGTCGAGGAGCTCGTCGATAGCAGCCGCGCCGCCCCGCTCTTCCAGTTCCCGATCGAGCGCCAGAGCGGCAAGGACGTCCTCGAGCTCTCCGGGATCTCGAAGTCCTACGGCGACAAACGCGTGCTCGAGAAGGTCTCGCTCGTGATCCGCCGCGGCGAGAAGGTCGCCATCCTCGGCGCGAACGGGCTCGGCAAGTCGACCCTGCTCAAGATCGTCGTGAAGCGCCTCGGCGCCGACGCCGGCGAGGCCCGCTGGGGCTACGAGGCCCGCTCCGGGTACTTCGCGCAGGACCACGCCGATCTCCTCACCGATCCCAAGAGCACGCCGCTCAAGATCATGCAGATGGCGTGTCCCAGCGAGCCGGACTTCGCGGTCCGCGGCCGGCTCGGTCGCGTGCTGTTCTCCGGCGGCGACGTGACGAAGAAGATCGGCACGCTCTCCGGCGGCGAGGCGGCGCGCGTCGTGTTCGCGCGCATCATGGCCGAGAAGGCGAACGTGCTCGTCCTCGACGAGCCCACGAACCACCTCGACATGGAGTCGATCGAGGCGCTCACCTCCGGCCTCAAGGCCTACGAGGGCACGCTGCTCTTCGTCTCCCACGATCGCGCGTTCGTCTCGGCGCTCGCCACGCGCGTGGTCGAGGTCACCGAGAACGGCTTCCGCGATCGCCCTGGCACCTACGACGATTACCTGGCGAGCTCGGGCGACGACCACCTCGACGTCGACGCCGTGGTCCTCAAGGCGAAGAAGAAGGACCGCCGCGCCTCGGCGGAGGCCTGATCGCGCGCGGCACCTGACGCGACGGGGGGCTCGGCGGTAGTCTGCGGTGATGGCCGCACGTCCGCCGTCGAAGGTCATCGACCCGAGCGCACCCAACGACCCCGCGGTCGAGATCGCCTTCCAGGCGGTCCCGGACACGATGACGGCCGAGATCCTCGACGGCGAGCTCCATGCGATGCCTCGGCCAGCGCGGGCGCACACGAATGCTGCCTCGCTGCTCGGGGGTGAGCTCCATGGCCCGTTTCGGCGCGGCATCGGAGGCCCGGGCGGGTGGGTCATCCTCGACGAACCCGAGCTGCATCTCGGCCCGAAGCCCGACAAGGTGGTGCCCGATCTCGCAGGGTGGCGTCGTGCGCGCATGCCCGACGCGCTCGGCCCGAGCGACGCACCGGCCCACTTCGCGACGCCTCCCGACTGGGTCTGCGAGATCCTCTCGCCGCGGACGGAGGCCGTCGATCGGGGCAAGAAGATGCGCATCTATCGACGCGAGGGCGTCGGCCATGCGTGGCTGATCAACCCCATCACGCAGACACTCGAGGTCTACCGTCTCGACGCCGGACGCTGGATCCTCGTGGACACCCACGAGGGAGAAGCCGTCGTGCGTGCCGAGCCGTTCGACGCCATCGAGCTGCCGCTCACGGCGCTCTGGGAGCGCTGAGATCGCCGGCGGCTACTCGATGACCTTGATGGCGCCCGTCATGGCCGGGTGGTTGCCGCACAGGAACCCGAACGTGCCGGCCTTCGTGAACGTGGCGACGCCCGCTGCGGCCTCGGCGCCCGTGATCGGGTTCGGCGTGTCGCCGCCCGACGCGCGGAGCGGGTGCGTCGTGAAGGTGCCGCTGAACGTGACGCTCTGACCGACCTTGACGGTGGTGCAGCGCTCGGCCGCCGTCGCGATCGGGAAGTCCCAGGTCAAGGTGCGTGACGCTGCCGCATCGCTCTTGTCGACGAACGACTTGCAGCCGTTGACCACGGTGCCGCCGCCGTCACCACCCCCGCCGCCGTCACCGCCGCCGTCACCGCCGCCGCCATCGCCGCCGTCACCGCCGCCGTCACCGCCGCCGCCATCGCCACCGCCGCCACCATCGCCGGAGCTGGAACACGCAAGCAGGGTCGTGAGCGCGAGGGCCACGAGGACGGACGGGATCTTTGAGGTGCGCAGCATGGCGCTAGCGTAGCGAATCACCAGCGTGTTGGGTAATGTGCCGGCGTCCTCATGCGCCTCGCGACCCTGCTCGGTCCTGACCTGAAACAGCTCCTCAAGGAGGATCCGGAGCAGGTGCGCGAGCTGCTCGACGAGATCCACCCGGAAGATCTCGCGGATCTCATCGGCGAGCTCGATGCCGACGAAGCCGCCGAGCTCCTCGCCCGCCTGCCGGCCGAGGACGCCGCGCCGATCTTCGAGCGCCTCGAAAGCGACGAGCAGGAGGAGATCGCCGAGCTCATGGAGCCGGAGAGCGTGGCGCACATCGCGAGCGAGATGGCGCCCGACGATCGCGCCGACCTCTTCAGCGTCCTGCCCGAGAAGATGGGCGACGACATCCTCGAGCGCCTCCAGCGGGTCGATCCCGAGGCGGCCGAGGAGGTCCGCGACATCGAGAAGTGGCCGGAGACCGCCGCCGGCCACCTCATGACCACCGCGTACGTGCACGTGGCGCCGGACTGCACCGTGGCCGCGGCGATCGAGGCGGTGCGCGCCTTCAGCGAGAACCACAGCGAGAACGTCTACAACATCTACGCGCTCGAGAGCGGCGACAAGCTGATGGGCATCGCGTCGATCCGCGACCTCTTGCTCGCGAAGTCGTACCAGCCGCTCAACGACATCCTCCGCGAGAACATCCTGTCGGTGAAGCCCGACGAGGATCAGGAGGAGGTCGCTCGCAAGATGGCGAAGTACGACCTCAACGTCATGCCGGTCGTCGACGAGAGCGGGCAGATCCTCGGCGTCATCACCATCGACGACATCATCGACGTCCTCACCCTCGAGCAGACCGAGGACGTGCAGAAGATCGCCGGCATGGAGCCGCTTGATCTCCCGTATTTCCGCACCACGTTCCTCACCTTCATCAAGAAGCGCGGCGTGTGGCTGTTCGTCCTCTTCTTCGGTGAGTTCTTCACCCAGACCGCGCTCCGCCACTACGACCCCGTCTTCGACGCCATCCACGGCGCTGCCTATTACGTGCCGCTGCTCATCTCCGCGGGCGGCAACTCGGGCTCCCAGTCGTCGACGCTGGTGATCCGCGGCATGGCGGTCGGCGAGATCAAGATGCGCGACTGGTGGCGCATCCTCGTGCGCGAGACGGGCATGGGCCTCGTGCTCGGCCTCGGCCTCGCCGGCGTCGGCTTTCTGCGTGTCCTCATGTACCCGGAGCAGCACGCGGACTTCGCGCTCACGGTCGCCATCACGCTGGTGGGCATCGTCATGACGGGCTGCACGGTGGGCGCCATGCTGCCGATGGTCCTCAAGCGTATCGGGCTCGACCCCGCCACCAGCTCCACGCCCTTCATCGCGAGCCTGGTCGACGTGCTGGGCATCGTGATCTTCGTGCACGTCGCGAAGCTGGTGATGGCCACGGTGCTGGCCGCGCACGCGGTCTCTGCGGGGGTCCATTGAGGCGGGCGGCGATCGCGCTGGCGATCACTGCGGTGGCGCTCGCGGGCTGCAAGCGGCAGAAGCCGCCCGCGATGACGCGCGTGTGGCTCGGCGCCTACCACGGCTGCGCCACCGTGAAATCCGGCGGTCTCGAGTGCTGGGGCGCGAACGACGCCGGGCAGCTCGGCGACGGCACGAAGACCCAGAGCCTGTTCCCGGTGCGCGTGACCGCGAGCCCCGGCGCGCCCGAGGAGCTCGCGATCGGCGGGCGCCACACCTGCGGGATCTACGCCAAGCAGATTCGCTGCTGGGGGGACGACTCGCGCCACCAGCTCGCGGCGCCGACGGGCGCGACGTTCACCGTCATCGCGGCTGCGGGCGATCGCACGTGCACGCTCGGCGCGCTCGGGGTGCCGCAGTGCTGGGGAGACGGCCACGAGGCGCTCGCCACGCCCGATGGGCTCGTGGGCAGTGCGTCGCTGCTCGCGGTGGGTTCGGGCCGGGTCTGCGCCGCGTTCGTGGCGCCCACCCATGACGTCCGGTGCAACGGCGCCGACGATCGCGGACAGAGCGCGGGCCAGAAGCCGGTGCTCGTGGGCGCGAGCATCAAGGGCCTCGCCGCGGGCGGCCAGCACACGTGCGCGCTCCTCGAGGACGGCAGCGTGCAGTGCTGGGGTGACAACGCGCTCGGGCAGCTGGGCGACGGCAGCACCACGGGCAGCGCCGCGCCGGTGCTGGTGCACGGGCTCCCGGCGGCCGTCGAGATCCGCGCGAACGACCGCACCACGTGCGCGAGGCTCTGGAACAACACGGTCGCGTGCTGGGGCGCGAACGATTTCCACCAGCTCGCGAATGGCACCACCGAGGCGAGCGCCCGCCCGCAGCCGCTGTCGGGGCTTGTCGGCGCCATCGAGCTTTCGCTCGGAGGCGAAGGCGCCTGCGCGCGACTCGCCGAGGGCGGCGCGCGCTGCTGGGGCAGGAACCAGGCGGGGCAGATGGGTGACGGCTCGACCGCGGACCACGACGTCCCGATGCCGGTCCGCTCGCCGCTCGCGAAGAAGTAGCAATAGGCTGGTATCGATGGGCCGCGCGCTTCCCACCGGCCCGAAGCGCTCGCTCGCCGCTCTTTCCGTGCTCTTTGCGCTCGTCGCGGTACCTCTCGCGTGCGCCTCGCTCAAGCAGGCCCCGGCGGACGCGGGCGCGGACGGCGACGCCGGCGACGCCGGCCCCGAGGCCGAGCCGCCCCCCGAGACCGGCTTCACCATCGTGCGTGAGAACGCAGAAGCGGGCGCGTTCCGGACGATCTGGGTCGGCGATCCCGAGACCGTCTACATCGGCGGCGACAACGGCGCGGTGATCGAGAAGCGGCCGGACGGCGCGTGGGCCGACGTCATCCTCGGCTCCGGCGTCGACGTGGGAGGCCTGTGGTCCTCCGGTCCGAGCGAGGTGCTCGCGGTCGCCACGACCCGGAACACCAACAGCGGTCCCATCTTTCGCCGCACGGCCGGCAAGCGCTGGACGCAGATCGGCACGGCACCTCACGGGCTGCGCGCGGTGTGGGGCTACGGCAACACGCGCTTCGCGGTCGGCAACGACGGCGTCGTCTACAGCGGCCCGCCGCAGGATCCGCTCGGCACCGGCTTACAGATGGGGCCGAACGACTTCGTCGCCAAGACGAACTTCGCGCCGATCTTCTTCGGGATCGGCGGCAATGACGCCCAGCACGTGATGATCGGCGGCGATTACGACATGACCGTCTTCTTCGACGGCACATGGCACTCGTATGCCGACCCGGTCGACCGCACGCGCTCCTTCCGCGCGATCTGGGGCCCGCCCGGCTCGCCGACGACCGACATCTACGAGGGCGCGAACTACTACGGGCTCTGGCACTTCACG
>JAYTHX010000026.1:0-7158 GCA_043732195.1 Polyangiaceae bacterium
GACCTGGCTCAACGCGAACACGCCGAGCGGCTCGAGCTTGAGGTCCACGGGCGACTCGTCGAGCGCGCGCTGGATGGCATCGGCCACGATCGGCTCCCAGACCTGCGCCTCGAGGAGCGCCGTCTCGAGCGGGACGAACGCGCTCTCGTCGACGGCCATGGGGCGCGCGCCGGTGTCGATGAAGAGCACCTGCGAGGACGACGCGCCGAGCGCGCGATACAGCACCTCGGGCGCGACCGCGGGCGTCACGTCGTAGCCGGCCGGGATGTAGAGCGAGGGGTGGATCTCGACGAAGAACATCCCGAGCGGAACCGCCTCGATGCCCGCCGTGCAGCGCAGGAACGCGCCGCGCGGGGTGACGGCGATCTGCGTGCGCGTGATGGTCTGGTGCGGGAGCGCGTACGCGATGCGCCGCAAGAGCGGGATCTGCGCGGGCGCAATCCAGGTCGCGGTGACGTTGCGCCACGGAGAAGGCGAGGGCACGACCCGCAGCGGCACGCGCACCGGATCGGGCAGGTGGGTGGAGGTCGCGACGCTGACGTCCTCGCCTCCGTCGCCGCGCAGCTCGACGCGCGCGAACGCGCGGATGTCGCCCATCTGCGGCATCTTCTCGAGCGCCCACGGCTCGTCGCCCCGGCCGCGCAGCATCACCATGCCCGCCGGCTCGAACACCGGGCACGCCCGCAGCGCGACTGGATGCCGGTAGCCCATCTCGACCGCGACGCCAGGACCGGCGGGCAGGAACGTGGTGAGCCCGGGCGTCTTCGACATCAGCGGCCGCATGCGCTTCGGCAGCTCGGGGATGCGCATCACGTAGCGACGCACCGGGCCTTCGTCGAACGCGCTGTCCGGCGGCCACTCGCCGACCGCCACCTCGCCCTCGACGCGCGAGCGCACGAAGTAGTGGATGAGCGCGGGGCCGAGCCCTTGCTCGGCCACGATGATGCGCGGGCCGCCGTCGTCGATCGTCGAAGGGTCGACGTGCGGCATGAGCCGCAGCAGGAGCGACTTCAGCGAGACCGCCTTGTCGACCTCGTAAACCTGGGTGAAGCGGTCGTGGTAGAGGACGAGCGCGGCGTCGGTGGAGATGAGCTGCGTCGCGTCGTAGCCGAAGGGCGCGGCGGCATCGCGGTACTGCACGAAGTGCCGGCTCGTGCCCGTGAAGCCGAAGCCGCCGACGAGGCGCGCCGTCTCCGAGACACGGTCCATGCGATCGGCCGACTCCGCGGCGAAGGAGAGCGTGATCTCCTTCGTCCCGAGCTTGCTCTTCACGATCTGGATCTCGAGGCTCGCCATCAGATCCTCGAGCGAGTGCTCGCGGGTGTAGACGCTCAGCCAGGCGACCAGCCGGTCGAGGGAGGGAAGGAGGACGAGCCCCTTGGCGCCCAGGGCGACGCCTTTGCCTTCGAGCCCGAGGCCGGGGGTGCGTAGACGGGTCTGATGGAGGGCGATTCGCTCGAGCATCGCAAGAGGTCCCCGAGGATACACGGGTTCCTGGGGGTGACCTTGGTCGTGTCGGGTGGATCCGGGCACCTCCATCGAGCCGGGCCGCAGGGCCCTCGGAGGGCCGATCTCCCGGAAAAGTACGGGTCGATGAGTGTGGCACCATGTGTGCTTGTGTGGTTTCCATGAACGCGCTCGCTCGCTTCGCAATGATTGGCCTCCTGGTGACCGGCTGCGCGGCGACGACCGCCGACGACGACAGCGACGGCGCCGACGTGAGCGAGGACCAGCTCCGCAAGGGCGCCGCCGAGCAGTGGGTCTACAGCGGGACGCTCCCGCACCTCGACAGCCCGTCGGTCACCGTCTCGCTGACCGCGCACACCGCGCGCGTCAGCGGGTTCGTCCCCGAGGGCTGGACGACGCCGCTCCCGTACTACGTCGATGCGGTCCAGGAGGGCGGGCGCACGAAGATCGCCGTCGTCTATCCGATCGCGACCGGCGCGGCCGTCAACTCGCAGCCGGCCTCGTACTCCATCAACCGCGCCTCGCCGTGGGTGCCCACGAACGACCGCGCGACGTGGGGCGGCTTTCCCTTCATCCCCTTCAACAAGGGCATCGCGTTCCACGGCCCCATCACCGCGCAGGACGGCGAGTGGCGGTTGATCCGCGGCCCCGTCTCGCACGGCTGCCAGCGCATGCAGGGCGAGCACATCGTGGAGCTCGCGAACCTGATCGGCATCGACATGTCGACGACCGTGTTCACCGGAACGTCGGTCACGGGCCTGAACGTCCCGGTCACCGTGCTCCGCAAGACCGACACCTGGCAGGGCAAGAACGTGGACGTCGACTACCCCGTGCAGGGCAACGTGGCCCGCCCGACGACGAACGTGAAGATGTTCAAGTCCTGGAGCGCCGACGACCTCGCGACGTTCGTGTGCCCGCTCAACAAGCGTGAGCTCGCGGGCTCGAAGACCATCCCTGCGGGCTACTGCGCGCGAAAGAACCGCGACAAGTTCGACGCCGCGACCGGCCCGCGCTGATCAGGACGTCTCGCGCTTCTTCGTCTCGTATTCGGTGAGCGACTTCGCGGCCTGGCCCTGGACCTTCTTCTTGAGGAACGACGACCACCCCAGGATGGCGCCCGCCGGTCCGAGGGCCTGGCGCGACCAGCGCCAGAAGTCGAAGACGTCGGTGTGCTCGACGATCTTGCCGCCGGCGATCTTGAAGGTCGCCCGGATGATGTTCTCGACCTTGCGGCCCGTCGCCGCGAACGTGTAGTGAGCGACCCATTTCGCGTGCCCGGTGGAGCCGTCCCACGAGATGTCGCTGGCGACGACGTCGAGATCCTTCGCGCGGCCGCACAGCATCTTCCACATCGCGCCGGCGTGCTCGCCCTCGAGCGTGGGGAACACGGGGTCCGAGAAGCGCACGTCGTCCGCGTAGCAGGCGGCCATGGCCTCGCCGTCGCGGCGCGCGAAGGCGGCATAGAACTTCTCGATGAGGTCGGTCTGCTCGGACATGCGGGCGAGTATAGCCCGCGGATCCGCGCACCGGCACGCGCGTCGCAAGCGTGGTCTGGACGGCGTCGTCCGAACGGGGGACACGTCGCTTCGTGCGCCAAACGGGCGCGAACGCCGCGTGCCCCGCGGGCGATCCGCAGCAGGCGTTGGCGCAAGACGGCGCGGGTTGCGCCGTTCTTTCCCCGGGATCGCGCCTCCGGAGCGGGCACATCGCTTGCGATGGGGCCGGGTCATGGAACCCCGCAGCTCCGAGACCCGCTTCTGCGTCGCCCGCGTTTCGCCCTGCGTGTGCTCGTCCGGCGACGAGGGCGTGCACGGCTTCACGCTCACCGACGGCCAGCGCGACGGGATCTACCTCGCGGCGCGCCACACGAGCGGCGCCGTGCGGTGGCTGGACCTCGCGGTCTCGGCCGGCCACGGCCTGGGCACCGTGGCTCTGCGTGTGTGGCTCGACGTCGAGACGCGCCTCATCCGCTGCCGCGTCGTCGGCCCGAACGAGGTGGAGGCGCATCCTGCGCTGACGCTCGGCGCCTGGCTCAATCGCGTCGAGATCGCGGCGCTCGGCCTCGACGTCGACACGCTCACCACCCAGGTCGTCCTCGGCGACGATCGCCTCGCGGCGCACCTCTGCGATCCGTCCGCCGCACTCTCGCCGACCGCGCTCGCTCCGCCACTCGCGTCGCGGAGCGCCGTGCGGAGCTGACCGTCATTTGCCGGCGTCGGGGACCCGACCTCAGCGCAGTGCCTCGAGGTCGAAGATCTCCACGTCCACGCCCGACGCATGGTGCGCGAACGGATCGCCCGCCGGGCGCGCGATGCCCGCCGCGGCGAGCAGCGACTCCTCCCACGCGCTCACCTCCGCGGTCTGCAACGGGTACGGCGCGTGGTGAACCTGCCCGCGCCGCAGCGTCCCGCCCTTGCCCGCCGCGTAGAGCAGATAGCGCTCCGCGAGGAAGTGCTCGCGCGTCCCCGGCGCCGCCGCGGCCGGTGCGGACACCGGTCGGCACGTGACGTTGCACACCGCCGGCAATGGCCCCGGCCAGCGCCGCGTGGACGCGTAGCGGATGCCGTCGTCGCGCTTCTCCAGCGTCATCCGCGCGTGGTGGTACGGCAGATCCCAGAACGTGCGCGCGATGGTCACCGCGATGCGGCTCGCGGCCTCGAGGCTGAAGAACCACACGCCGGGGTCGCGCCCGCGATGGTGCACGTAGGTGCGCACGTTCGTCTCGTGGAAGTTCGAGATTCCGGGCACCGCGGGCGCCCAGAGCGGCCGCACGCCGGTCATCGTGAACGGCACGAGACCGATGAACGCGTCGCCTTGGAACGTGTCGATGGTGAGCGCCTCGGGCACGAGCGGCTGCAGCGCTGCGGCGGGAAGACGCCAGTGCAGGAAGGAGAGATCGCGCCACGACTGCCGCTGCGCGGCGCGCCCCTCCGGTCGCCGCGTGGGCGCAATGCGGTCGATGTCGTCAGCCATGACGACGATGATACCTCAGTGGCCAGTCCGCCTTGCCTCCCGCCGCCCACGAAGGCATACGACCGCCATGCGACGCGCCGTTCTCCTCCTCCTCTCTCTCTCTGCAGCTTCCCTGGTGATCGTCGCCTGCGGCGACAGCACCCCGCCGCCCGCGACGCCCGGCGTGAGCACGGCGCCCAGCACCGTGACGGCGAAGACCGAGACGCCCGCGCAGGCGTCGGGCGTCGAGAAGGCGGCGCTCGATCCGAGCGTCCAGCCGTGCGACGACTTCTACCAGTACGCGTGCGGCGGCTGGATCAAGCAGACCGAGATCCCCGGTGACGAGGCCACCTGGTACCGCAGCTTCAGCGTCATCCGCGATCGCAACGAGGAGGTCCTCAAGGGCATCCTCGAGGCGAAGGCAAAAACGAAGGGGGACGCCGGCGACGCGGGCGACGACAAGTACGGCAAGCAGCTCGGTGACTTCTATGCATCCTGCATGGATGAGGAGGGCATCGAGAAGAACGGCACGAAGCCGCTCGACCCGTGGCTCAAGGCCACCGACGACGTGAGGGACGTCGCCGGCCTCACGAAGCTGCTCGGCAAGCTCCAGGGCGACGGCCTCGGCATGATCTGGGACCTCAGCGCGGCGCAGGACTTCGGGGACGCCACCCAGGTGGTCGGCATGATCTGGCAGGGCGGCCTCGGCATGCCCGAGAAGGAGTACTACCTCGACGACAAGACGCCGAAGATGGTGGAGCTCCGCGGCCTCTACGAGAAGCACATCACCGCGATGCTCCAGCTCGCGGGCGACCCGGAGCCGAAGGCCAAGGCCGCGGCGAAGGTGGTCATGAACGTGGAGACGCAGCTCGCGAAGGCGTGGATGTCCAAGGAGGACCGCCGCGAGCCGAAGAAGATCAACCACCGCGCCACGAAGGCCGAGCTGCCGAAGCTCGCCCCCGGCATCGCGTGGGACCCGTGGCTCGAGGGCGCGGCCGCGAAGGGCATCACGACGTTCAACGTCGCCCAGCCGGACTTCATGAAGGCGGTGGGCGGGATGGTCGGCGGCAAGGTGTCGATCGCCGACTGGAAGACGTACATCCGCTGGCAGCTGTTCCGGCAGACGGCCGACGAGCTGCCCAGGCGCTTCGTCGAGGAGAAGTTCAAGTGGCGCCAGGCGCTCGTGGGCACGAAGTCGCTGCCCGCGCGCTGGAAGCGCTGCGTGCGCGCGATCGACGGCGGCATGGGCGAGGCGCTCGCGCAGCCGTTCGTGAAGACCACGCTCGGCGCGGAGGGCAAGGCCACCGTGGTCGGAATGGTGACGGCCATCGAGGCCTCCATGCACGAGAACCTCGAGAAGCTCGCGTGGATGGACGACGCCACGCGCAAGCAGGCGTTCGTGAAGCTCGGGAAGATCGCGAACAAGATCGCCTACCCCGATCAGTTCCGCTCGTACGACGGCCTCACCATCGCGCGCGACTCGTACGTCGGCAACATGATCGCCGCCTCGGCCTTCGAGCACCGCCGGCAGATGAAGAAGATCGGCAAGCCCGTCGACCGCGCCGAGTGGCAGATGAGCCCGCCAACCGTGAACGCGTACTACGACGCGCAGCTCAACGAGATGGTCTTCCCCGCGGGGATCCTCCAGCCGCCGTTCTATGCGAACAAGGCCCCCATGCCGACGAACTTCGGCGGCATCGGCATGGTCATGGGCCACGAGCTCACCCACGGCTTCGACGACGAGGGCCGCCAGTTCGACGCCGACGGCAACCTGAAGGACTGGTGGGGCAAGGACGTGAACGCCGAGTTCGAGCGCCGTGCCGACTGCGTCAAGCAGCAGTACGACGGCTACGTCGTCCTCGGTGACGTGCACGTCAACGGCAAGCTCACACTCGGCGAGAACATCGCCGACCTGGGCGGCCTCAAGCTCGCCTACAAGTCGATGAAGACGAAGAGCGCCGCGGCCCCCGCTGCGGGCGCGAAGGGCGAGCTCACCGCCGACCAGGAGTACTTCCTCGGCTTCGCGCAGGGTTGGTGCGGGAAGATGCGCGACGAGGCGCTCCGCCACCAGGTCGCGACGAATCCGCATTCGCCGCCGAATTTCCGCGTGAACGGGCCGATCTCGAACACTCCTGAGTTTGCTCAGGCGTTCAACTGCAAGCCCGACGCGAAGATGGTCCGGAAGGATCGCTGCGAGGTCTGGTGACTACGGCGTAGGCTGGAGCGACATGCCCAACGCTCGCTCCGGTCTCGCTCTCCTCCTCGGTTCGTTCGTGATCCTGGGCGCCGTCGGGTGCCCGTCGGCGGCGCCGCCGAAGGTCGTCGACGTCGAGTCCATCGACGCCGGTAGCGCCGGCTCCAACGCCACCACCGTCCGCGACTCCACGACGCCCGGCTCGACCCCCATCCCCGCGAAGGGCTCGGCGGGCGGCAAGCCGCGCGGACCGAAGGCGCCGCCCTTCTCACTCGACTCGGTGATGGGCGGGGGCAAGGTGACGATCCCCGAGGGCAAGGTGGTGATCGTCGACTTCTGGGCCACGTGGTGCGCGCCCTGCAAGAAGTCCTTCCCGAAGCTCCAGGAGCTCTACGTGAAGTACAAGTCGAGCGGCCTCGAGATCATCGCCATCTCCGTCGACGACGACAAGAAGGGCGTGCCCGGCTTCGTGAAGGCGAACGGCGACGCGAAGTTCCTCGTGGCCTGGGACAAGGACCACGCGGTGGCGAACGCCTACAAGCCCG
>JAYTHX010000027.1:0-7141 GCA_043732195.1 Polyangiaceae bacterium
GACCTCCTCAACGAGGTCGCGATCATCGCCGAGGAGATCACCGGCGATACGAACAAGGCCATCCACTACTACGAGCGCATCCTCGAGCTCGAGCCGACCCACGACCAGGCGATCTTCGCGCTCGACAAGCTCTACGCGAACGCCGAGCGCTGGCAGAGCCTCGCGAAGCTCCTCGAGCGACGCCTCCAGCTCGGCACCGCCGGCGACACGACGACCATGAAGCTGCGCCTCGGGACGCTCCTCATGAACCGCCTCGAGGATCCGAAGGCGGCGCTGAACTACCTCGAAGAGGTGGTCGCGGCCGACTCCTCGCTGCGCGAGGCGCGCGAGCTCGTCGAGAAGTGTCTCGCGCACCCGGACCTCCGGCAGCGCGCGGCGATCATCCTCGAAGGTGTCTACGCCGAGCGCGAGGAGATGCGCGACCTCGTGCGCATCCTCGAGGTGCGCCTCGAGTTCGTCGGCGACGACGTGGAGCGGCGCGAGCTGCTCCGCCGCATCGCGGAGCTGCGCGACGAGCGCCTCACCGACGACAAGGGCGCGTTCGAGGCCTATGGGCGGCTCCTGCCGCTTTCTCCGGGTGACGTCGAGGCGCGCGCGCGCTTTCTCGAGATCGCCGCGCGCCTCGAGCGCCTCGACGAGGCGGCCGACGTCGTGCTCGTCGCGGCCAAGAACGCCGAGTCGCCGCAGCCGCGTGCGGAGCTCCTCGCGGACGTCGCGAAGATCTACGAAGCGGGCGAGCAGCCCGATCGCGCCGAGGCCATCTATCGCCAGGTCATGGACCTCGCGCCGGAGGATCCGACGATCGCGCTCCCTGCGGTCCGCGCGCTCGAGCGCATCTACGGCGAGCTCGGCAAGAGCCGGGACCTCGCGGACGTGCTCCGCGTGCGCGTCAAGCTCGAGGACAGCACCGAGATCCGGCGCGAGCTCTACGCGCAGCTCGGCACCATCGCCGAGGAGGACCTGAAGGACGACACGGCGGCCATCACCGCATGGCGCTCGCGCCTCGACGACGACCCCGCCGACGACAAGGCCCTCGCCGCGCTCGATCGCCTGTACGAGCGCACCGCCGATCACCGGAGCCTCGTCGAGGTCCTGCGCTCCCGCGAGCGCGGGTCCGACGGCGCCGCGACGCGCAAGGTCCTCATGGTCCGCTCCGCGCAGACCCTCGCCGATCGCCTGGGGGACGTGCCGGAGGCCATCCTCGCGTACCGCTCGGTCCTCGACGATTTCGGGGCGGACCGCGAGATCCTCGGCGCGCTGGCTGCGCTCTACGAGAAGGCCGAGCAGTGGCCCGACCTCGCGGAGACGCTCGAGGCCGAG
Source organism: Polyangiaceae bacterium (assembly GCA_043732195.1). GTDB lineage: Bacteria > Myxococcota_A > Polyangia > Polyangiales > Polyangiaceae > Labilithrix. Next base: position 1,321 of record JAYTHX010000027.1, read on the forward strand.
CTCGGCATCGCCACCGAGAACGAGGCGCGCATCGCGCTCCTCACGAAGCTCGGCGACGTGCGGCGCAAGCGGCTATCCGAGGTCCAGGAGGCCATCGAGGCCTATCGTCAGGCGCTCACGCTCGATCCCGGCGCGGGTCCTGCGCGCGCCGCGCTCGAGGAGCTCCTCGACGACGAGAACGCGCGCCGCGAGGCCGCGGAGATCTTGCGCCCGCTCTACGAGGCCGCCGGAGAGAACAAGCAGCTGGTGCGCGTCCTCGACATCCAGGTCGAGCACGAGCAGACGCTCGAGGGGCGCCTCGGGGTCTACGAGCGCGCGACGAAGGTCACCGAAGGCCCCATCGGCGATCCGGTGCGCGCCTTCGCCTACGCCGCCAAGGCGCTGCGCGAGGCGGCTGGCGATCCCGCGGTCACGGCGTGGATCGCCCGCGCCGAGCAGCTCACCCAGCGCACGAACGCCTGGGCCGACCTCGTGCACCTCTATCGCGACGTCACGCCGGACATCATCGACGAGGACCAGCAGGTCTCGCTCACGCTGCGGATCGCGGAGATCGCCCGCCGGCAGCTGTCCGATGCGGCGCTCGCGAAGGAGTACTACCGCAAGGCGCTCGACATCCGCGCCGAGGAGGCGCGGGCGCTGGGGGCGCTCGAGGAGCTCTACGAGGAGTCCTCCGAGCACGAGCTGCTCCTCGAGATCCTGAAGCGCCGCGCCGAGGCCGCGCCCGACGACGGCCAGCGGCGCGCCATCCTCTTCAAGGAGGCACGCATCTGCGACGAGGCGCTCCAGGATCGCGACCGCGCGGTCTCGGTCTACGAGCAGATCCTCGAGCTCGGGCTCGACCCCGATGCCGTCTCCGCGCTCGAGCGGCTCTACACCGCGTCCGCACGCTGGGCCGACCTCGTCGCGCTCCACGAGCGCGAGCTCGGCACCGAAGGTACGCCGACGCCGCGCCGTGCCGCCCTCCACCACGCGCTCGGTCGCGTGCACGAGAAGGAGCTCGCCGAGCTCGATCGCGCGTTCGAGGAGTACGCCGAGGCGCTGCGCGAGGATCCCGCGCACGAGCCGACCATCGCGTCGCTCGAGGGCCTCATGACCCAGAAGGCCACCGCCGGCCGCGCCGCCGAGATGCTCGAGCAGGTCTACCTGACGCGCCTCGACTGGCGAAAGGTGATGACCGCGATCGAGGCCCGCCTCGAGGGCAGCGAGGATCCCGACGAACGGCGCACGTTGCTGCGCCGCCTCGCGAAGCTGCACGAGGAGCAGGAAGAGAACTACAAGGCGGCGCTCGACGTGACCGCGAAGCTCCTCGGTGAGGACGTCACCGACGAATCCACCTGGGCCGAGCTCGAGCGCCTCGCGCGCGTCGCCAACGCCGAGGAGCGCCTCGCCGAGGTGTACGCCGCGGAGCTCGACAAGATCACGAGCGACGAACCGAGCACCGCGCGCCTCGCGCACCGCACCGGTGAGCTGTTCGAGGCGCAGAAGAACGCGCCCCGTGCGCTCCAGTTCTACCGGCGCACCTATACCTTCTCGCCCGAGGACGAGCAGAGCGCGTTCCTGGCCATCGACCGCCTCCTCGAGCAGGGCGCGAAGCCGGCCGAGCGCGTCGCGCTCTATCGCGACGCGCTCGAGTACCGCACCGATCCCGAGGCGCGGATCGCCACCCTCCACACCATCGCCAAGATCGAGGAAGAGGAGCTCGCCAGCGACGACGACGCGATCGTCACCCACCGCTCCATCCTCGACGTCGACGAGACCGATACGCCCGCGCTCGACGCGCTCGCGCGGCTCTACATCCGGCGCGAGCGCTTCCGCGATCTCGCCGACCTCCATCGCCGGCGCGCCGAGCAGAGCGCCCTGCCGGAGGAAGAGGCGAAGTGGCGGCTCGCGCTGGGTCGAGTTCTCCAGGACCGCCTGGGCGAGACCGCCGCCGCCATCGACGAGCTGGAGGCGGTCCTCGGCCTCGTCTCGCCGCAGGCCACCGAGACCGGCCGCGCCGCCGTCGCCACGCTCGAGGGGCTCGTCGCCACCGATGATCACCGCGGGCGCGTCGTCGACCTCCTGCGGCCGATCTACGAGCAGGCCGACGACTGGCAGAAGCTCGTCGAGGTCGGGCAGCATCGGTTCGCCCTCGCCACCACGCCCGGCGAGAAGGTCGCGGTCCTCCGGGACACCGCGAAGCTGCTCGAGGAGCGCGGCAGCGATCTCGACAAGGCCTTCGATTGCCTGCGCGAGGCCTTCGTACTCGACCCGGACGACGGCGACACGCGTGAGGAGCTCGACCGGCTCGCCATCGCGACCGAGCGCTGGGACGCGCTCGCCGAGACCTACGAGGCCGGTATCGGCAAGATCGACGGCATCGGTCAGCGCGAGCTGCTCGAGGCCCTCGCGAAGCTGCACGACAAGCGCCGCGACGACCCCCGCAAGGCGCTCGACGCGTGGGATCGCCTCTTCCGCCTCGACGAGAGCGATCCGCACCCACTCGACGAGATGGACCAGCTCGCCACCTTGCTCAGCGACTGGCCGACGCTCGTGCGCGTGCTCGCGAAGCGCGCCGAGCTCGCGAATGGCGACGAGGAGCGCGCCAGCTTGTGGCGCCGCATCGGCGAGGCGCGCCGCGACATGCTCGATGACCCGCAGGGGTCGATCGACGCCTACGAGCGCGCCCTCGAGCTCGAGCCGGAGAGCGCCTTCACCCTCGACCACATCATCGCCCTCTACGAGGAGCGGAACGACGCCGCGAGGCTCGTCGATCTCTACCGTCGGCGCGTGGAGCTGTGCGGCGAGGACGACCGGGAGCTGAAGCACCGGCTCCTCCTCGACGCGGCGCGCTGCTACGAGGTGGGGCTGAACGACCGCCGCGAGGCGGTGGTCCTGCTCGGTCAGGCGCTCGCCACGAAGCCCGGTGACGCCGAGGTCATGCAGCGCCTCTCGCTGCTCTACGAGGGCGAGAAGATGTGGCCCGAGCTGCTCGACAACCTGCGCGCGCAGGTCGAGGCGCAGCCCGATCCCCAGGCGCGCGCGGTGCTCACGCGCCGCATCGGTACGCTGCTCGCGACCGAGCTCGACGACCACCAGAAGGCACTCGAGGCGTTCCGCGAGGTCCTCGCGATCGGCTACGACGAGGAGGCCGCACGAGCGGTCCGTCAGATCGGCGAGTCCCGCGACGAGCTCCGGCTCGAGGCGGCCGACGTCCTCGAGCCCGTGCTCCGCGCCGTGATGCAGTTCGAGGCGCTCGCCGACACCCTCGAGCTCCGTCTCCGAGCCCAGACCGAGCCCAGCGAGCGCGCGGCGACGCTGCGCAAGATCGCGCTCGTGTCCGAGGGCTCGCTCTCCGACCTCGCCCGCGCCCAGAGCGCGCTCCTGCGCGCGCTGGCAGAGGAGCCGCTGGAGGCGGCGCTTCATTCCGAGATCGAGCGCGTCGCTGCGCTGCTCGGCAAGCCCGGCTGGGAACGCTACGCCGATGCCCTCGGCGAGCGCGCGGCGTCGATCTTCGACGCCAAGGTGACCGCCGATCTCTTCCTCCGCCTCGGCCAGGTCGCCGAGGTACGGCTCGAAGACCTCGCGCGCGCCGCGGAGGCCTACGCGCGCGCCGCCGAGCAGGGCGGTGACAACGCCGAGGTCCTCGTCGCGCTCGAGCGCGTGCACGGAGGCCTCGAGGACACCCGGGCACTCGTCGACGTCATCGAGCGGCGCATCACGATCGAGCCCGCCGCCGTCGAGCAGGCCGATCTCTATCATCGCCTCGCGAGCCTCCAGATCGGCGCGCTCCAGGACCAGGCGCAGGGCCTGGCCACGCTGCGCCTCGCGCTCGAGCGCGTGCCGGGGCACGACCGCAGCCGCGCCTCCGTCGAGCAACTGCTCGAGGTGGACGCGCTGTTCGACGACGCGTTCGACACGCTCGAGGGCGTCTACCGGACGCTCGATCGCGGCGCCGACCTCGGTCGGCTCTACGAGCGACGCGTCGGTCGCGCCGATGGCGTGAGGGGGCGCACGCGCGCTCGCCTCGAGCTCGCACGGGTCCTCGAGAACGAGGGCGCGGACGTCGCGGCCGCGCAGCGCGCTGTCGAGGCAGCCGTGGTCGAGGACCCGCAGGAAGAGAGTGCGCTCGCCGAGCTCGAGCGCCTCGCCGACCGGACCGGCAACTGGACCTCCGCCGCCGACGCCCTGACCCGCGCGCTCGACGCGCAGGACAGCGCCTCCAAGCACTCGAGCCCCAACCTCTCGGCGCCGCCGGGCGGAGGAGGGGAGCTCTGGGCTCGCCTCGGTCGCTGGCGAAGGGACAAGGTCTCCGATCCGCGCGGCGCCGAGCTCGCGTTCACGCGCGCCCTCGAGGCCGATCCCGAGAACGTCGAGCTGGTTCGCTCGCTCGAGGAGCTGACGCGCGCGCCGGGACGCGAACGGGATCGCATCGCGGTGCTCCGACGCCTCGCGCGGCTCGAGGGCGACCCCGCGACGAAGCGCGAGCTCACGCGAGAGGCCGCAGCGATGGCGGAGAACATCCTCGCCGACGCGAAGCTCGCCGAAGAGGTGCTGCGCGAGCTCTTGGCCGAGAACGAGAGCGATGCCTGGGCCACGCAGGAGCTCACGCGCCTGCGCCTGGACGCGGGCGATCACGCCGAGGTGGTGACACTGCTGCTCCGGCGCGCCGAGAGCGAGACCGACGGCGGCGCCGCGATCGCGCTCCGTCATCGCGCTGCCGACGTCGCGGCCTCGAAGCTCGGCGATCGCGACAAGGCGATCAGCCTCTACGAGGAGATCCTCGAGCAGGACCCCGCCGACGACGTCGCGCAGGAGCGGCTCCGCAAGCTGTACGACGAGCTCGGCAAGTACAACGAGCTGGGCAAGCTCCTCGCAATGCTGATCGACAACGCCAGCACCGTGGAGACGCGCGCCAACCTGCGCACCGTCCTCGCGAAGCTCCAGCTCGAGAAGTTCGAGGCCCCCCGCGACGCCGCCGACACGCTGCGCGCCGTCATCGAGGAGGACCCCGATCACGAAGACGCCGCGACTGCACTCGCGGCGATCTTCGAGGGCACCGAGCAGCACGCAGAGCTCGCCGAGCTCTGGACTCTGCTCGTCGAGCGCGCCCGCACTCGGGGTGACGGAGATCTCGAACAGGCACGCGTGCTCACGCTCGCGAAGATCCTCGAGGAGCGCGTGAAGGACGCTGCTGCCGCGCTTCGCTCCTACGAGGAGGTCCTGGAAAAGGATCCGCTGCACATGGGCGCGCTCCATGCCGTGGCCCGCCTCGCCGAGGAGCGCAACGCGTGGGACAAGGCGGGCGCCGCGCTCGCCAGCATGCTCGAGCACGCCGCGGGTGACGTCGCCGTGGCCATCGCGCTCCGGCTCGCCAGGGCGCGCGAGGAGACTGGTGACGACGCGGGCGTAGAGCAGGCGCTCACGCGCGCGCTCGACGCGAGCCCGCGCGACGCCGACGTCCGTCAGCGCCTGGCGCGGCTCTACGAGAAGACGAAGAGCTGGGGCGAGCTCGCGCAGCTCCTCGTGGGGGACGCCGACATCCTCCAGGCCGAGCATCCCTACGAGGCGCCCATCGTGGAGGTGCCGATGCGCGGGTCGATCGCGCCCGGGTCCCCCGCAAACACCGTTCCGCCGCCGCCCGCTGCCGTGTTCGAGCAGGTGAAGCTGTTGCGTCGCGCGGCGCAGATCCACCTGAGCGAGCGCAAGGCGCCGGACGACGCCGTGCCGCTCCTCGAGCGCGCCACCAAGCTCGTGCCGCAGGACCGCGAGCTGATGCTCCTCCTCGTCGACGCCTACACCGCAGCCAAGCGAGATCGCGACGCAGCGAGCGTGCTCGAGC
>JAYTHX010000028.1:0-19998 GCA_043732195.1 Polyangiaceae bacterium
CATCATCGTCGAGGACGGACTTGAGCACGTCGAGTGCCCTGTCGACGAGGCCCTCCAAACGCACGGCTGCGGCCTTTGTCGCGACTGCGTTCGTGCGTCGGAGCTCGCGACGAAAAGCCAGGTCCGCCGTGCGCCAGCGCCACGCTGTCGAGCGTTCGACGCCGAGCTCGTTCGCCACCTCTGCATCCGTGGACCCCTGCGCGTAAAGCCACAGTGCGCGGGTTTGCCGGGAGCTGAGTTGCGCCGTCCGTTGCGTACCGTTGCGCGAGCGCTGCGTCATCCAGCGCCCGCGTCTTCGTCCTTGGCGGCGGGAGCGGCGTCCTTGTACGCATCGAGCGCCAGGTCGAGCGCCTCACCGAGTCCATCAAGGACGGAGGCCGGCACTTCGTAACGCCGTCCGGCTATGTCCGAGAGAACGTGACGGAGAGCTGTCACGGCGCCGTCACGCAGAGCGATTGCGTCGGCGAAACGCGAGCTTTCCACGGCCTTCGAAGCCGGATGTCGTAAGTTCGAATCTTACCGGGCGTGCAAATAGCTCTGGCGGGTCGCGGCCCCCGATCCCGATCACCGACGCGGCATGCCGGGTTTCGCGCCTCGACGGCGGACTCCAGAGGCGGGCCAGCTCGACGCGGGCGGCAGGGTCGGCAGCGTCTGCCGCTCGAGCGCCGCCGCCGCGTCCAGCGTCAGGGAAAGCGCAACGGCCGCGATGGCGCTGGCGTGCTGCGGGAATCGCCGGACGTAATTTGCGATGACGGCGTTTGGAAGCAACCCTCCGCTCTGCGCCCGAGCCTCTGCAGCGAACGCGGCCAGGACCAAGTCGATCTCGCTCATGCTCCTCGTAACGGCGGGCGACGCGGTCACGGGTAGGAGGCACGGAGCGAGCCAGGCGAGCGACTCAAGAGCGCGTCGGCTCGAACCGCGAATCCAGCTCCAGCGCCGGCATGCCCGCGTCCTCGAGCAGGCGCCCCAGGTGCTCCGATAGGCCCTTCTTCGGGTGCGCCATCTTGCTCGGCGCCGTCGCCTCGAGCAGCCGACGGCGGCCCTCGTGAAGACGCCACGCGATCGTGCCGCGCGGACAGCCCTGGACCACCGCGGCCTCCGCGTTCGAGAGGCCCTGGAGCGCGACCAGGACCACCGTGGTGCGCATGTCCGGCGGCAGGGCGTCCAGCGCGCGGAGCGCCCGGGCGTAGGTCTGGCGGAGCTCGGCGGCGCGGCGCGGATCGCCGTCGGAGTCCACCTGGAGCGCGCGCTCGATACGCGGGTCGTCCTCCTCGATCGAGGACTCACTCCGGCGAACCCGCGTGCGCCGCGCGTCGAGCGCGCGGTTGACGGTGAGCCGGAAGACCCAGGTGAAGAACTCGCTCCGGCCCTCGAACTGATCGAGCGCGCGGTAGGCGCGGATGAAGACGTCTTGCACGATGTCGTCAGCGTCGCTCTCGGTGCCGGAGAGGTGCAGCGCGAGCGCGAAGATGCGCTTGCGGTAGCGGCGGACCAGCGCGTCGAACGCCTGCGGCTCGCCGGCCTTGGCGCGCGCGACCAGCAGCGCCGCGGTCGCGGCCTCGCGCTGCGCAGGAGTCGTCATCGGCAATTAGACGCCCCTCCAGGCCCCACGGTTTGAATTTTCTTCATCCCGACGAACCCCGATTCCAGGCGTCCGAGAGGACAACGAGCCTCCCCTGTCCCGCGTGCAATGCCCGGTACACCCTCGCCACCGGCGAGCGCACCCGGTTCAGATCGCGTTCGCGCGGGTCCTACTCTTCGGATGGTCGCCGCGTGACGTCCTGCGCCATCTTCGCAAACGCTCACCGGAACGTGAAGCCGACGTTGAGCGACAGCGGCACCGTATACAACGCGCGGTTCGTGCCCGGCGGTGGGTTGTAGCTCGCGCCGTACGAGTACGAGCCGTACGACGGACCGTTGATCCACGAGCCTTTCAGGGCATAGAACGGCAGGTCGGCGCGCAGCGAGAGCGACGCCGCCATGCTGCTCGAGCGGAAGATCTCGATGCCGCCCTCGAGGTCGGCGCCGAAGCCGGAGCCGTCCGGCGAGCTCTCGTCGCCCGCCCAGCTCGGCTCCTCGCCGTTGGCACGCAGGTACGAGATGCCGATGCCGCCGCCGAAGAACGGCGCCACGTCGCCGTCGCCCAGGTAGTACCGCGCGCCGAAGTCGAAGCTCACGAAGCCGAGCTTGTGCGTGCCGCTGCCGAGGCCGCCCGCCCGGAACGTGCCGCCCAGCATCGCGCGCCCGGTGCGGAAGCCGACGCCGAGGTCGAAGCCCGCCGACGCGCCCGGCGCGGTGGCAAGCGCGGTCATGCCCACGAGACCGAGGTAGACGCCCACCGACCCCGACTTCGTCCTCGGCTTCCGGGACTCGCTGCTCACGACGTTGTCGACGCTCTGCGTCGACGCCACCGTCTTCTTCTCGGCCAGCGCCTCGACGAGTCGCCCCGCGGCGAGCGGCACCTCCTCGATGCTCTGGATGAGCACGCGTCGCTCCTCGCCGTTGGTGCGCTCGCGCGCGCTGAAGAGGACCCGCGAGCCGAGCTTTCCGAAGCGCACGTCGTATTCGCCGCGGGGCGCGCGGTGCGAAACGAGCTCGCCGCAGAACAGATCGGTGCTGGTGCGCGCGTCGGCGTCGTCGAAGCCCTCGTGCTCGCCGACGTGACACGTGTAGCCGCTCACCACGATGGGAGGTGACGCGTCGGCCCGGGCCGAGCCCGCCAGCGAGAGAGAGAGGGCAAGCACGCCCGGGACCACGACCGCGAAGGACCTCATGCCACCTAGCGTTGGGCGGCGGCGGTCGACCGACAAATGACAGCACCTGACACGGTGCCGTGCGCACGTGGCGACTCAGGGAGCGATGGCCTGCGCTCGACGACCATTCAAGAGCTGCACGATAAGCGCCGAGCGGCTCGGTGCGCTCGGCCGCCCCGAGCTCGGCGGCGATGGTGGCGCTCGACACGCCGGCGACCACCCGCTCGAACACGCGGGCCTGCGCCGGCGTCAGCTCCTCGCCGCGGTCTCGACGACCACGTGGCTTGCCAGACCTGCGCGATGGTTCTGCACCGAGCCGCGAAAACACCGCGTTCTTCACGCGTGACCGCAGCAGAGGCCGAGGTTCGCGCCCTCGGGCACCGCCGCGAGGTCAGCGGCGGTGTCGCCGAGCGTGGCGCTCGCGCTCGGCCCGGGGCCCCAGCAGCCCGGCGCACAAGAGTCCCCCGTCCGGGCCACGGGATCCTCCGGCCGGACTCTTCGCGGGGGTGCTCGACGTGTTCGGCGACGGCACGTTCTGGGCGATCTCGGTGCCGGGCCACACGGCGGGCAGCACCGCGTTCGTGGCGCGTACTCAGCCCGGCTCCTTCTCCGTCGACCGCCCGCGCAGCGTGCAGAGCCTCGCCGCGCTCCAGCAGCTCGCGGCCCGTCACCCCACGATGGCCGTCCGCCTGGGCCACCAGGAGCGCCAGGGTTTGCGCGCGCCGCACGCCGAGGACGCGAGCTGCCAGCCGCCGCCGCGCTGGCGTTCACGGAGCTCCTCGCGGAGCTCGCTGCGGGCGTCGGGGACGAGGAGGGCGCAGGGGTCGAACCAGTGCGCCGTCACGGCGCGGGCCACGAGCGGAGGAAGCTCCCCCGCGAAGTCGTTCACCTGCGGGCACCGCCAGTGCCAGAGTGCCCAGCGATCGGCGTCGTACGCGGCGGCGCCGTCGCTGCGCAGATCGTGGCCCGCGAGCTGCGTGACGAAGCGCGTCGGAGCGTCGAGGCCGGGGCACGCGCCGTCGATGCGCAGGCCGCCTCCCTCGGAGCGCGGGGCCACGTCGCGACCGCACACCGGGCGCAGCACGAGCGTCGCCGCGACCAGGCCGGAGAGCTGCCGGTACGGCGCCGAAAGCGGACGCTCCTTGGGCGTGGGTCCGAGCCGCGGATCCGCCGCGAGCACCGCCGCCACCGGATCGCCCGACCCCGTGAGCACGAGGCGCGCTGCGTTCTCTGCCGCGACACCGTTCGCCGCGCCGCGCAGCTGCGCGAAGAGCTGCTCCTCGCCGTACACGCCGCCCGGCGCCTCGCGGAACAGCCGGCCCCAGAAGCCGAGCGGATCGTTCGTGAGATGCGTGACGAGGTGCCCGCACCAGTAGAACAGCTTGAAGCGACCCGGCACTTCGGCGCCGCGCACCGGGCCGAGCCGCGTGCCGAGCAGGCAGCTCGAGAACGCATCGGCCTCCGCCTCGCGCAGGTGCTCGGGACGGATCCGCCCGAGCACGCGCAGCGCCTCGTACGCGAACGCATCGGCGCCGCCCTCGTGCATCCAGTCCGCGGCGTGCGTCTCGTGGTGGAACATCTGGCCGTTCCACAGGTGCGCCACCTCGAGCGCGACCACCCGGCCCACCTCCTCGCGCACGCGCTCGTCGTCCGCGCGCTGATGCTCCGGACCGAGGCGCACCTCGAGCTGGATCAGCGCAGGCAAGGTGCCGCCGTCCACCGAATAGCCACGGCGCGAGGCGTCCTCGGCGCGGTAGCTGAGGAACACCATCGGCCGGAACGAGAGCGGCACGCCCGTGCGGCTCGCGTAGAGGCGGAACACCGGCGGCAGCAGCGACTCGATCGGCGCGCGCAGCCATGCGGGCATCGCGCCGTCCACCACGGCCACGAAGCCGTCGCCGACCACCGGCGCGGTGCGACCGAAGTACACGTACGTCCCCTCCGCGCCCGTCGTCCACGTGCGCGTCCCCGGGGCCACCGTGCCCGCCACGAGCACGTGCTCGCCTTCACGCGGGACGAACGTGAACGTCGTGCGCGGCGCGGCCTCGTCGTCCTCGTCGGAGGCGGAGGCGCCCACGTCGAGCGTGCCCGTGTACACGAGCGCGCTGCCGTCCGAGTACGGCACGAACACCTGGTAGTCCTTCTCGGGATGATCGGCGTAGGTCGCGATGTCGAGCGTGAACGTCGTGAACGGATGCCCGTCCGCGGCGCGCACGATGTCCTCCTCGCCCTCGCGCACGATCGCGAGCCCCGGCGTGGTCACGCGCCACTTCGCGATCCGGTTCGGGTAGCGGCGCCGCAGGAAGTGCACCCGCGGCAGCGCGCGCGGCAGCGTGACCACCACCTGCCACGCATCCCGCGCGCTCACGTGCTCGAGAACGATGGCGACGCCGGGCGGCGACGCGGACGGCGGGCGGCCCGGCGCCGCGATGGCCCGCAGGCACCGAGGAGCGCCACGCCGAGCCCGAGGATCGCGCGCCGGAGGCCTTGCCGCACGGACGCATCATTCCACCCTCGTCTCCCGCGCGCTCGAAATGTCGCCGGTCGCGACGTCGCACGCGTGCGCGCTCGTCGTGCGCGGTCTTCGGAGACGGATCTTTTGCCTCCTGGGGCGAGGACTCGCGGGACCAGCTGGACGATGGAACAGCAGGCGGGACAAAAGCAAGTCCGACCCGTGTCCAACGGCTCTACTGAATAGACGCACCCCCTGGGTCATGGTGCTTTCCATGAGCACCACCATCAAGCACACCGCTGGCGATCGCGTTCACGTCCTCTGCCGCCCGACCGACTCCGAGTGGCTCCCCGGCCGCGTCCTCGACGCGCACGTCCTGTTCGGGCGCGCGCGGTACGTGGTCCAGCTCGACGACGACCGGCGCCTCGTCGCCTCCGCCTTCCAGATCCGCACCCGGCCCTCGGTCGCCTGGGCGGACGCGGCAATGTCCGAGGTCCTCGACATCGCTTCCTAGCCTGCGGCGTTCGTGCTCCCCTCCGGACATGGCGCTCATCACCTGTCCGGAGTGCGGAACCCAGGCCTCCGATCAGGCGTTCTCGTGTCCGCGCTGCGCGCGGCCGCTCCGCCCGATGGCGCCGAAGAAGAGCTTCCCGGTCGCCCTCATCGTCATCATCGTCCTCGCGGCGGTCGTCGTGCCGGTCGTCGGTATTCTCGCCACGCTCTCGATCTACGGAACGCGCAAGTACATCGCCAACGCGAAGACCGCGGAGGCGAAGAACACGCTCGGCCAGATCGCGAAGCTGGCGGTCGCGGCATACGAGGCCGACTCGCTCTCGCCGGACGGCGCGGCGAAGCGTCATCTCTGCGCGTCCGCCAGCGCGACCGTGCCCGTCAAGGGGCTCGACGTCAGCGGGAAGAAGTACCAGTCGACGAGCGCGGAGTGGCAGAAGGACGCCGCCGCAAATGCCGGCTTCGCCTGCCTCAAGTTCGAGATGACGTCGCCGCAGTACTTTCAGTACGACTACGCGGCGACGGCGTCGACGTTCACGGTGCGCGCCCGCGGCGACCTCAACGGCGACGGCAAGTTCTCCACCTTCGAGCTGAAGGGGCAGATCGTCGACGACCACGTCGTGATCGCGCCCGCGATCCGCGAGATCGATCCCGAGGAGTGAGCGCGTGAAGCGCGTCGACTCGCTCCTCGGTCGCTTCACGTTCGGCGGGCGTCTGCCCGGCGGCGTGGGGATCATCCTGGCGGTCACGCTCGGGTGCTCGCTCGTGGCCGCCTTCGGCAGCCGCACGTGGGTCGAGCTCTTCACGATGGGCGCGCTCGTCCCGGAGCGCGTGCTGCACGGCGAGGTGTGGCGGCTCGTCACCTGGTCGGTGCTCGAGACCAGCCCGATCGGCCTCCTCTTCGCGTGCCTCTTCCTCTACTGGTTCGGCGGAGACCTCGCGCGGGACTGGGGCTCGCGGCGGTTCTTCCTCGTGTACCTCGGCGTGGCGCTGACCGCGTCGGTGAGCACGTGCCTCGTCTCCCTGGTCGACGCGAGCGTGCGCGGGCAGACCTACCTGGGGAGCCTCGCGCTGGGCGAGGCGCTGACCGTCGCGTGGGGGCTTTGGTTTCCCACGCGCGTCATCCGGATCTACTTCGTCATCCCGATCAAGGGGATCGTGCTCGCCTGGGGGACGGTCGCGCTGACCGTGGCGTATGCGATCTACTACGGCTGGGAGCATCTGCTGCCGAACCTGATCGCGGAGGGGTCGATGCTCGCCTGGCTTTACCGCGCGCCGATCGTGGCGCGCTGGCGCGGCTGGCAGCGCGCGCGCCTCCTCCAGGAGCGCCAGCAGCGCGCGCGGAAGAAGACCGAGGAGCGCACCGCGACGGTCCGCGTGCTCCACCAGCTCGAGGATCACGATGACGATCTGCCGCCGCTCACGCCGGAGATGGAGAGCAAGCTCGGTCAGATCTTCGAGGACGCCGCGAAGAATCACCGCAAGAAGCGCGACGAGTGATCGCTAGCGCCGCGGCGCCCGGGGCGGCGGCGGGATTGACTCGATCAGCTCCGCCGTCTCCGAGATGTCGACGATGCTCCGCCGGCTCGCCTTCCGCGGCGAGAGCGACGCGCGCCCTTCGCGGATCTCCGGCGGCGGCGGGAGCGGCGGCGGGCCCGCCGCGGGACGCCGGCTCGTTCGCCCCGGCACGGCAGCAGGCGCAGGCGCAGGCGCGGGCGCGGGCGCGCCGAGCTTCACGACGAGCGCACGCAGCGAGGCGAGCTCTACTTCGAGCCGCAGCACGCGTCCTTCGAGCACGTCGATCTGCTCGCCCATCGCGGCGGTGTCCGCCATGACCTTGATCAGCGGCGGGCTTCCTTCGCCGGTGCGGCGCGGGCGAACGTCGGACATCCAGGACCTCCGCCGCCGAGCTTCGCACGAGCGCTCGCTCAGGGCTGGAGCTTCTCGTGCGGAGTCGCGAGTCCGATGAACAGCCCCATCGTGGGCGCCGCACCTCCAACCACGCCCATGCCGACATATCCGCCGAACACGAAGCCGCTGCCGCCCGCAGCGATCTCCATGCGCACGCGCGGTTCGATGAAGAGGAGAGCGCTGGTGGTCGCGTCCTCGTCGCACGGGTAAGTGCGCCCGCTCTTGCCGTGGCACTCCTTCTTCTCGAAGCCCGTCATGGGCAACGAGAAGCCGCGCACACCGAGGACGCCACCGGCGCGAAATGCAACGAGACCGAGCGGCAGCGCGCCGGAGAGATCGATGCCCGCGCCGTAGCCCATGATCGCGCCCGGACTCACCTGCGCGGCCGCCGAGCTGTAGCTCGGCACCGCCGCGGTATCGGCGCCGCCCGGGTTGCCGGCGATGAAGCCCATGACGCCCGCGGCGAAGTAGCGGCGCACGTAATACGCCGAGAGCTCACCGCCCCACATCAGCGGCGCGTCGAGCCCGAGCTCGCGGCCGCGATGCCGGAAGCCCCCGCGCTGCGTGCCGCCGAGCGGCGTGCCCGCGCCGTCGAAGACCACGTTGCCCAGCGACGGCCTGAACAAGAGCGTGCCCATCGTGATCTCGGCGCCGCCGTCGAGCAGCTTCGACGCGGCGCGCGGCGGCGGCCGCTCGGGCGCCGGCGCGGGCGCACCGGCCACGGGCGACGGGGGGCTCACCACCATCACCGGCGGCTCGGGCCCGCGCGGATCGGCCGGCTCCGCGGGCGGCAGCGGGATCAGATCCCCGTCGTCGGCGCGCGCCACCCCCGCCGTCCCGACCAGCGCGAGGGCCGCGGCAAGGAGGAGCGCGCGCGTCACTCCTCGGAGCGTGAGTCGTGCAGGTCGACCGCGCAACGACCTGACGACGAGTTAACCGCGCGCGCGCGTCACTTCGGCGGGATGGGCGCGATCTCCCCGAGGTTCAGGCCGCCCGGGATCCCCACCGGCTTACCGCGCCTCACGCCGCGCTACTTGACCGGGATCGCCGAGATCGCGCTGAGGTTCAGGCCGCCCGGGTACTGGTAGCTCGTGTAGTCGCCGTAGCCGAGGACCTGGATGCCGATCGGGCCGCTGCCCTCGAGGACGTGCGCCCCGTCCTTGCCGGGGCCGAGCAGGATGCGAGCGATGTTGTAGCCCGTGCCGCTCAGCGGCTTGAGTCTGCTCGAGGCGTCGGTGCCGTCCAGCTGGAGGGTGGTGCCGGTGGCCGCGACGACGTCGACGTAGCTCGTGTTGTAGTCGCTGGGCGCGAGGAACACGTAGCGCGTGCGGTACTGCTCGACGGTCACCGCGAGGCTCATCGAGGGATCGCCTTGTGAGGTCGACGTGCCGCCACCCGGGTCGGCGACCGAGCCGCCGAGCATGAACATCCCGATGCCGAACTCCTTGTCGCCCGTGACCTCGAAGTCGCTGCTGACGACGCCGCAGTCGGCGACCTGGCCGGCGTTGAGGAAGTCGGGACAGCCGCTCGGCTTGGTCGGCGCGTAGGTGAGCGCGGTGCCGTCGACGTTGCCGAAGAAGCGGACGACGTGCCCGACCTCGTTCTGCTTCGGTCCCGTGGGCCGCGTGACGACGTAGTGCTTGCCGAGCGTCTCCGCAGGGAAGAGCGTCTCCTCGAGGTGGTCGCAGGCGGCGACGTTGTCGGGGAAGTTCATGCACTGACTTCCGCTGATGACCTGCACCGGCTTGTCGGCCTTGACGAGCGAGCCGCTGAAATCGAAGGGCTTGCCGACGCCGCCCACCACCTCCGCGACGTCGCCCGCGCCGAGCTTGAACGTGAGCGTTCCGCCGCCCGGGGTCGACGAGATGGCGCCGCCCGCGGTGACCTGTCCCGCGGCCGTGAGCTTGATCGAGACGGTGGTGTCGGCCGCCGTTCCCGTGATGGTGAGCGTGGGAGGCGTGAGCGCGCTGAACTGCTGCGTCCAGCCCGTCGAGCCCATGACGCGGTAGTTGCCGGTCATCGCGGTGCTCGGGAGGAGGAGCGACGCGTCGTTCGTGTACGAGTAGCAATCGGCGGCGGTCGGATCGAGCTTGAAGCACGTCGACCAGTTCTTGCCGGGCTTGCCGCCCACGGCCTTGAACTCGAGCGCGCTGAACTGGTAGACGACGACGGGCTTGTCGCTGACGAGGTGGTACGCGCCGCCCGTCTCGAGAACCGAGGCGGTGATCGGGAAGATCTGGCCAGTCCGGTCGACCGACCGTCCCTTGAGGTTCGGCACCCACGGCAGATAGACCTTGCCCAGCGAGCCGCCGGCCACGGTGATCTTCTCGTTCACGCCGTTGGGGCCCGTCACCGTGACGTTCGCGGCCTCGCTGCCGACGTTCGCGACCGCGACCGCGAAGTCGAAGACGTCCTGGACGGCGTTCGCGGTGACGGTCGGCCAGTAGTCGCAGCCGACGTACGTCTTGAACTGCGCGGCCTCCTGGCAGTTGACCGGGTCGCGGCCGTTGATGCTGCCGCCCGAGTCGCCGCCCTCGAAGTTGCCGCCGTCGCCGAAGCCGCCGCTGGCGCCGTCGGGATCGTCGAAGCCGCCGGAGCGATCCTTCGAGCTGCCGCAGGCGACGAGCACGGCGAACGGGAGCGCTCCGAGCGCAAAAAGGTTAACGAAGTGGCGAAGTTTCATGGGGCACCTGGGGCGAGTTCTAGCACGCGACAGGCGTCCGCCAAGCGCACGGGGAGTCTCGGCGGCGCCTCACGCCGGGACGAAGAGGCGGATCCCCTGGCGGGCCACCTCGATGTGCACCCGGGGATGGGCCGGCCATTCCTCGCCATCCAGCTGCGTCGCAAGGGGCGCGCCGCCCTCCGGATCGAAGATCTCGAGCTCGATGGTCGAAGCGCGGAGCGTCTGCGAGTGCTCGAGACCGATGTCCTGGAGCATGGCCTCGTCCAGCGGGACGGCCTGCAGGTCGATGATCGCCTTGGAGGCCCAGTCTCGCTTGCCCACGAAGGGCACGAGCTCGAAGACGCCGTCGTCGTGGCGCGAGGTCTCGTCGAAGACCCAGGCGCCGGCGTAGACCCGCGTGTTCTTCACGATGAGATCGGTGAGGCCCTCGAGCTCGTGGCGCTGGCCGTCGAGCGTGGCGACCACGCGCAGCTTGTCGTCGATCACGTAGGACTCGAGGAACGTCTTGAGGAACGCGCCCGCGTACACCGCGTGATCGCGATAGATCTCCTTGAGCGGGCCGAGCGTATCGACGAGCGCGCGGTCCTTGTTGCGCTGCGCCAGCACGCGCGCGGAGAGGCCCCAGCCGCACGAGTCGAAGAAGTAGTCGGGCGGCGCGTCGGCCCCGCCGGAGCGGAAGATCCCGACGTCGAGCCGGGTCTCGTGCGCCGCGCGGATCACCTCGATGTTGCGCGGCAGCGAGTCGGCGTCGGCCTCGAGGCCGAAGCTCTTGCCCTGATCGTTCGCGGTGCCGGTGGGGAGCATGCCCATCGCCACCTCGCCCCGGCGCTGGCTCGTGTAGAGGCCAGCCGCGACCTCGCGAAACGTGCCGTCACCGCCCATCGCGATGACCACGCGATGCGTCCCGCGATCGAGCGCTTCACGGACCGCGCCGATGGTCTTGCCTCCGGGGAGCGTGGGGAGGAGATCGGCGGCGATGCCCGCGTCCTTGAGGAGCAGCAGCGCCTCATCGATGCGCTCCTGGTTCTTGCCACTCTGCGCCGTGGGATTGCCGACGAGGAGGTGGGTCGCCATCGCCGGGGATGATAGGCGAACGCGCACGGGCCTAGTAGCCTCGCGCCGCGTGAACGTCGTGCGTGAAGCGCTCCGTCTCTTCTCGGACAAAGGTGCCCGCTTCCTCGGTGCGGCGGTGGCGTTCTACGCGCTCATGTCTGCGGCACCGCTGTTCGTGGTGATTCTCTACGTGGTGGGTGAGCTCTTCGTTCGCCGGCGCGCGGAGAGCGCGCTGTGGGACGGGCTCGCGACGTGGGTGGCGCCCGAGGGCCTCGCGGCGATCCGCGCGATGACCGAGCGTCTCGATCGAATGGAGGGCTCGGGGAGCGTGATCGGCGTGGCGCTCGTGGTCTACGGGAGCACGCGGCTCTTCCGCGCGCTGCGCCGTGCGCTGAACCAGCTGTGGGGCATCGATCTCGAGGGCATCGAGCGCGCGCGCGGGCGGGTGAAGCGCTACGGCATCCGCTACGGCGGCGCGCTCCTGCTCACGCTCTTCGTCGCGGCGCTCGTGGTGGCGCTGATCGTGGTCAAGACGGGCTTCGCGTTCATCGCCACCATGAGCACGCGCGCGCCGCCCTTCCTGCTGTGGGGGCTCGACGTCTTCGTCTCGGTGGGGATGGCGTTCGTGCTGTTCACGGCGCTCTTCCAGTATCTCCCCGAGACCGACGTGACGCTCCACGACGCGATGACCTGCGCCGCCGTGAGCACCGCGCTCTTCGCCATCGGCTCGGGCCTCGTGACGCTTTACGTGCGCCACAAGCACATGGACGCGGTCTACGAGGGCGCGAGCGCCATCGTCCTCGCGGTGCTCTGGGTCTACTACTCGGCCCAGGTGTTCTTCTTCGGCGCGTGCGTGGGCGCCGTGCTGCGTCAGCGCTCGAGCCGCACCGCGGTGCCGTAGGCGAGCACCTCCGTGGCGCCGGCGACGAACTCGGTGGCGTCGTAGCGCATGCCGATCACCGCATGCGCGCCGGTCGCGAGCGCATGCTGCATCATCAGGAGGTAGGCCTCCTGGCGGGCCGCCTCGCAGACGTCGAGCCGGCGACGTCGTTGCCGGTGGTCACGATGATGGTGCCGCTCGGCCCCGCGCTTGCCCCTCGATAGCTCGGCTCGTTCATGGGCGGAGGCTCGCCGGAATCGCGGCCTCGCGCAACCGTCGCCCCTTGTCACGCGGCGGCCGCGCAGCCATTCTCCGGACATGGCCGCCATCGATGTCTGCGTGAGTCAGGGAGGAACGATCGTCGGCGGAAAGGTGCGCGTCGATCCGAAGGCGGTCGCGAAGTGCTCGCTCTGCGGCCGCGACGTCGAGTCATCGGCCGCGCTCGCCGCGGGCAGCTACGCGTGCGCCCCCTGCCTGCGCGAGCGCCTCGACGCGCTGAGCGTGGCGCGCTTTCGCCTGAAGGAGTCCGGTTCGGGCGTCCCGTGGGGCAAGGTCACGGGCTGAAGGAGACGAGCGAGGGATTCACAGGAGCCTCGGAGAAGCGGAGCGTTTTTTTCGTAGGTCGCCGCGGCCTGGCAGCTCGCGTCGACCTGACCCGTCGTGCTTCGCAAAATGCTCCGCGCCTCCGCGCCTCCTGTGAGCTCGGTCCAGGTCGGTCACGTTCATGTTTCGGGGACGTGCTCGTCCAGGAACGCGAACGTGTCTCGCCAGCACTTGCGCGCGGCGGCGCGCATGACCAGCGCGTGGAAGGCGTGGATCTGGCCCGGGTAGTAGGCGTCGACCGCCTCGGTGCCCAGCGCGCGGAGCGCCTCCGCCATGCGGCGCGTGTCGGGGAGCAGCGGGTCCTTCGTGCCCACCGGCAAGAAGAACGGCGGGAGCGGGCGCGCCGGCTTCTCGCCGCGCTCGAACACCAGCAGCGGGTCGGCGAGGTCGGTCGAGCAGCCCGGAGCGACGGGGCCAAGATACGCGGACTCCACCTCGCGCAGACGGTCCGCGATGAACGCGGACATCCCCGGCTTGCGCCGCGAGAGCCGCGCCATGTCGCTCACCTGGAAGACGCCACACGCCGGCACCACCGCCTTCGGGATCACGCCCGTCGCGAAGGCCTCCTTCGCCCACGGCTCCTCTCGCTCGTAGGCGAGCGTGATGGCGAGGCTCGCCGCGAGGTTCGCGCCCGCCGACTCGCCCGCGATGATGACCCGCGTGGGATCGGCGCCGAAGCGCTCCGCGTTCCGCACCGCCCACACGAACGAGCGACACACATCCTCGATGGCGCACGGGAAGCGGTGCTTCGGCGCGAGGCGATAGCTCGTGTTGAACACCACGAAGCCGCGGCGCGCGAAGGAGAGCCCCATCACCCAGTGCGTATCCTTGGAGAGGATGCGAAAGCCGCCGCCGTGGATGTAGAACACCATCGGCCACGGCGGCCCGTGGTAGCGGCGGAAGGCCGGCGCCGCCCCGGCGTGGATGCCCGTGGTCGGTTGCGCGGGCCGGTACACGTCGAGCAGGTGCTCGCGCATCGTCCCCTCGACGTAGCGGAGATCGGGCAGGTGCTCGACGGCATGGCGCACCGGGCGCGCCTGCGGGTGAAGCCGCGCCACGCGCGTGAGGCCGTTGAAGAATCCGTCGACGGCGACCCCGCCCAGGAATCGACGCGCGGCGCTCAGAACTCGAAGGCGAGGCCCGTGGTCCACGAGTTGCTGCCGACGTGGAGCGCGTTGGCTTGCCCGATGCCGTTGAGAGAGAGCCAGGACCCCTCGAGGTAAAGGTACGTGGCGTTGATCCCGGTGGCGTTGTCCATGTTGCGCGAGGCGCCGGGATCGATCGCGTCGAGTGCGAACGAGATGCCGATCGCTACGTTGGTCCCCCAGCTCGTGCCCTTGCCGGAGACGTTCTCGGTCGACGACGTTCCGCTCGCGTCCGTCGCGCGCCAGATGCCGGCGCCGAGGCCCGCCTTCGCATACGGCACGAGCGGGAAGCCGCGGTCGTGGAACAGGTAGTCGGCGCGCAGCACCGCGACCAGATAAAGCGGATAGATGGTGATGTTCGTCCGGTCGGCAGAGGCACGTCCGCTCACCGTCTTCACGTCGCGCCCGGCGCCGACGCGCCCGACTCCGATGCCAGGGCCGAGGGTGCCGACGTACGGGATGCGGAGCGTCTGCCAGTCGAACTCCATGCCGAAGTACAAGCGCGGGACCGTGCCAAAGTTCTTCGCGTACGGCGTGGCGCCGTTGAGGTTCGGATCGTCGTCGACCTGGGGGCGATACGGCGAGAACCGGATCTCGAGCGCGAAGTTCTGCCGGCTCCGGTACGGGTGGTCGCTCGCGGGCGTGCCGAGCTCGAGCGCCTGCACGTCACCGTGGGAAAGAAGGACGACGGCAGCGGCGACGGCGCCGGCCGATGCAAGGGCAAGACGCTTCACCGACCACTCCTCCGACGCTGCAAACGACGCAAAGACGACAAGCCCACCACCGTGCCGAGCGCGAGCACTCCGAAGCTGCCCGCGGGGAAGCCTGGCCCCTCCACCGAGCAGAAGCCGCCGCCCGCCTGACCGCCCGAGCCGCGGTAGTCGCGCCAGAAATCGCTGGTGGACTCGGGGAACTGACAGATTTGCGGCGAGAGCTCGCCGAGGTTGCCGAACGAGTCGATGCCCGCGATGGCGAGCGCGTAGATCTTTCCGTTCTCGAGCGGCACACCGGCGATGTCGGTGATGCGCTTCGAGTTGCCCGTCGAGCTGTCCGTCGCGCCGCATCCATACTTCGCGAAGAGCGCGGCGTCGGCGACGAGCGCCACGCCATTGACCGGCGCGAAGGCCTGGCTCGCGCACGACTTGCCGTCCGAGGAGTAGCCGGGCTCGACCAATGGGATCGCCGCGCCTGCTGCACCACCGGTGTTGGCCACCTCGGAGCAGGTCACGCCCGCCTCCGCGAGGCCGACGGTGTCGGACGCATCGAACGCGGTGGTGGTGGCGCCGGAGTCGTCGAGGCAGACGATCTTCGTCCCCGCGTCGCTCGCGGAGACCGGCTTGGGATCGGGGTCGCAGAACACGCGCGCGCCGGTAACATCGTCGGCGCCGCCCTCGCCCACCGCGTTCCACGCGATGGTCACGGCGTCGTTGCCGGGCTGCACGCGCACGCCGGAGAGCGCGGTCGGTCCCTGCGTGTCGACGGAGAGCGTGGCCTTCGCATTGCCCGCGACATCGGTGCCGCGGAGCACGAGGAAGAAGAGCGAGACCGTGAAGGCGTTGACGCGACGACAACCGTCCGCAGGGATGCCGGCGGACGCCGCGGGCAGCCCCTTGATGATGTCCTTGACGCCGATGTTCGTCGTCTGTGTCTGCAACCGCGAGAAGTTGGCGGTGACCTGGTAGCAGGTCTGCGTCGCGCCGCTGCGCGCCGTCGCCACCGTGCAGTCCGCGCCCGACTGATCCGTTCCCCACACCTCGAAGTTGTCGGAGGTCGAGAACCCCGTGACCGTGAGAGGGAACTGGACCTGCATCTCGTCGCGGCAGTCCTGGAGGTTGATGCCCTCCGGTGCGATCGTCGCGCGCTTGTTGCGCGGCGAGTTGTCCTTGTTGACGCGCGGCAGCGACATCGGGTTCGTGATCACGACCGAGACGCTCGCCTGCGCGTCGGCGCGCGATGGCGCGAGCGTCAGCAGAGCGAGAGCGACGAACGCGAAGAGGTATGCGTGAAGACGCGCAGGGCGGGACGGCATGGACGACCGGGCGGAGCATAGCGCGTGCCAGCGAGAGCGGGTGGACGACCAGCGGGCGCCTCGCATGATCCGTCCAGGATCGCGAGGGCTTGCGAGACAACCTGGCACCGCGCCGAGAGGGGCACCGTCGGGCTTGCCATTCTGACAACGCGATCCTACGAGCCGTCGCTTTCATGCCTCGTCTTCCCCGGCCGACCTCGCGTCTCGCTCGTCCCGCCGCCGCCTACGAGCTCGACGCGATCGAGGTTGTGGGCGCTCGCGAGCACAACCTCGACGTCCCGCGACTCTCCATCCCGAAGCGCGCGCTCGTCGTGTTCACGGGGCCGAGCGGATCGGGCAAGTCGTCGCTCGCGTTCGACACGCTCTACGCCGAGGGCCAGCGCCGCTACCTCGAGACGCTCAGCTCCTATGCGCGCCAGTTCCTCGGGCAGCTCGAGCGGCCGCGCGTCGATCGCATCCGCGGCCTCTCGCCGACCATCGCCATCGAGCAGAAGAGCGCAGCCTCCAACCCGCGCTCCACCGTTGGCACCATCACCGAGGTGCACGACTACGTGCGCGTGCTCTACGCGCGCATCGGTGAGCAGCGCTGCGTGGTGTGCCAGAAGCCGGTGAAGGCGCGCAGCCCTCAGGAGATCGCGAAGGAGCTCCTCGCCCTCCCCAAGGGCACGAAGCTGCGCGTGCTCGCGCGCATCATCACGCATCGGAAGGGCGAGCACCGCGAGCTGTTCGCGGAGCTGAAGCAGCGCGGCTTCCTGCGCGTGGACATCGCGAGCGGCACCGGGAAGACCGCGGAGCACACGCTCGACGACCCGCCGACGCTGGCGAAGCACCTGAAGCACACCATCGATCTTGTCGTCGATCGCGTGGTCATCGGCTCCACCACCGCGACGCGCCTGACCGAGGCGGTGACCACCGCGCTCGCCGAGGGCAAGGGCGAGCTGGTCGCCGCCGTCGACGATCAGCGCATCGTGTTCAGCGCGAACCGCTCCTGTCACGGCCGCAGCTACCCCGAGCTCTCGCCGGCGAGCTTCTCCTTCAACGGCCCGCTCGGCATGTGTCCGCAGTGCAACGGCCTCGGCACGCGCGTCGAGGTCGATCCCGCTCTGATCATCACGAACCCCGCGCTCTCGATCAAGAAGGGCGCGATCGCCCCCTGGGCCTCCGCCATGACCCGCGGCGACGGCTGGGTCTTCCGCATCGCGCAGGCCGCGGCGAAGGCGTGCAAGGTGAGCCTCGACACGCCGTGGAAGGATCTGCCCAAGGAGAAGCAGAAGCGCCTCCTCTACGGGCTCGAGGGCGAGAAGCTGAAGGTGAGCTGGGGCAACGAGGGCTCGGGCAGCCACGGCACGTTCGGCGTGAAGTTCGAGGGCCTGATCCCGAACCTCGAGCGCCTGTATCGCGAGACCACCAGTGAGCAGATGCGTGAACACTACATGAAGTTTTTCCGCGACCGCCCCTGCCAGGCGTGCGAGGGGAAACGCCTGCGGCCCGAGAGCCGAGCAGTGTTCGTGGGGGGCATCGCGATCGTCGACTTCTCGGCGATGACCGTGGAGCAGGCGGTGGCGCACGTGCGCCAGCTGGAGCTGCGTCCCGCGCAGAAGCACATCGCCGAGGGCGCACTCCTCGAGATCGAGAGCCGCCTGCGGTTCCTGCTCGACGTCGGGCTCGAGTACCTCACCCTCGATCGCCCGGGGCCCTCGCTCTCGGGCGGCGAGGCGCAGCGCATTCGTCTCGCGAGCCAGCTCGGCAGCGAGCTCTCGGGCGTCATGTACGTGCTCGACGAGCCGTCGATCGGTCTCCACCCGCGCGACAACGCGCGCCTCGTCGCCACGCTGCGGCACCTCCGCGATCTCGGCAACACCGTGCTCGTGGTCGAGCACGACGAGGAGACGATCCGCGCCGCCGATCACGTCGTCGACTTCGGTCCCGGCGCCGGCCACCTCGGCGGCAGGGTCATCGCCGAGGGGACGCCCGCGGAGATCGAGGCGAACCCGGAGAGCATCACCGGCGCCTACCTCTCGGGCCGCAGCCGGATCGAAATCCCGCCCGTGCGCCGCACGCCGAAGGGCTTCATCGAGGTGCTCGGCGCGAAGGAGCACAACCTCAAGAACGTCGACGTGAAGCTCCCCCTCGGGGTCTTCGCGTGCGTCACCGGCGTGAGCGGCGCGGGCAAGAGCTCGCTCGTGAACGGCATCCTCCTCCCCGCGCTGGCGCGGCACCTCCACGACAGCGTCGACCCGATCGGCGAGCACCGCGGCCTGAAGGGCATCGAGGCGCTCGACAAGGTGATCGCCATCGATCAGAAGCCGATCGGCCGGACCCCGCGCTCGAACCCCGGCACGTACACCAAGGCCTTCGACGCGATCCGCGAGGTCTTCGCCCAGCTCCCCGAGGCGCGCGCGCGCGGCTACGACGCCGGGCGTTTCAGCTTCAACGTGAAGAGCGGACGCTGCGAGGCGTGCGGCGGCGACGGCGAGGTGGTGGTCGAGATGCACTTCCTCGCGGACGTCCGGGTGCCGTGCGAGGTCTGCAACGGCAAGCGCTACGCCGATGCCACGCTCGAGATCCTCTTCAAGGGCAAGAGCATCGCCGACGTCCTCGACACGAGCGTCGACGTGTGTCTCGAGATGTTCAAGGCGTTCCCCCAGCTGCGGCGCATCCTCGAGACGCTGGTGTCGGTCGGCCTCGGCTACATGAAGATCGGCCAGAGCGCGCCCACGCTCTCGGGCGGCGAGGCGCAGCGCGTGAAGCTCTCGCGCGAGCTCGGCAAGGTGCAGACCGGGCGCACCCTCTACGTGCTCGACGAGCCGACCACCGGCCTCCACTTCGAGGACATCCGGCGGCTGCTCGCGGTGCTCCAGCGGCTCGTGGAGGCGGGCAACAGCGTGCTCGTGATCGAGCACAACCTCGACGTCGTGAAGTGCTCGGACTGGGTCATCGACCTCGGGCCGGAGGGCGGCGCGAAGGGCGGCGAGGTGATCGCGGCGGGGACGCCCGAGGAGCTCGCGACCGTGACGAGGTCCTATACCGGCCAGTTCCTGCGCGCGCTCCTGAAGGTGCCGGGCCGGAGCCGCGGCAAGAGCAACGGCAAGAGCAACGGCGAGACCCGGGCAACGTGAGCCGCACGTTCGCCGTCGTGCTCGCGCTGTCGCTGGCGATCCTCGGCCTCTGCCTCGTTCGCTATGCGCCGCCCGCGCCGCGCGGCGCGGACGCCCCCGCGGACCGGTTCTCCGCGGCGCGCGCGCAGGAGGTCCAGAAGATCATCGCCGGGGGCGGGTCACGCGTCATGGGCAGCGATGCGAACGCCGCCGCGCGCACGTTCCTCATCGGCGAGCTGGAGAAGGCCGGGTGGAAGACCGAGCTCCAGAGCGCGATGTCATGCTCGCGCCGTGGGGCCTGCGGCGCGGTCAAGAACATCGTCGCCCGGCGCCCCGGCACCGATCCCGCCGCCACCGCCGTGCTCCTCATGGCGCACTACGACTCGGTGACGTGCAGCCCCGGCGCGACGGACGACGGCTTCGGGACCGCCGCGGTCGTCGAGAGCGCACGCGCCCTCGCCAGCGGACCACCGCTGCGGCGCAACGTGATCATCGTGCTCACCGACGGCGAGGAGGACGGCCTCCTCGGCGCCGAGGCCTTTGCGCGGCAGCATCCGCTCGCGCGCACCGTGGCCGGCGTGGTGAACGTCGACTCGCGCGGCAGCCGCGGGCCGAGCGCGATGTTCGAGACGAGCGCGGGCAACGGCTGGATCGTCGGCGTGCTCGCCCGCAACGTGGACCACCCGGTGACCTCGTCGCTCTTCTACGAGATCTACCGGCGTATGCCGAACGACACGGATTTCACGGCGATCAAGGGCCAGGCGCACGGCGTGAACTTCGCGAACATCGCGGGCGTGGAGCGCTACCACACATCCTTCGATTCGTTCGCCAACGCTGACCCCGGCACGCTCCAGCACCATGGCGATCAGGCGCTCGCGATG
>JAYTHX010000029.1:0-47394 GCA_043732195.1 Polyangiaceae bacterium
GACTCCTCTTTGCCTTCGTCGATCGTGAGCTGACGCAGTCGTGGCGACGGTCGCCTTCGCCGCGTGGCGTTTCTTGGCCCGACGTTGCTCCTTCGGCGCCGCTTCCCGCGCCGCCATGCGCTCCTCCACCATGGCTCGCAGCGTTGGCATCAGCAGCTTGCGCCGGACCAGGACGACGAGTTGCTCCGACAGCTGGGTCGCGGCTTCGGTGATGTTCGAAAGATCCTTGCCGGCACGAGGCATCACGCCTTGCCTGAACAGCTCGAGCTCCACCCGTACGAGCTCGCGAATCGCGAGTACGTAGGACCCCACGATTTCGACGGGAAGCATTTCCTTCGTGATGCCTCGGCGCCGGGAGGTACCGAGGAGGCGCAAGAGATTCAGGTCGTCTCCACAGAATGCCTCGTGCCCATTGACGACGATCGGCGAGACGATGCCCATTGTCTCGCAGAGCGCGAGATCCTCGGCTCGCATGCCCGATCCCAGCAGTTGCTCGCGGGTCCGGGACTCCTTGGAGGCCATCGCATCGAGCGCGTCTTGCACGGCTTGCGTAGCCGCGGCATCGTCCTCCGCAGAGGGGTGTCCCATGAGCACCGACTTGATCACGCGGAGCGGAAGGAACCGCTCGCGCTGCAGCGCCTTGATGCGCTGGATACGCTCGACGAGCACCACGTCATAGAGCGCGGCGTTCCGCGTCGCGCGAACGTATTCGCGAGGAAGAAGCTCTTCGCGCAAGTAGTGCTTGATGGTCGGCGCCGGGACGCCGCTGAGGCGTGCAAGGCTGGCCATCCTCACGAGCTTTTGCGGGATCAGGGCGGTCATGCGGATCGAGGAGTGGAACGTCCTACTCTTGGCGACGGCTTCCCGTCAACCGCGCCGACGTCTCGACGCCGTCTGGGCAACGGTTCGCCGAGCACACGCCGGATCATCCGCGAGGCGGACAAGGCCTCGGTCGCCGACCTGGCGAACAATGCCTGATGAAGGTGCGTTCCCGCCGGGGGCTCGCGTCACCGTCCCCACCCTCCCCGCCCCGCTCGACGCCTACAACAAGCGCTCGGCGGGAGTGGCGGAGACTATCTTCCACGGGAGGGCGCAGACCGCGCCGCCGCACCTCGCGTGGTTTCTCCAACAGCTGGCGCGCGAGGTTCAGCAGGAGCTCTTCGGGAGCCAGCGCATCTTCTTCAACGAGCGAAGCATCGTGCCCGGACGGAGGCTGGTGGCGGCGGGTGAGTGCACGCAACATCCTGGCGGCGTGGACGTCCTTCCGGCGGGCGACCGGGCGAGCTTTCGGGGCGGTGCTGGTCGGCGGACTGCTGGGCGGACTCGCCGCGGCGAGCACCGCCGCCATGCACTCACGGTGAGTCACGGGCAACCATGGAGCAAGGGAGACGGCGCTGGCGCAGATGGTGGGCGCCCCGTGCGTGATCCAATCGGGGGACGCGGTTTTGCGCAGGGCCCGCCGCGGTTCAGTTACCATGATTGGAATGAAGACCCTCGGCGGGCTCACTGCATCCGCGTTGCTCATCGGTCTGGTCGTGGTGGCCTGCGTTGGTGATGACCCGGCGGCCACGGTGCCGGGCACGGATGGCGACGGCGGCTCAGGGGCCTGTCCGGCAGCCCAGAAGACCTGCAGCGGCAGTTGCGTCTCGAACGACGATCCTACGGTCGGCTGCGCAAGCACGGCCTGCACGCCGTGCTCCCCGAGCGTCAACGCCGCCGCATCCTGCAAGGCGGGAGCATGCTCCACCACCTGCAATGCAGGTTTCTCGGACTGCGACGGGGATCCGGCGACCGGCTGCGAGGCGAAGACGTCGGCCGACGTCGCGAACTGCGGCGCTTGCGGCAAGGTCTGCGGCTCCACGAACACCGAAACGCCGACGAAGTGCACCTCGAGCAAATGCGTCTTCGTCTGTAAACAGGACTTCGGACATTGCGGCACTGCGGATGATCTCGGCTGCGAGACCAACCTCCTCACGAGCGCCGACAACTGCGGAGCCTGCGGTCATTCGTGCCTCGGTGGGCAATGTCTCGGCGGCAAGTGCCAGCCGTTTCAGCTCGCGAGCGCGAGTCACCCCAGCGGCGTCGCCGTCGCCCCGAAAGACGTCTACTTCACGTTTCCGTCCGTCCCTGCCATCCAGCGCGTCCAGCGCGATGGCAAGTGCACGCCTGCGGCTCCGTGCCCGAAGGACTTCGCGGGGACTGCGCTCAGTGACCCGCTAGCGCAGATCCGCGGGCCGTCAGCGATCGTGAGTGATGGGACGACCGTGTGGTGGACCAACCAGGCCAGCGGGACGTTCGGAAAACGCCTCGCGACGGGAGGAGCGATCGTCAACTTCGGTCCGGCACTGTCCACCGAGCCTGGCTACGTCGTGCTCGCGGGCGGCAAGATCTTCTGGACCTCGGGCTTCGTGAACGGCGGCAACACCGCGCATGTGAGCAAGGCGAACCTCGATGGGACGGGCGTAACGACGGTCGCGAAATATGCGCTCCCCACCACGACCTTCCAGGGCTTCGGCGGGATCGCCGCGGATGCGGCGAATGTCTACTGGGCATCGCAGAACTCCGGTGTCTTCCGCGCCGCGTTCAACGATGCCCCGTGCACCGAAGGCGCGACCTGCAGCGCGTTCGGAAGCTCGGGGACCGCCTACGGCGTCGCGGTCGACGCGCAGTTCGTCTACTGGACAGAGCCGGGCACGGGCGCAGGCACGGGCACGATTCGCCGTGCGGCCAAGGGCGGAGGTCAGTCCACGGTCATCGCCACCGGACAGGACTCGCCGAAGGCCATCGCGGTCCTCGGCACGTTCGTCTACTGGGGTAACTCCGCGGCGGCCGGCGCGACGGGCGGAACCATCCGGCGCGCCCCGCAGGTGGCCGCGCAGTGTGACGCCGCTGCCTGCGAGCTCGTGGCAACCGTCGCCGCACCGGATGCGATCGTCGCCGCCGACGACGGCATCTACTGGACGAACAACGACGTGAACGGCGGCGTGTACCGGCTCGCGAAGTAGCGAGCTCGCCAGGCGGCTTCGACGGTCAGACGTGGAGCGGCGCCCAGGGATTGTCCCCTGTTGCCGCGCACGCTGCGTGAGTCGATCTCCGCTGCAACCCGAGAGCCGTGCTCTCGGTGCGTGGGAGAGCTACCGATGGCCAGGCGATACGGCGCGCGCCCGACTGCTGAAACGCAGCTCGGCTGACGACTCGCCGCTGCGCATCGCGCGTCTCTCGGCTCCGCTGGAAGCGTTCGGCAAGGTTGTCGCCGGTCATGCGGCGTTCCAGGGAATCTGCGGCGGTATCTGAGGATATGGGTCAGGAGCGAGAGGGGTTACAAACGTTCCGTCTCGCGTGGGCTCTCGGGCTCCGGGACGAGACGAGGCGGGTCGTTGACCGCCGGGCAGCCGTTCGTCCTGGGATCTCTCGTCCGCATTCCGGGTGTGTCGGGGCACGCGTCTTTGCTGTTCGAGACGCCGTCGCTATCGCGGTCGGTGCCGCGATCGAAGAGCTCGATCCCGAAGACGAATCGCCACTCGGCGGCACCGAAGTGATGGTTCATGCCGATCCCCGGCCCGAGCTTCACCCGCATCTGCGCGCCGTCGTCGGCTGTTCCTTCGAGCCGCCCCGTCAGGAGACCTTCGAGCGCGGTGCTCTCGGATCCGAAGAAGGACTTGAAGGCTGTCGCCCCGTAGACCTCTGGGCCGACGATGAGCGCCACGGTGCCGTCACGGCCCAGAGGCATCTTCGCCCCCGCGGCGGCGCCAAAGAGCATCTCACTCCCCTGCGGGCTGCCCGGCGAAGGCGCGTCGTCGAGCGGGCGAAGGTGGACGCCGAGGTGACCCGCGTACGTGAATCGAGCGAGGTCGCCCGCGAAGAGCACGCGTCCCATCGCCCGATAGGTGCCGTCGGTGTCGTAGTGGTCGCGTGTGTCGTTGAAGATGTTCGGAACGAAGAGCTGCGCGCCGGCGCCCAGGCGAAAGGGGCCGCTGGCGGTCCCGACGAGGCGCGCGTCGAAGCCGATGCGAGGGTCCGAGAGCGAATCGGGATCGGTACCCGGGTCGACCTCCGGTCCCGTGAACGAGTAGCGGCCGACGGTACCGCTGCTCCCCTTGATGAGCAGCGGCATGCCGAGGTCGAGGTAGAGCCGGAAGCGGTCGTACGTCGCCGTAAATCCGAAGTTGGCGATCGCCTGTTCCGATACCACGTTCAGGTGCTGCGACCCGTCGCTCGCACGAACGCGCAAAGGATTGCGGGCGTAGCTCGCGGTCAACGCCGCCGCGCCCCCGAGACCACCGCGCATGTCGAGCGCGTCCATCACGAACCATCCGCCGCCCGGCGCCGAGGGGTAGAAGCGATCGGCCGCGAACCCTCTGGCCTGCAGCTGCGCCGTGGCGCGCGTCGGCGAGGCGATTGCCGTCAGAAGGAGGCACGCGGTCGCGACCGCGCGACGCTTGTCAGAACTCCGCATGGACCCTCCCGCCGATGATGTTCACGGGGCCGCGATCCGCGTTGTATCCGGGGTTCCGCATGTGCTGGTAGTCCGCCGTCAGCCAGACCGCCTCGAGGAAGTTCACGCTGTAAAAGACGTCCACGAGGTTCTCGACGGCGGCCTTGAGGCGCCCATCTCCGATGAAGCCGTCGACGCCTCCCATCGCGAGGTACTCGGCATGCACCGGCGAGATCCAGCTCGCAGCGAACGCGAGACCTGCGACGTCGAAGTGGCGGCCCCACAGCGGGCCCTTGGCTACGACGCCGAGCGAGGCAGCCCCGTCCGATGAGTCGTAGGAGTCGACCTCGGTGCGGCCGTCGTGGATCATGCCGCGAGCGAACACGCCGACGTCGCGGCTGATGTGCTGCTCGACGTTGACGCCGATGCCGACCTTCACATTGGGCCTCCGGACCCAACACAGATCGGGCGCCGTGAAGTTGCCGGAGCCGTAGTTGTAGCCTTGGCAGGCCGCCGCGTTCCTCGACGAGTCGCTGCGGTAGGCCGCGATCGCTTCGTTGAACCGGCCCATCACCTCGTAGTTCCGATAGGCGAGCAGGCGCACCGCGCCGGGCTGTCCGAGAAGGGCGTGGTCGTGCTCGAGCTCGAACGAGTCGCCGTAGTAGCGCCAGAGCCGGAGGTCGACGGGCTGCCCGTTCGGGTTTTGCGGAGGCGCGAGGCGGCCGATCCGCAGCGCCCAGTCGTCCCAGTAGAGCTCCGCGGCGCCGCCCCACGAATAGCCGCGCGATTCCGCGGGGAAATCGTAGGCCGGGTGCGTCATGAACGCTTCGTTGAAGAACGTCTGCCGCGGATCTCCCGTGACGGTGTTCCGGTCGAAGACGTCGAGGGCCGTGAAGTTGCCCGCCGTCAGGACGAGGCGTCGGCGGTCGGTCATCTTTCCAAGCTGAAGCGGATCCGAGGTCTTCTCGACCGGTGAGCCGCCGAGGCCGATGGTCTGCCGGAGAAACAGCCGGGAGCGGTAGACGAGCGGCGTGTCCGAACCGGTCTTCTGGAGCTCGAAGTTCTCGGTCGCCCCGCCGATCCCCTTGAGCTGCGAGAACGCTCGCTCCGCGATCACTTCCGGGGAGACGTAGACCTCGGCGCCCGGCCACAGACGGACCCCGACGAAGAGAGAAGACGTCAGCGTGAAGCCGCGCTCGGCCTCCGGCCACAACGAGCTCGAGCTGCCGCGCGCGTTGGTGTACGAGGCGTGAAAGCGCGGCTTGTAGCTCGTCATGTACGTGAACTGTCCGTAGGCGTTCCAGCTCTCGTCGTGGATGTCGTGGAGCCCGTGGTGGGCGAGGACGTTCATGATGTCGAACGCGTCGTCTTCGCGAGGCCCGGGAGGTGAAGCGCCCTGGGCGTTCACCCGCGCGGACAGCGACAAGATGACCGCGACGAGCGCGCACGCGCTCACCCGGGCAACGCTGCGGCGCATCTCCAGAGCCGCGTCAGTCCGCACCGGCATCCCCGATCTGCGTCGTCGTGCAGGTTGCTGCGTCGTAACCGAGCATCGCAAAGTCGTTCGGGAACACGAACCGGGTGATGACGTCGGCCTGCGCCTGCGTGAGGATGCTCCCCGCCGCGCAATCTCCGTCGAAGGCGCCGTCGTCGACAGGAATCTCGAGCGTCTCGTTCAGGTTCACTGCGTAGTCCTGGCGTGACTGCAAGACGACCAAGGACGTCGGCGGCGTTGCGCTCGTCGGGTCCCAGCCGGGAGCGAGCAGCACGTACGCGGTCTGCTCGGAGGCCGGCACGGTGTCGAGCGGGGCCGACGACGATCCTGGCGCGACGGGATCTTGGACGGACGCCGAATGCCAGAACGCGCGGTAGATGACGCGTTGGTTGGTCGGCGACGGCGCGTAGCGGTTCTCGAACGTCACCTTCGTGATCGGCGTCTTGCCACACCCCCCGGCCAGCGGCGCAAGCACGAGAGCAAGAGCAAAGGGCCCGATGACGGTGAGCGCCGACCGACGCGCCGGCCGGCCCTGACGTAGGGAGCGGAGCAAGTTCATGGTTCGGCGACCTGGGGAGATGGAACGTCGAGGGATGCGCCGTGATCGGCCAACGTTTCGTTGCCGGCCGGTTTATCACACTGCGCCTGCGAGATGCGGCCCCGTCGTGTAGCGCCTGTTGCGATGGGGCGCAGGCAATCCGGGGTGGGTAACGATCGGACCGGGCGAGCCATCGCCGCCCTCTGGTTC
Source organism: Polyangiaceae bacterium (assembly GCA_043732195.1). Lineage (GTDB taxonomy): Bacteria > Myxococcota_A > Polyangia > Polyangiales > Polyangiaceae > Labilithrix. The sequence goes on from JAYTHX010000029.1 coordinate 6,679, forward strand.
GCCGCGCGATCGAACGGCGCCGCTAGCCGCAACCGCTGGCACGATCGTCGCTGGCTGCTCCCGCATGAAGTCGTCCCTTGCGCTGCTCTTCGCGACCAGCGCCCTCGCGGTCGCGTGCGCGGCTCCCACCGATGATCCGTCGTCGGCCACCGACGAGGAGCTCCGGACCAGCAACGAGAAGACCGCGTTCACGTTCTTCGTCGGCAAGGGTCTGAGCGAAGAGCAGTCCGCCGCGATCGTCGGCAACCTCGAGCAGGAGTCGAGCATCGATCCCAGCGCGGTTCAGCTGGGCGGCGGCCTGGGTCGCGGCATCGCGCAGTGGTCGGTCGGGGCGCGCTGGAACGTGACCCGCAACGACAACGTCACGTGGTTCGCGGCGCGCCAGGGCGCGTCGCCCCACGCACTCGGGCTGCAGCTGGCGTTCATCTGGTACGAGCTCGAGACCTTCTCTCCGTACGGGCTCGCCTCGCTGCGCGCCGCTCGCTCGGTCGAGGCGGCGACGCTCGCGTTTGAGGAGCACTTCGAGGCCTGCGGTCGTTGCAACACCGGCCAGCGCGTCGCGGCGGCGCACGCGGTCCTCGCGACGTACGGCCACGGTGGTTGAGTAGAGTCGGAGACGAGGTCGCTTCGCGCGCGCCCTGAACGCGACTATTGCTTCGGTCCGGCGTGACGCGAGAGCCACGCATAGACCGTCTCGGCCGTGGTGGACTTCAGGATGGTATACCGGAACGCCTCGTGGCTCCCGGAGAGGGTCGTCGTGAAGTCCGGGTCTGCGTGGGGCTGCGTGAACCACACGGCGAAGTGAGCATCCAGAAACGTTCGCAACGACGGCGCGATGCCCACGTCATTGGAGTGGACCTGGCCGTAGTCTCCGAACGGGACGGCAAAGGAGAGCGCTCGGACGGGGCTCGGGCCGAGCTCCGCGACGAGGCGCTCGCTTCCTGTGCTGATGTCGCTCTCGGCGCGAACCTTCCACTCGGCGAAGGACTCGGTGTGGGCGGTCTGTTCCGGCGTGTTCGGTTGCCAGCGTCGCCAGGCGTAGAAAGGGCCCACGTCGGCGGCGTCCGGCAGGCCGCTGTCGTCAGGCTCCTGCACGCTTACCCGCGTATGACCGGCATGGGCGTGGAGCTGCATGTCCCAGCGCTCGGAGCGCTGGGCAGTGATGATCTCGGACCAGCGCATGGCGAACGAGGTGTTGGCGTCGGCAGTGGCGGTGATCACGTACATGACGGCTCGCTCGTCGAGCATCCGCAGCACGTCGTCGGCCCCGCGGTAGCCGTCGAGGCGCCCGTCGTCGAAGGTGACGAGGAGGGGGCGGGGGGGGACGGTGCTCCAGTCGCCTTCCATCGCTTTCACGTAGGTCGCAATCGAGATGGTCCGGTACCCCGCGCGTTGCGCGACCATGAGGATGCGCGTGAATTCTTGCTGCGTGACTCCGTAGGTGTCCGCGGGCCCACAGGCCGCGGGACAGATCTCGTGGAAGAGCAAGACCGGAATGGCCTTCGCCCGAACGGGCAAGGGCTGAAACTCGGCGCGCTCGGCGGGCGTGAACACGACCACGGGGGCCGGTCGCGGCGCCCGGCTGACCGGCGACGACGCCTCCGCAGAAGCCCCTTCGTGGGCGACGAGCATCGACGGCTCCACCGCCGATGACGATACGTCCGGAGCCCCCCCCCCGCCGTCAAAAGTGCATGCGGCCGTCGTCGCCAGCCACGCACCCGCTACCGCCACTACCGGACCAAGACGTTTCATCGTCTTTCAAACGACCGCCGGGATGGCGCCTTCAGGGGGACCTCACGGCCTCACGGCTACGACCACGAAGCGCGCGGCGCCGCGCGCATCAAGCGAGTGTTGCGACCGCTTCCGAAACGTTCGCATGCAACTTCTTCATTCTCACGGTACGAGCGCGGCCGTGCGCGCGATTGTTAAATTCAATTGATGAGCGTTCGCCCGCGACGGGGACCAGTATCCGCCGCGATGAACCGTACCCGCTCGCTCGCCACTTCGCTCGCTGCCGCACTCGTTGTCGTTTCAGCGGGGGCGTGTTCGGTCGCTGGTCCGTCCGATGACGGCTCGGCCACCGCGGAGCTGGCCGCGAAGAAGAAGCCGTCGCCCGCTCCCGCGGGGACGGTGATGCCGGCGATCAAGACGGTGTTCGTCATCGTCCTCGAGAACCACAACTGGGCCGCCATCAAGGGGAACGCCTCGGCTCCGTACCTGAACGGCACGCTGCTCACGCAAGGCGCACACGCCGAGCAGTACTTCAATCCTCCGGGGTTGCATCCCAGCGAGCCGAACTACATCTGGCTCGAGGCCGGCGACAACCTCGGGATCACTACCGACGCCGATCCCAGCGCGAGCCACTCCATCCCCGCAGGTACCGACCACCTCGTTGCGCAGCTGGAGAGAGCGGGCAAGAGCTGGCGCTCCTACCAGGAGGGCATCACGCCCGGCACATGCCCGATCCAGAGCGTCGGGCTCTACGCCGCGAAGCACGACCCCATGGTCTTCTTCCAGGACGTGAGCGGTAGCCCCCCCTCCGCGTCGAGCTCCGCCTGCGCGTCCAACATCCGCCCGCTCTCCGAGCTCGCGGGTGATCTCACGGCGGACAAGGACGCGGACTACAACTTCATCGTCCCGAACCTGTGCAACGACAGCCATGGTGCGACGGGCTGCCCCGCCGACCTGATCAAGACGGCGGACGACTGGCTCGCGACGTTCGTCCCCAAGATCCTGGCGTCCAAGGCTTACAAGGACGACGGCGCCATCTTCATCACGTGGGACGAGAGCGAGAAGGGCGACCACCCGATTGGCATGATCGCGCTATCTCCGTTCGCGACTCCTGGCTATGCGAGCAACGTTCACTTCACGCACAGCTCGACGCTGCGAACGGTGGAAGAGGTCTTTGGGCTGACAAAGTTGCGCGATGCGGCGAACGCATCGAACCTCGCGGACCTCTTCTCGGCTCCCGCCGCGGGCGGGCCCACCGGCGGCGTCGGACCGGATGGTCACTCGCGTCCCGATCCCAGGCTCACCCCCGGCCAGGTGCTCACCACCGACCTCGCGAAGATCTGCACGTCGGGCTACTCGCGAACGGTCCGGAGCGTCAATGCCGCGGAGAAAGCTAAGGTCGCCGCCGCGTATACGTTCACCGGCGCGTCGTCGTCGGTGGAGTACGACCATCTCATCTCGCTCGAGCTGGGCGGATCGAATGATCCGACGAATCTCTGGCCGGAGCCGATCGCCGACGCGCACGTCAAGGACGGTCTCGAGGCCCACCTGCGCTCGGAGGTATGTGCGGGGAAACTAAATCTCGCCGACGTGCAGGCGCGCATCGCAGCCGACTGGGTCAAGCTCTGGAACGACGTCGGCCGGCCCTGAGCCTCGAGGCCACCGGCCGCAGGCTGGTGATCAAGGCGAAGAAGGTCCCCGCGCTGATCCATGCCTGTTGCCGCGCGCGGTCGTGATCGTCGACGCGATGGCCGCGCTCGTCGTGGTGGACCACGCGATCCGTCACGCGGCGCTCGCCTTTCAACCGCCGGCGTAGCGAATCCAGTACAGGACGATCGCGACGAAGAAGACCCCAACGCACGCGATGCCGAAGTGCACGCCTCGCGACAGCCGACGCACCCGTGGAAGGGGAGCGACGACGTGAGGTTGAATGGGCGGATGGTGCGGTCGATGTCTCACGGCGCTGTCGAAGCAGTTTGCGGACCACACACAAACCCGCAGAATCGGGTTACTTTTCGCGCGCGCGATTGCCCCACTGAGACAACACCGCTCGTGGTCGGGCTCTCGACGCGCGACGGATCAAGGCGAATGCGGCGGCCGCCGGGCGCGGCTCGTTTCTTGCGCTTCAGCGGGCCTTCCCATGTCAAACCTCGTTCTCGTGATCATCGTCCTCGTTCTCCTCTTCGGCTGGGGAGGCGGCATGGCCATGCACACCGGCGGAAACCTCATTCACGCGCTGCTTGTCATCGCCGTCGTCGTCGTGCTCTTCCGGGTCATCACGGGCCGCCGCGCCGTCTGACGCGCGCTCAGGAGTAGCGAGCGATCTTCTGTCGGGCTCGCCCTTGCAGGCCCTACTGGCGGTCCGGCCCGATCAACCCCGGACAGAAGATCTGGGACTACATCGCGCCGCACGACGAGGAGTTGCGAGAGTCGTTCGCGATTGGTTTCGAGCAACTCACCGACGGCATCTTCCCCTTCGAGGTCGCTGCGGGTCAGATGCGCCCGCGCTTGCAGCGTGATGGTGCCGTCTATGGCATGCGCTTTCGGCCGGTCCTCGAGGAAGGAGTGATGGTCCGGGTGCTGGTGATCCTCACCGACGTGACCTCGACCGTCGAAGGTGAACGCGCCCAGCGGAGGGCGCGCGAAGTCGAAGCTGTCATGCTCTCCTTCGTTCGGGACCGCGATGGGATGATCGCCTTCGTTCGAGAGGCCGAGCGGATCTTGCTCGACCTCGAGCACGTCGAGGAGCCCGCGACCGTCCGGCGCCTGGTGCACACGCTCAAGGGCGGCTCTGCCGCCGCCGGCTTCGTGACGGTGGCGGAGGAGTGCCATGCGATCGAGAGCGAGCTGCTCGAGTCGGGCCAGCCAACGCTCGAGCGGGCGCAGCACGTGCGCCTGTCCCGCGCCTTCCAAGAGCGACTCGGCATGATCGCAGAGCTGCTGCCCAGCGACGACGGCACCCGGACCGCGCGGAATGCGCCGTCAGGTCGTTGCGCTCGCGCAGGAACTGTAGCTCGCCTCTTCGAGGCGCCCAGCCCCGTCAGTCCGCCGGCGTCCGTGCTTGCGAGACAGCATCAGCAGCCCCTCGCGCGAAGCACGGGCACGTCCCGATTGCGACGTTGACCCTCGACCCCATCGCGGGACTTTGACAAGCTCGCCGCATGACGCGCCAAAGGTTTCCCGACGCCGAGACCTCGCGACTCGAGGCGCTTGCAGCGTATCAGGTGCTCGACCAGCCAGGGATCCCTGCGGTCGACGCGCTGACGAGACTGGCCGCGAAGCTCTGCGGCGTGCCCATCGCGATCGTGTGCCTGGTGGACAGCGACCGTCAATGGTTTCTCGCGGCGCATGGTATGGCCGGAAAAACGGAGTCCCGGCGGGAGCATGCGTTCTGCGAGCACGCCATCCGCGAGACGGGGCTCTTGCACGTGGAGGACGCGCGGCTTGACGCTCGTTTTGCCGAGAACCCGCTCGTCACCGGAGAGCCCAACGTTCGCTTCTATGCAGGCGCGCCGCTCGTCGACGACGCAGGTTTCGCCCTCGGCACGCTCTGTGTGCTCGACTCCCAGCCTCGCGTGCTTACTCCGGAACAATCCAGGAACCTGAGTGAGCTTGCAGGTGCGGTGATGGGGATCCTCGCGGGCCAGCGCACGGCGAGCGAGCTCCGTATGGCGCTCAAGACGTCCGCCGAGCTCGCCGGTGATCTCGAGCTTGTGCTCGATTCCGTGCCCGCGCGGGTTGCCTACACGGACCGTGGCCTTCGCAATCGCTTCTCGAACACGGCTTATGCGAGAACATTCGGACGGACGCGCGAATCCCTCGAAGGGGCCGAGATGCGCGATCTGGTCGGTGAGGCGATCCACGCTCAGGACCTCTCACATATGGAGGCTGTCCTGCGCGGCGAGCGGCAATCCTTCGAGCGCACCGTGACGACCGCCCAAGGAGACCGGCACGACTTCGACGTCGTTTACTCACCCGACGTGCGGGATGGCGAGGTTCGCGGCTTCGTCACCTCGCTGAGTGAAGTCACCGACCACAAGCTGGCATTGCGCGGCCTGGCGCGGAGAAACGCTCTCCTCGCGATGGCCGAGGAAGTTGCCGCGATCGGTCACTGGCGTCTGGACCTCGAAGGGTCGCGGCTCTACTGGTCGCCGCAAGTCTTCGCTATCCACGAGCGAGAGTCGCCGGACCCACCATCGGTCGAGGACGCTATCGACTGCTACCACCCCGATGACCGCGCCGTCGTCGCGGTCGCCGTTCAGCGCGCGATCGACCACGCCGAACCGTTCGACTTCGACCTGCGGCTTGTGCTGCCTGGCGGTCGAACGAGACGCGTGCACTCGAAGGGCCGTGCCGAAGTGGATCCCGTGACGGGCCGCACGCGCGCCATCTTTGGCGTCTTTCAGGACGTTTCGGAGCGAGAAGCGCTTCGAGAACGGATCAAGCGGCAGGAACGTCTGGTGACCACCGGTACTTTGGCCGCGGGGGTCGGTCACGAGATCAACAACCCCCTGACCTTCGTATCTGCGAACGTGAACTTCGCGCTCGACGAGATCCGGAGCATCGCCAGCGCATCGCCTTCCGACAGGATGCGGGAGATCCTCGAGGCGCTGGCGGGAGCGCGCGAAGGCGCGGAGCGAATCCGGAAGATCGTGCGCGGCCTGCGGGCCTTCGCTCGCGAAGACACGATCGCCATACCGACGGACGTGCACTCGACGATCGCGATGTCGGTGAGCATGGCCAGGCACGAGCTCCGACGACGCGTGACGCTCGTCGTCGATCCGACCGCCGTGTCTCCAGTGCTCGCCGACGAGTCGCGTCTCTCGCAGGTCTTCGTCAATTTGCTAGTGAACGCCGCTCACGCATTTTCCAGTGCGAATACGGAGCTGAATCAAGTCCATATCTCCGCTAGCGACGTCGACGATGATCACGTCGCGGTCGAGATCACCGACAACGGCACGGGGATTCGCGACGAGGTGCTCGGTCGGATCTTCGACCCCTTCTTCACCACGAAGCCGGTGGGTGAGGGGACCGGCTTGGGACTGGCGATCTGCCATAGCATCGTGTCCTCTCTCGGCGGCGAGCTCTCGGTCCGAACGAAACTGCATCGCGGAACCACGTTTCGGGTGGTTCTGCCTGCAGCCAAGTCGATTGTGCACAACCCGGGAGGGACGTGCGAGACGCCGCCATCTGCGCATCGCGGACGTGTCATGCTCATCGACGACGAGGAGGCGATCGTTCGCGCACAGCCGCAGGCGCTCGACAAATGATTCGAGGTCGTCGCGCTTCTTGATTCCCGTGAAGCATGTCGCCGTCTGGTCGAAGGTCGCGAGCTGTTCGACGTGGTCTTCAGTGATTTCATGATGCCGCGCCTGTCTGGCATGGTGGTGTTTCGTCGCGTGCGGCTGGTGAACCCGCAGCTCGCCGGTCGCTTCGTGTTCGTCACCGGTGGAGGAATCGATGGTGAGGTCCGCGCGTTTCTCGCGGACGTCCCCAAGCGACTGCTCGAGAAGCCATGCAAAAATGAAGAACTGCTGCCGCTAGCGTTCAGCCGCATCGTGCGCCTCTGGAACTGACTCGCTACTTCGTCTTCAAGAAGTTCCACGTCACCGACGCGGCGTTCTGCCAGAGCGTGTGCGTGAGGCCCGGGATCTCGCACCACACCTCGGGGCGGGCGGCGTTGCAGCCGTCGTAAGCGACGCACGGGCTCGGGTCGTAGGGCTTGGTCGCGGTCTTGCAGCCGTTCGTCGTGCGCCAGTAGTCGCGCGCCTTCGTGCCCTCGCTCGGCGGGACCGACGTGTCCGCGGTGCCCTGCACCTGGAGCGCTGCGACCGGCGGCGACGGGCACGTGAGGTTGCCCTTGTTGTCGAAGCTCGTGCCCGAGCCGTCGAGCCCGAAGGGGCCGCCGCCCGCGTGCGTGACGACGGCGCGGAGGTTGCTCTTCGAGAGGCACGCCAGCATGTTGGTGAAGTAGGCGCCCTTCGAGAAGCCGACCGCGAACACTCGCTTGCTGTCGGTGCAGTGGGACCTGCCGAGATCCGCGGCGACCGCATCGATGAACGCGACGTCCGCCTTGAGGCCGCTCGCCTCGCCGATGACCCACGTGTTGTTCGCGCCGTCCGGGTACACGAAGATCGAGCCGCTCTGCGAGGCCGCCTCGAGCTCGAAGGAGCTGCGGATCCCCGCGCCGGTGCCGCCGTCGCCGTGGAACACGAACGTCAGCGGGAACGTCTTCTTGCCGTCGTAGGACTCGGGCACGAACAGCTCGTAGGTCCGTTTGCTGCCGCCGACCGTGATGCTCTGGCTGCCGACGAAGCCGGTCTTCACGCCGGTTGCGCCGCAGCCGGCGGTCGGCTCGGGCGTTGCGCCGCCGTCGATCGGAGCGCCCGTCGTGCCGGTCTCCGGGCCGCTGCCGCCGTCCGGGTCCGCTGGAGCGTCGCCGCCCGTGCTGCTGTCACCGCAGGCGAGGAACACCAGGGCAGCGAGCCCGAAACCCGCCCGCAGCAAAGAAGAACCCATGGGTCTCCCATGATACGTGGCGGCGAGGCCCTATCAACCCTGGCTGCGGCACAATTCCACGCCAACCACCACGGTGGCCCTAGCACCAGGCACGAAGGGGTTGGCCACTGCCGCCGACGCCTATTCGACGACGACCACGTCCCCCGCCTGGAGGATGAACTGGATGCTCTTCAGATCCTGCGAGCGGAGGTCCGCGTAGCGGAAGCGGACGCGCTGCGGGAGAGACTTCCGCACCACGAACACCTTGTCGCCGTCGGCGTAGTCGGTGAGCCCGCCGGCCGCGGCGAGGGCCTGGAGGACGTTGGAGCCCGGCTCGATCGGGAAGACTCCCGAGTTGCGGACCTCGCCCACCACCGAGATCTTGAGCTCCGCGCCCTGCTCGAACGTCACGATGACCGAGGGCACCTTCACGATGTCCTTGAGCCGGTCCTGGATCTCGGCCGCGAGCTGCGCGGGGCGCTTTCCGCGGGCCACGACCTCGCCGATGACCGGGATCGAGATCCGGCCGTCGGCCCGCACGCGCTCCTTCGTGGAGAGCGGGTCCTGGTTGAACACGCGCACGTTGAGGACGTCACCGTCGGCGATGAGCACGTCACCGCCACCCGCGGCGGAGGCCGGGAGGCCGTCGACCCAGATGTACGGGCCCGTCCCGCCGCACGCGAGCGAGAGGGAGCAGAGACCGGCGAGCAGCGCGAGCTGCGCGAGGCGTCGAGAGATCATCAGGCGCAGCATACCATCGACTCAGTCGTGGAAGCGGCCTTTGAGCTTCAAGAACGGCGTCTCGAAGAACTTGAAGCTCAGGGTGGCCAGCACGTAGACGATGGCGATGCCGCCCACGATAACGGCGGTGACGAGCGCCATCTGGGTCGCCACGTCCATGCCGGCCTGCATCTTCACGAGGCGCGGGACGAGCAAGATCACGAGCACCCAGTGGAAGATGTACATGCCGTAGCTGACCTTCCCGCAGGCCACGAGCGGGCGCCACGAGAGGAAGGCCCGGACCCGCTCGCCGATCACCGCGTCGGCGCACATCGAGATCGAGCTCGCGAAGAAGATGGCGAGGGTCACGTACCCGATGGCCATGATGCGGCGGTCGTAGTCGTTCAGGCCGTTCGCCATCACGTAGAGCCCGGCCAGCGCGAGCGCGGTCGAGATGAAGATGGGGAAGCGCAGCCGGCGCCACGCGATCGAGACGGGATGCAGGACCTCGCGCTGGGTCACGGCGACGAACGCGCCGAGCAGCAGCCCGTCGGCGCGGGTGAACGTGGCGCGGTATACGAACTTCGCGATCCCCTGGTCGCCATGGAAGATCCCGTTGAGCGCCGGGATCGACGCGCCCTTGAAGATCATGAAGCCGCGGAGCGCGACCACGAGCGGCACGAGCACCAGGATGGTGGGGATGAGCCGCTTCCGCGATACCATGAGCGCCACGATCGGCCACACGAAGTAGAACTGCTCCTCGATGGCGAGCGACCAGAAGTGCGCCGTCCAGCGCAGCGGCTCGTCGTCGAAGGCGAGCGCGTAGTTCTGCATGTAGACCCAGTAGGAGGGCCCGGGGATCCATGCCGAGGTGCCCGCCACCGCGAGCGCCACGACGGTCCCGACGATGATGAACGCGTAGTAGAGCGGGAAGATGCGCAGGACGCGGCGCATCCAGAACATCTTGAGGCGGGTACCGAGCGCCTTCTTCGACGGCGAGACGAGCCCGCGCGTGATCAGGTACCCGGAGAGGACGAAGAAGAGATCGACCCCCAACCAGCCGGACCATAGCAACGCGTGGATGCGAACCGCGATCTTGTCGACGAAGGTGACCGCGGTGGTCGGGTCCTCGCCGGGGAAGGTCCAGGCGAAGTGGAACATCAGCACGAGCAGCACGGCGATTCCGCGCATGCCGTCGAGCGTGGGGATGGCCCGCGCCTCGGCGCCCTTCAGCGCCGCCTGCGCGCTCTCGTCGAGCTCGGGCTCCGGCGGCACGTCGGCGCCGAGCGCCGCGAACGACTCGCCGTCCTTCACGATCTTGCGCAGACCGAGCGCGATGACGAGCCCGAACGCGAGCACCACGACCAGGTCGACAGCGGCGAGGCTGGGCGGCAGCTTCGCGCCGATCTCACCGAGCGTGGCGTCGAGCGTGGCGCCGTCGACCATCTCGCGGCCGATGAGGTCGCGCCGCGCGACCGCCGCGTCCTTGCGGAGGCGCATGTTGTTGGGGAGCGTCTCGAAGCCGAGGCTCTCGATGTACTCCTCGTCGGCGGGGTTCACGTCGACGGTCTCGACGATGAGATCCGCGTGCCGCTGCCCGAGGCTGTACTGGTAGTCCCACTTGTCGTGGCCGGGCGAGAACACGCCGCGCGGCGCGAGGTGCGCGATGAAGCTGTCGTTCTTGCCCAGGAGATCTTCCGTGGGGCGCTGCGCGAAGTAGGGCGTGGCGCCGGCGGCCGCGACCGCCATGCGCAGGCTGGGCGGCGTGCTCTCGCGGATGAGCAGGCCGAGGCGCGTGTAGTTCGCCTCGTCCTTGTACTGGGCGGCGTTCTGCGCGGCCCAGCGCCCGAGCGGCATGAGCTGCGAGGGCGCCCAGACGAGGATCATGAGCACCACCGCGGCGAGGCTCACCGTCGCGCGGCTGCCGAGGCGCCGCTGGAGCGCGGCGAGCCCCTGGGCGATGCCCTCGCGGAGATCCTTCAGCCGAAGCAGGAGCCCGAGAAAGAAGAACGCGCCGCCGGTCGCGAGGGCGACCTTGCTGAAGATCATCGTGCGCGCGACGCCCTCTTCGGGGAACTTCTTCGCGAACAGGTTCAGCGCCACCAGCGCGCCGCCGCACAGCAGCAGGCCGAGCGAGAGACGACGCACGAAGAACGCGGCCTTCTCGGCGGTGATCTCCGCGACGAGGCGCGACAGCAGCACCGCCACCAGCACGATGAGCGCCGGCATCCCGATACACATGTAGCGGTTCGCGTAGAGCATCCACTCCCACGCGTCGCCGCCGACGTACGTGGCGTAGCCGATCTGCGCGACGAAGAGCGTGCCGAGGAGGAAGAGCCGGCGGGTCTGCTGGTCCTTGTAGAAGTCCTTCTTCAGCCCGGTGATGCTCGCGAACACGATGCTCACCGGGAGCGCGAGGTGGAGCGTGACCACCTCGATCGCGACGAACGCGCCGCGCTTGATGCGCGCGATGGGCGAGATCTTGTAGAGCTTCAGGAAGTACGTGTTCGGCAGCGACTCGTGGAAGTACGCCTTCCGGAACACGGTCTGCCCGCCCACCGCGCTCAGCGCGAACACGCCGATCACGCCGGCGAAGAGCCAGCGCTTGCTGCTGAAGAGGAAGCCGTAGAGGCAGATGAGCCCGACGGGCACCACCGAGTCGCTGCGGATCAGCAGCGCGCCCGCGGTGAGCGCGCCCATGGCGATGGTGCGCGGGAAGCTGAACTCCTCCTCGTTCTCGAGAACGAGCCAGAGCAGCGTGTAGACGAGCAGCGCGAGCGCGCCGACCTCCATGCCGCGCAGCGTCCAGAAGACGAGCGGGTAGTCGAACATCGTGGCCGCGAGCACCGCGACGGGCACCCAGGCCTCGCTCGTCATCTTGCGCGCGATCTTCGCGGTCACGAGGCCGATGCCCACCATGATCGCGATGCCGCTCAGCATGATGAAGAGCGAGATCTTCGACTCGGACATCCCGAGCGTGTGGGCGACGCTCATCCAGAGCACCCAGAGGAGGTTCGTGAACCCCTCGATGGGCTTCTCTCCGATGTTCCACACGAAGCCATGGCCGTCGGCCAGGTGGCGGGCGTACCGCATCGAGATCATCGCGTCCTCGAAGAGCACGAAGTAGCGCGCTCCCCCGATAGCGAAGCTCGTTCGTAGGATGAACAGCAGGTAGAAGGCGACTGCAGCTGCAGCTACCCAGAGACGTGCGCGCGAGGAGGAGTCGTTCTTCACCGGACCGGCCACTCTACAGGCGTTACTGGGGCGCCGTCACGAGAGCGGTGAGCTCGTCGAGCATCTCTTGCGCGTTGCCGAAGCGCTCCGCGGGCCTCCGCCGCAGCGCCTTGCCGACGATGCGCTCGAAGCCCTTTCCGATCGCATCCTCGCGTCCGGTGGGAAGCGGCTTCGCCTCCTGTTGCAGCTTCTCGCGGAGGCTCTCGCGCGTGTCGAAGGGCAGCACGCCCGCGACCGAGCGGTAAAGAATGGTCGCGACCGAGTAGACGTCCGACGCCTCGTTGACGCGGCGCGCGTCGAGCAGCTGCTCGGGCGCCATGTAAGGGACGGTCCCGATGGCCGCGTGCATCGAGGTCAGGCTGCTCATCTTGCCGTTCGGGTTCTTCACCCGCGAGAGGTTGAAATCGAAGATCACCGCGTGCCAGCCGTTCGCGTTGGGCCGGAGGATGATGTTCTCGGGCTTGATGTCGCGGTGGATGATCCCGATCGCCTGCATCTCCGCGACACCACTCAGGACGCCGATGCCGAGGCCGGTCGCATCTTCCACAGAGAAGCGCGCGCGCTTCAGGACGTCCGAGAGGAGCTCGCCCTCGATGTACTCCATGACGAGCGCCATCCCGAAGGGAGGGCCCGTCAGGAACTCGAACATCCGCGCGATGTGGGGGCTCTGGAGCTGGGACAGCGCCCAGGCCTCGCGGCGGAACCGCTCCACACTCTCCCGGGAGACTGCGGCCTCGGGATGCAGCACCTTGATGGCGACGCGTTCGTTGTTCTGGGGGCTCGAGGGATCGCTCCGGTGAGCGAGCCACACCACTCCGAAGGCGCCCGTTCCCAGCAGCGACTCGAGCACGTAGATCCCGATCTGGGAGCCGGGCGCTAGCTGCACGGGTGCCATGGTACGCGGGAGGCCGATTTGACGCGACCCCTAAACGGGCTACGCGAAAGAGCCGGTAAAGACGTGGTCATAGCCGTGCGTTGCAGAACGCGACGAGCCTCGTCGCCCCTCTTTCCTCTTTCCTGCTGGCCCTGCTAGGTTCGCCGGCGATGACGGCCAGCGGCGGCACGACGGGCGCCCCCGAGGAGCACACCCGCCGCGAGGGGCTCACCGCCTTGCGCAACGGCGCCAAGCTCGCGGCCTCCATGCTGCTGACGTGGAGCGTGGCCTTGCTGGTCACCTTCAAGCTCCCGAAGTACCTCCAGCCGGTCCTCTTCGGGCACTACCGCTTCGGTGATCAGCTCGCCGCCTCGCTGATGGTGTTCCTGAGCCTCGGCGTCGACACGTACATCTCCCGCGAGATCGCGGTCCGACCCAAGCACGCGAGTGACTTCTTCGGCGGCGTGCTCGTGGCGCGCGCGCTCGTGCTGATCCCGGTGATCGGCCTCGGCGTGACCATCCTGCTCGCGCACCACGAGGTGCACGAGCGCCGCGTTGCCGCGTTCCTCTTCGGCTTCGCCTACCTGTTCACCGCGCTCAACCAGACCTTCCAGCAGACGCTCCAGGCGGCGCAGAAGGTCAACGGCCTCGCGCTCGCGAACGTGGTCGCGAAGATCTTCTGGGGCGGCGGGACGTTCGCGGCGGTGACGCTGGGCGCCCCGTTCTGGATGCTTCCGTTGCCGATGATCTTCGGCGAGGGCCTCAAGGCGACGTTCCTCTACATCGCGACCAAGGACGCGGTCGACCTGAAGCTCCGCATCGACCTCGCGGAGACGAAGAAGGTCCTCCGGATCGCGTTCCCCTTCTACATCGCGAATGCGGCCGTCGCGCTCGGCGCGTACATCGACGTCCCGCTCGTGGGCATGCTGATGCCCGAGGGCTCGAAGGAGGTCGGCTGGTACGCCGCCGCGCTCCAGATTGCCCAGCTCTCCGCGCTGCTCTCGCCGATCATGAGCGGCGTGCTCATCCCGATGATGAGCCGCGCGAAGGTCCGCAGCGAGGAGGAGTTCGTCCGCATCCTCCGCCGCGGCGTCGAGGCCGTGATCGTGGTCACCATCCCGCTGACCCTTCTGCTCGCGCTGGGCGCCGAGTTCTGGATCCACGTCACCATCAAGGACGCCTTCCTGCCGGCGGCGGTGAGCCTGCGCTGGCTCGCGCCCACGTTCGTGTTCGCCTACCTGAACGTGCTGCTCTGGCTGGCGCTGATGATCCTCGATCGCTCGTGGACCATCACGATCGTGTCCATCGCCGGGATGATCCTGCTGCCTACGCTCATCGCGATCGCCGTGCCGCTCTTCGCGCCGCTCGGCCCCGGCGGCGCGGGCATGGGCGCCTCGCTCGCGCTCTCGCTGCGTGAGCTCGTGATCGTGCTGGTCTTCTTCGCGGTGCTCCGCGAGAAGGCCATGGACCGCCGCGGCCTGCTCGCGCTCGTCAAGTCCCTGGGCATCTGCCTGGTGGTGGGCGTCGCCGACCACTTCCTGAAGACGGCCACCATCGACCTCGTGCGCCTCGCCGCCGACGCGCTCCTCTATCTCGTGCTGATGCTCGTGCTCGGCGTGCTCGTCCCGAAGGATCTCAAGGCGGTCCTCAGGATGGTGAAGGACCGCAAGAAGCCGCAGCCCGAGCCAGAAGCGCCCGCGTGAGCTCGCGGGGCGGTATCGCGTCGGGGGCATGCTCGGCGCGGGCGGCATGGGTACGGTCGGAGGCGAGCTTCGCGGGGATCCCCGCGGCCGCAGCCTCGCCGACGTCATCCGCCGCAACCGGTCACGACCACGCACGGCAGGGAGGAACTAGAAGCGCGCGGGGAGCGGGGCCCAGGTGAAGCCCGCGTAGATCGTGGCCTGCGTGAGCTGGTTGAAGCGGATCGCGTTGTCGAACTCCTGCGAGCCGTAGCGCAGGCCGCCGTCGAGGAAGACGGTGGGGCCGAGGCCGTAGCGAGCGCCGGTCTCGGCCTGGACGATCGAGTACTTCGCGATCGAGCGCGGCGTGTTCAACACCTTGCCGGTGGAGATCTGCCCGCGGAAAGTGGTGCGACCGACGGTGTAGTTGACCGCGCCGATGCCCACCGCGCGCTGCTCGAGCTCGCCGGAGAAGAGGTCGATCCACGGCGCGGCCTTCGCCACGAGCCCGAGCTGCAAGCGGTTACCGCGACCCGCCGGACCGCCCGCGGGCGCGGCGCCGGGCTCGAGACGGAAGAACGGATAGCTGTCGTAGAGCAGGCCGGCGGAGGCTTGACCGAAGAACGAGAAGCCGCTGATGTCGTCGCCGCCGACGCTCCCGCCGCCCGCCAGCTCGGTCGACACGTTGCGCGACCACCAGTGCCGCCACGACTGCGTGGCCTCGGCGCGATAGATGATGGCACCGGTGCGGTCGCCTTCGAACGCGGTGGTGATCCGTCCGCCGCCGACGGTCGTGAGGAAGCGGTCGTCCCTCGTGGCCGCGACGTCGAGCGCGAGGCTCGCGCCGGGTCCGGACGTGAACGCGATGACCCCGCGCGACGGGCTGTCGGCGCCGCCGAACGCGTTGTAGACGAAGCCCGGGATCAGCGCGACGTGGCGCGTCAGCTTGATGGGCGCGAAGAACTGCGTCTGGAGGAAGAGCAGCGTGAAGCGCGCCGCGATCGTCGAAGGGATGATCGGGTTCGGATCGGCGGGCAAGCCCTCCCCGTTCCACGGCGCCTGCACGAGGATCGAGGTGGTGGTGATGGGGCCGTATGCCGCAAACTGATAGAGCGAGACGCGGTAACGAGGCCGCTGCACCTCGATGCCCAAGCCGCCGTTGTGGAGCGCGGAGAGCGGATCGTTGTTCGGGTCGGTGAGGTTCAGCGTCGCAGGGCTGACGACGCGCGGGTCGACGGTCGGCCGGTTGAAGGTGTGCGTGAGCACGAACCGCGGCTGGTAGATCGCGACGATGTGATTCTGGCCGCTCTTCCAGATGAAGTCGTACCGGAGCTGCGGGTTCAGCTCGGTTTCTTCGGCCGTAACGTCATTTCCGGTGCGAACGCGCTCCTCGACGTGCGCCTGTACGTACGCCTGCTGCGCCACGTCCATGGGAACGGGTAGGAACGGCAGCATCGCAGGCCGCCAACATATACGAACCTGATGCCGCCTGTTCACCCTTCTGGACAGGGCGTACGATGGCGCATGGGTCTGTTCAAGCAGCTCGCGAAGGATGCGTACGGCGTCGCCCTCACGCGCAATGGTCCGGCCCCCACGCCGGGCTGGAAGCCGACCGCCAAGGATGCCGTCACCGCGGCCCTCGTCCAGGACGGGTATGCGGTCCTCGCGCTGAGCCGCCTGCGCGATGCCTCGCGCCGCTGGCACGTGCCGGGCGCGAACCGTGTCCTCCGCCTCTGCCAGACCGCGATCTATGCCATCGAGATCGGCAACCAGGTCACGCTCGGCGAGGGCGTCAACTTCGCGCACACGCTGGGCATCGTGATCGGTGGTGACGCGAAGATCGGCGCCCGGGTGAAGTTTCTCGGCAACAACACCATCGGCACCGCCAAGGACAACGGCTACCCCATCATCGAGGATGACGTGATCATCGGCTGCGGCGCGCGCGTGCTCGGCCCGGTGCGGGTCGGCAAGGGCGCTGTGGTCGGCGCGAACGCCGTGGTCGTGAACGACGTGCCGGCGGGCGCGATCGTCGCGGGCATCCCTGCGAAGGTCATCAAGTACGTCGACGGCCGCCCCCTCAACGGCCTCAACGGCAAACACGCGAAGGCGTGACCGGCGCGCGGATTCAAACGAAGCCTAGGAGCCTCGGGTGAGGAGCCTCGGGTGAGGAGTCGAGGAGCCCCGTGCAGATCTCGGCTCAGTCGTCCATCAGCGCCGCGCGGCGCTGGCGAGGCGTGAGCTGGTCGCGGATCTGGCGCATCGTTTCGCGGTTCGCCATGAACTCGGGGAAGACCTGGTGCGGCGTGGTGCTCGCGAACGAGAACGTCATCGAGTAGCGGTCGACGTGCGAGGGAGGCATCGCGCGGTGGAAGAGGCGACACGTGTCGACGAAGACCGTCGAGAGGCGCGGCCCGAGCGCCTGCAGCCACTCCGACGAGGGTACTGCGGGGCTCATCTGCGCGTCGGGCACGAAGCCCGACCAGTAGCCGAGGTTCGACACCGCGCGGCGCGTGAGCGGGCGATCGAGGTAGTTGAAGGGACCGCACGTCGGATCGACGTCGCTGAGGTACGTGATGATCTTCATCATCCGCCGATCCTCGACGTCGATGTGCCACTGCCGCACGTCGAGCGCGCGCCCATCGGGCCGCTCGCGCTTCACCTCGACACCGAGGAAGTTCACCGGCAAGCCGATGTAGCACTCCGCCAGGTCGAGATTCTCGTCGCACATACCCCACTTGTAGAGCGCGGGATCGCTCGCCAGCTCCTGCGGCGAGATGCGGACGCACGACTTGTCGCTCGTGTCCTTGCTGAGGCGGGCGACGAAGTCGTCCGCGATGTCGAGCACCTCCTTCGGGATGAAGGAGCGTCCGTCACGGCGCGCGAGCCAGTCTTGACGGAGATCCTTGAGGACCGAGAAGCGCGTCTCGTCGAGCCAGGGGAGCTGCCCCGCGTGACGGCCGAGCGCCGCGAAGTACCGCGTGTCCGCGACCTGCTTCACCACCGGCGTGCGCAGCAGCACGCGCTTCGCCTTGCCACGTGCACGCGTCGCGAGAGCAATTGCGCTTTGAACGTCCATCGATGACCTCGCAAAAAAGTATAGCCGCGCGCGAGGCTCTCTCAACCCGCAACGAGCACGATTTTCGTGACCTCTGGACGCACGCCCACGCGCGAAGGCGGGCCGGTGACGCCGAAGCCACGGTTCACCCAGAGCACCGAGCCGCTCTTTTCGTAGCGACCCGAGACGTACTTCCGGGCGATGCGCCCCACCGTCGCGGCGAAGTCGAACTGGAAACCGTGCGTGTGGCCACTGAGCTGCAGGGCCACTGACCCCGCGGCCTCGTCGAACTGCTGGGGCTGGTGCGCGAGGAGGATGCGCGGACCGTCCTTCGGCGCTGCGGCGAGCGTGCCGGCGAGGTCGGGGCCGCGGCCGCCCATGCGCACCGCGCTGTAGTCATCGAGGCCGACGAGCACGAAGCCGCCCGCGTCACCCCCACGGACGACGCGGCTCTGGTTGACCAGGACGTCAATCTTCGCGGCGGTGAGCGCCGCGCGCACCGCGTCGGCATCGGAGTGGTACTCGTGATTGCCGAGGATGCCGACGATGCCGTCGCGGGGCGCGAGCTTCGCGATGCGCGCGGCGGCCATGGCCGCGAGTCCGGCATCGAAGTCGATGAGGTCGCCGGTGACGACGAGCAGATCGGGCCGCGCGCGCGTGACGAGCTCGAGCCCGCGCGCGAGGTCCGCCTCGCCCACGAACGTGCCGACGTGCAGGTCGGAGATCTGCGCGATCGCGTAGCCCTCGAGCACCCTCGGCAGACCGGGGATCCGCACCACCACCTCGACGAGCTCGAAGTCGTGGCGGGTCCGCAGCGAGCCCCAGCCGAGCGAGCCCGCGCTCACCGCCCACGAGACACCGCCCGCGAGGCGCACGAACGTCTGCCGGCGTCCGGTCTTCTCCTCGGCAACAGCGGCCGTCACCGGCGGCGACGCTACCGGCCGCCGGACCTTGCTGCGCACCGCCACGACGGCGCGCTCACCGATCCGCAGCGCGACGAACAGCCCGCCGCCGAGCGCGACCACCGCCAGCTCGAGGGACGTGTAGCCGAAATTCTCCCGCGGCCCGTAGAGCGCGATGACCATGAACAGCGAGGCCGCGACCAGCGCCGCGGTGCGCTTCGGCCCCTTGCCGATCAGGGTGCGTAGCCAGGCGATCAGCAGCGCGTGTGAAGCGAGCGCGATCAGCAGCAGCGCGAACGCCCACAAGGCTCAGTAGCCCGGGCGAGGAGCGGCGCGCACCCCGATGTTCGGTATCGGCGCCTCGACGATGGAGCGGGGCGGCACGCTGCGATTGATCACGCAGTTGGCCATGATCTTCGTTCCCTCGCCGATCACGATGGGACCGAACAGCGTGGCGCCCACGCCGATGTGCACGTTCTTCTCGATGACCGGCGCGCCGGGCGCCTTGGTCTCCGGGTCGAGCCCGTAGCCGAGGGTGACGTTCTGGTAGAGGATCGCGCCCGAGCCGATCTTCGCCGCGTAGCTGATGGCGAGGCCGAAGCCGTGCACCACCACCACGCCCGGCTCGAGCTCCGCGTCCCAGTGGATGTCGGACGAGAAGCCGTGCCGGATCAGGCGCGACATGAACTGCGCGCCGAGGCCGAGGCCCGAGTCGCGGAGGTAGCGCATGATGCGATACGCAATCATGAGCTGATAGCCGATCTTGCGGACCGCGTCGGAAGCGATCTCCTTCGAAGTCGCTGCGGGCACGAGCGCGCCTTCCTCGAGGCGGTAGTCGTATTTCTCCGCATAGACGCGGATCATGCGGTTGTCCTCACGGATCGCGTCGACCATCGTGCGCCACGCGCTCGCGTTCCCTCCCCTCCCTCCGCCGCGCCCGAGGAGCGCGAGGCCTTTCTTGAACTCGCGGTACTCGCGGGCGACGTCCATCGCGCCGCCGGTCTCCTGGCGCACGCCGCGGTAGAACTGGATGCCGTAGACCAGCGTGGCGCCGGCCAGCGCGACGGGCTCGAGCCCCATCCTGTCGAACGCCGAGGCGGTGTGGATGGCGGCCTTGCCGATGAGGCTCGCGGCGCCGGGCAGCGCGAGCCCGAACGCGAGGATGGGCCGCGAGACGGGATTGATGTTGGGCAGGTGCCGCCACGGGCTCGACTCGAGATGCTCGGGGTGCTTCTTGCCGACCTTCGTGGAGTAGATGCCGTCGCGGTAGGCGCGGTTCATCCACGTCTTCATCGACGTGCGGTCGGAGCCGTGGATGCTCTCGGCCTGATTCGCGAAGCCGAACTTCGCGCCCGCCTTCTCGAAGCGAATGCCGAGCTCCTCGTCCTCGAGCGCGCGGAACTGCGGGTCGAACCCGCCGATGCGCAGGAACAGCTCGCGCGGGAACGAGACGTTGCCCGTGTACACGTTGTGCCCGCGCACCGGCTGCTGACCCGAGGCGTAGGCATCGCCGGCGCGCCCCATCACGCGCGCGTAGTAGCGCTCGTAGAGCGGCATGTCCTTCAGCCCGCCCTCGGGACGGAGGCGCCCCAGCACCACCATGTCCGGCGCGGTGTGCTCCGCCAGGTGCTTCTCCACGAACGTCGAGGCGACCTGCATGTCGTCGTCGATGACGACGATGATCTTGCCCTTCGCGAGCTCGACGCCGCGCTGGCGCGCCACCGCGGCCCCGGAGTTCTCCTGGCGCTCGATGCGCAGGGCGCAGGGCGTCTTCACGTCGGCGAGGAGCTTGCTCGTGTCCTCCTTCGACCCATCGTCGATGGCGACGATCTCGTACTTCGAGGAATCGATGGTCTGATCGCCGAGCTGCCCGAGGAGCCGCCGCAGCGAGTCTGCGCGGTTGAACGTGGCGATGACGACCGTCGCCCAGAGGCCAGGACCGAAGCGTTCTTCGAAGGATGCCATTCGTTCTTACCTGTTGAGCACGAAGCTTCGCACAAAGCTGCGGGGGTGACGCGCGAAGTGCTGGACCCACTGCGCGGCGTCGATGAGCGCGGGCTTCCGGTCGTCGGCGTCGCGCACGGCGTCGGTCGCGCCTTGCTCGTGCTCCGCATACCAGCTGCGCCAGTGGCGAACGTCGGCGCGCGACATCTGCCCGGAGAGCCGCTGGAGCGTGAGCACGAGATCGAGCATGGTCTTGTGGCAGTAGACCTCGTGCCCCGTGGCCTGCCAGGCGCGGGCACGCGCGAGCTCGGCGTCGAGCGCCGCCCGATCGCCCGCGGCGGCATGCAGGACGAGCAGCGGGAGGCGCAAGCCGCGCGCGACGTCGAAGCCCATCTGGCTGTAGAAGCGCGGGTTGAAATCGATCAGCAGGCGGCGCTCACCATCGACGATGAACTCCGACTCGAATGCGCCCCAGTAGCCGACGTGCTTGCACAGCAGCTTCAGCTTCTCGAGCACCGGCTGCTCGATGGGCCGACCTTCGAAGCACAGGCCGATGCCGACCTTGCGCGGACGCTGGAGCACCTTCATCGCGGCGCGCGCCACGATCTCGCCTTCCTTCGTGATGAAGCCCGAGACGCTGAAGATGTTGGTCTCCGCGACCGTCAGGTACTCCTGCACCATCGGCTCGGCGATGTCGGGATGCTTGTCGGTGAGGATGCGATTGAAAGCGGCCTGCGAGCGATAGCGCGCAAGCTCACCCGCGAGCGCGGCGCGGTCCGGGGCGATGAGGCCCTTCACGCCGCCTTCCATGAAGATCTGCGTGCGCGGCTTCAGGAGGACGGGGAAGCGCAGCTTCTCCACCACGGGGTCGTCCGCGCCCGCGGAGCCGAGGGTGTGGGTCTCGGGCACGTCGATGCCGACGTGCGCGCACGCGTCGTGGAGGCGCGACTTGTCGAGGAGCGTGATGATCGCCTCCTCGCCCGGCTGGTATGTGAGAAACACCCTGCCGAGACGCTCGCGGTTCTCCGCGAAGAGCCACGCGAGGTGATCGTTCGGCGGATAGAGCAGCGTGCCCGGATGCTTCTCGCCATACGCGACGAGCCAGTCGACGAGCCCGTGCGGATCGCCGAGCGAAGGATGCGCGAGCTTCTCGGCGACGTGCCGCGAGTAGAGCGCGCGGGCGCGCGGATTGTCGTCGGCCATGGTGACCGACACGCCGCTCTTGCCGTAGCAACGCGCTGCCGCAAGCGTTCCGTAGTAGTCCGCGCCGAGGAGAAGAGCACCCATGGGACCGGAGACTGTAGACGCTCGCGAGGAAGACCGGTGGGCCGAAGAGACGGTCAGCCCGCGTGCCGGATCCGGCCGTGCTCGCGTTCGCGTTCGCGTTCGCGTTCGCGTTCGCGTTCGCGGCTCGTGCGGTCGGCGGTGACGGCTGGGCGGAGATTCGCGCGTTTCGCCGCGTGGCCTCGCCAGGTGCTAGGAGAACGTGGCAAAAACAGGGAGACCGAGGCGATCTCGTACGTCACGCGGCTCGAAGAAGATGCCGGAGAACCGGTCTGCGAGAGCCGCCACCAGGAGCACCGCCCCGATGGTGGCGAGGATGCCGATGGCCACGGCGATCAGGCCGACCGGACGCTTCGGCCCGGCAGGGGCCTCCGCCGGGTGCGTGATCTTGTAGCGGTTCTTGTACTGCGCCTCCTGCTCCTGCATCTGCACCTGGAGCTCTTGCAGCTGCTTCACGAGCGCCTGATAGGTGTTCGTGACGGTGTCGAAGCGGACCTGTGCATCCTGCACGGACTTCGGGGCGGTGGCGGCCAGGATCTCGGGAGCGGGCGTGGGCGCCGGCGCGGGGGTGTTGATGCGCGGCGTGGGGCGCGGCTCGTTCGCCTTCGCCTGCGCGGCGCGCTGCTGCGCGGTCATCTCGCTGACGATGGCAGCCTCCTCGGCCTTCAGCTGCGTGACCTGCGGCGACGAGGACGCCTCGGTGGCGCGGATCGTCTCCTTCAAGCCGATGACCTCGGGGTGGCCGGGCGCGAGCGTCTGCTGCTTTTCGATGAGCTGCTGGTTGAGCTCCGCGAGGCGCTGCTGCTTCGTTTGCTGCGC
The DNA here is from genome assembly GCA_043732195.1 of Polyangiaceae bacterium. Taxonomy (GTDB): domain Bacteria; phylum Myxococcota_A; class Polyangia; order Polyangiales; family Polyangiaceae; genus Labilithrix. The sequence continues at coordinate 29,419 of JAYTHX010000029.1, forward strand.
CGTCTGGATCTGAGCGCGCACGCCCTCGAGCTTCGCCTTCAGTGCCGGGTCCGCGTCGATCGGGACGGGCTTGTCGTTCACGCCCTGCGGGAGCTGCGGGATGACGACGTTGACCTTCTTCGTGGGGTCATTCGCCTTCTGGAGGCGCACGAGGTCGGTCGCGGCCGACTCGAGATCCTTGTGCGCCTGGGCGACGAAGCCCTCCTGGATCTTGAGGCGCGCAGGGATGACGCCGACCTCGGACTGGAAGCGGGCCTCGAGGAAGTTCTTGACCGCCGCGTCGACGATGTCGCGCGCGGCCTCCGGCTCCGACCACTCGAGCTTCACGGTGACGGTCGTGGCGTCGACCCACACCTTCATGCGGTGCTCGATGTTGCCGACGAGCGCCTCGAACTTCTCGTCGTCCGTGGGAAGCGGCTTGCCGAGCTTGCGGTTGATCTTGTCGATCAAGCGGCGGTGCGGCTGGCGCATGTCGTCCCAGCGGGCGACCAGGTTCTTCTGCTTCACGATGGCGAGGATGTTGTCCCGCGCCAGGACCTGCTCCTCGTACTCGCGCGCGAGGTTACGCATCTCCTCGGGGCTGACGAACTGCTGCTGCTGCCCCATGGGCGTGGTGCGCTGCACGAGCACGCGCGACTCCACCTCGTAGCTGCGCGGCGCGAAGATCGCGCCGAGCACCGTGAGGGCGCCGCAGATCATCATCACCACGAAGGAGAGCCCCTTGCGACGCTTCGCGGAGCGCGCGGCCTCCCCGACGCGCGCGCCGATGGCGATGTTCGGACCGTCGTCCTCGTCACCGCCGCGGCCACCGCCGCTGCCGCCGCCCCCACCACCGCCGCCACCGCCACGCGGCGCGCCGGGGTACTGGAGCTTGGAGTCCGGACGAAAGAGAGTTGCTTCCTCGATGCGCGCCATGGTCCTACGTCACTCTCTCAGAGGGTCGCGCTCGCGTCGAGTCGCTCATTCAGGGGTACCGAACGGATCCGGCGCCAGACCTGGGGTCGGCGGCTTCGTCGGCTCGGGCGGCGTCGCCGGCGGGTCGGTCGGTGCGGCCGGCGGACGCGGCGGGCGCGGCGGGCGCGCGGCACCGGCGCCGCCCTGCGGACGGAACGGGAAGCTCGCCGGCGGGCGCGACATCGGGGTGGGCGTCACCACCGACGGCGTCGGAACCACCAGTCCCCCGTCCTTGTTGAGCAGCGCCGACGTCGTCGCCGCGTCGCCCGGCGGCGCCTGCGGTGCGACCACCGTGGTGGAGGGGCCGGTCGCCGTGAGGGGCGTGGTGGGCGTGGTGGGACCGGGCGTCGTCATCGTCGGCGTGGCCGCGGGGTCCGCGCCGCCGTTGCCGTTGCCGGGATCGTTCACGAGGGGACCGCGCTTCACCGCGAAGAACGCGATGCCGCCGAACGCCGCCGCGGCGAGGAGCACCGCCATCAGCCACACGGCGACGCTGCTCTTCGGGCCGCGACCGATGTCGCTCGAGTCGATGTCGCTGACGCTGTCCTCGGCCCCGAAGTTCAGCGTGTTTCCGTAGGCGGGGATCGAGCCCTCCTGACCGTCGGGCCGCGAGATGCGAACCGGGTCGGGCGTGGGCAAGCGACGCATGACGGCCGCGGGGTGCGGCAGCGGCAGCGACGGCGACGGCGACGAGACGAGCGGGTTCGCAGGCGGCGGCGAGCTGCTGCCTGGCGCGTTGGCCGGGGCGAAGCCGATGCCGGGCGTGGAGCCCATGCGCGCGCGCGCCGGGAGCGGCGGCGCGTTCGACTTCGGCTGCGGGCGCTGCGAGCCGTGCTGGCTGGTCGCCGGCGCGCTCAGCGCGACGCCGGGCGGCGGCACCGAGCCGTCGTTGCCGACCAACGCTCCGAGCTTGCCGTCCTTCGTGCCGATGCCGATGAACGTTCCGCTCGGGCCCTCGGGAGGCTCGCTCATCTGCATGGTGCGCGAGCCGTCGAAGGCGGGCGGCGCGGCCGAGGTAAACTTCGAAGGCCCGCCCTTGTCGACGTGAGTCGACTCGTCGAGCGACATGTCGAAACCGCGCGCGGCCTCGAGCGGACGGCCGAGACCGGCGGCGTCGCGGGCCTCACGGAAGGCGCGGCGCATCGCGTCCACCGTCTGCCAGCGGTCTTCCTTCTTGAAGCGCAGCGACATGTCGATCGCCGCGGCGATGCCGGCGGGGAGATCCGGCATGACCATCGCGATCGAGCGTGCCTTCACGGTGGCGGCGGCGAGGAGCTTCGCCTGCACGTTCGCCCCGAGGTGCACGGTCTCGCCGGTGAGCGCGGTGAACAGCGTGGCGCCGAACGACCAGATGTCGCTCCGGTGATCGACCTTGTCGCGCGAGCCGAGCGCCTGCTCCGGCGACATGAACGACGGCGTGCCGAGCACGAGGCCGAACATCGAGAGCTTGCTCTGCGACGTGCGGTCGAAGACGCGCGCTACGCCGAAGTCGAGGAGCTTCAGCACGCCGTCGTCGCAGACGAAGACGTTCTGCGGCTTCAGGTCACGGTGGATGATGCCGGCGGTGTGCACCGCGCTCAACACGTCCATCAGCTTGTCCCCGAGGTCGAGGGCCTCGACAATCGGGATCTTGTTGCCGCGCTTCTGGCGCAGGGCTTCGAGCGTGTCGCCCTCGAGGAGGTCCATCGTGAGGAAGACGCACCCGTCGTCGGTCACGCCGTCGTCGAGGACGCGGACGATGCCGGAGTGCTTCACCGAGTTCGCGAGGTAGCCTTCGCCGAGGAAGCGCTCGCAGACCGCGGGGTCCGTGCACAGCGTCGGGTGGAGGATCTTCAGCGCCGCGCGCGCGCCGTTGCGGTGCGTCACGCCGTAGACGGCAGCCATGGAGCCCGACCCGAGCAGCCCGTCGACGCGCCACTTACCGCCGATGATGGTCCCTACGCGCCGCTCGGCCTGCTGATTCATCGCCTAGGGGTCAAAGCGTAGCACGACTGGTGCCGAAGCCATTAACCCCTGGCTGCGGGATTCAGCCACCGCGCGCGGCGAGGCGGCTCGACACCGCGAAGGAGACCCCGAAGGTTATCAACGTCATGTAGCTGTTGAAGCCCTGGTCGCCCCAGATCTGGATGACACAAATGACCACGGAGCCGAGCGCCACCAGCGCGCCGCTCCGTTCGAGGGGGGTCTGGGCCGCCCGGTACCCCCGTAGCGCGAGCGTGGCGCCGAGCGGGTAGATCATCCAGAGGAGCGTGAACCCGACCACGCCCGCCAGGGACCACATCCAGAGCACGCCGTTGTGGGCGATGTACTTGTAATTCTTGAAGAGCTCGCCGATGTCGACCGGGGGATTGTCGGGCGAATTCTGGTACTCGTGGCCGAAGCCGGTGGTGACGATCCCGAGAGGGCTCGCCCGGAGCGTGTAGATGAGGTTCTCGTTCTCGATGTCGCGCGAGAGGCTCGAGTTGTCCTTCTGGTCCATGACCGAGAGGACGAGCTTGGCCGGCTTGAAGATCGGCGAAGCGGAGGCCATCTCCGACCCCACGAGCACGTAGCCGACGAGCAGCGGGACGGAGAAGGCGAGCGCCCAGGTCACGCGTCGCTTCCGCTTGCTCGGCTTCAGCGCGAGGTAGATGACGAGCGGCGCGGCCGCGAGGCTGACGAACGCGAGGCGACGGTTGTTGAGCACGATGCCGAGCAGGATCGGCGCGGCGAGCATCAGCGACCGGACGATCACCTTCTTGCTGCGCTGCTCGAGGGAGTGCGCGAGCAGCACCATCAGCGACACCACGAACAGCACGCTGTCGGAGTGGTTCGTGCACCACTCCGGCTTGCCGGGCAGCGCGGTGATGCCCGCCGGCGCGCAGACGCCGAAGTAGATGTACATGACGAGCAGCGACCGGGCGATCGCCGCGCAGACGAACGCCGTTCCCACGGACGCGAGGTCCTCGGGGATGCGGAGCGCGTAGAGGAACAGGAGTGCGACCAGCGGCAGCTGCATCAGGTAGATGGTCTGCCGGAACGCGGGTTCGACCGCGCCGCCGCGGATGATGCCGAAGGCCGCAAGCCCGATCACGGTGAAGAGGAACGTGAGCAGCGCCCGCCGCGCGAACTTCGGCGGCGGCGTCCACGTGTCGGCCTTTTTGCCCTTCACCGCGCGGTACAGGAGCCCGACGGTGGTGAAGAAGAATACCGAGAGCGACGCGCCGGGCACGCCCGCGAACTCCTTCACCGTGCCAAAAAAGGCGACCGCGGCGGGCCACATCACGGTGTCCCAGTAGCCAGCCTCGCCCGACGCGACGACGCCCATGTCCTTGAACATGGCCTCGCTGAAGGGCTCGATGAACAGCGCGAGCACGAGGTAGATGCGCAGGCTCTTCCAGACGCGCTGCCTCGCCATCACCCAGTAGAGGAGCGGCCCCCACACGACGACGAGCGCGGTATCGAGCCGGAAGGAGTTCGCCCACGCGCCCGGCGCGGAGAACTTCGGGCTCGACGCGAACGACGCGAAGAGCGTCGCCGCGAAGATGCCGGCGATGAGCTGCAGCGTCGGCTTGAAGAAGTTGTCGGCGAGGACCTTGCGATCGATCTCCTCGTCGTCCGGGCGCGCGCCGAAGGCGCCATACTTCTGGGCGACCTTCTGCTGGAGGTCGGACATCTGGCCGAGATGCGGAGGCAGCGACCCTCCCCCCGGAGAGCCCCCTGGGCGCGGTCGGTTCACGAGGGGCTCACGGGGTGTTGACCGTGGACCAGCAGGTCTTCGAGACGATCGCGCCCACCACCTGGTCGGCCATGATGCGATGCACCTCGAGGTTCGGGTGGTAGTCGCATCCGAGGCCGTAGCGGACGCCCATCTCGATGAGCTCGATGAAGTAGATCTTCCCGTCCCCCGCGGCGTTCTCCTCGTCGACGATGCTGCGGATGGTGTTGCGGAAGTCGGAGCGCGCGTTGTCGAACGGGAACTTGTCGGTGAGCATCGGCGGGACGGCGAGGAACATCTGCGCGTCCGGGCGCTTCGAGCGGACGAAGTCGACGAAGCGCTTGTAGCCCGCGCGGAACGCGACGAGGTCGACGCCGTCGGCGATCGAGTCCTGGTTCACGTCGCGCGCGAAGTCGTTCGTGCCGACGTTGATGAACACGACCTGCGGCTGGACCGGATCCTTCGCGAAGTCCCATGCCTGGTATTCAGGGTTCTTGCAGACGTTGCCGCCCGCGCCCGCGGTGTTGGCCGGAGGCGCCACGCAGCGGTCGTTTGCCTTCACGCAGTCGGCATCGCCCGCGGCGCAGCAGTCGGCGCTCCGCGCGCAGCGGCACAGGCCCTGATCGCAGTCCTTCGAAGGGCAGTCCTTCGAGGCGCCGCGGCCGTTCACGGCCTTCGCGGGCTCGTTGAGCTTGCAGGTCGCGTTGGGCCCGATGGTGGCGACGGTGCGCAGGTAATAGTCGGGGATGGTGGTCTTGGCATCCGGATCCGCGTCGTCGTCCGGGTTCAGGACCTTGCCCTCGCCAACGCCCTGCTCGCGGTAGTTGAGGACCATGCCCTTGCCGGAGAAGCAGAGGGTCACGGCGTCGGCCGCGAGGCGGCGCGCAGCGAGCGAGCCGTACGCGAGGTAGATGTTCTGCGACTCGGGGATCTTGACGTACTGGGTCTCGCCCGCGTTGTTGGTGAGCGGCTTGCCGTCGGCGCCGAGCTCGGGGCGGATGGGCACGTCGTACGGGCAGGTGGCGTTCGCGCCTTCGTCGCCGTAGCCGCACGTGATCGAGTCGCCGATGTACTCGATGCGCCGCGGGCGCTCGATGGGCGCGAGCTGCTCGGTGCCGGGGCCGAAGGTGAACGGGATGAAGACGCCGTCGCTGAAGAGCGCCTCGCTCGAGCGCACGATCGTGATCTCGTGCTCGCCCGCCGGCACGACGATGGTGACGCTCTTCTTCTCGAGGCCGCCGAGGATCTGCTGGGTCGCCACGCCGTCGACGATCTGCTCGAAGACGATCTCGATGCCGGAGTCCGCGCCCCATGTCACCTGCGTGCCCCGGAAGCGCGCGTTCATCGAGTTGCCCGACCAGTCGAAGTGCGGGCGCGTGGGATCCTTCAGGTCGAAGCGGCCGAGGAGCTTGGTCTTGATGGCCTTGGGGTCGGCGCTCGGTGCGCCCTCACCGGGCGGCGTGACCTGCGCGCAGTTTGCGGCCGGACCGCTGACGCCGCCGTTCTCGAGGGGCGAGTTGCGGTCGTTGAGATTCACCACACACGCAGGCAGCAAGAACAGCGACACGCACGCGAGAGCGCGAGAAATCCGGCCCGACATCGAGGCGAATCTAGCACGGCGCCCCCCTCCTCGTCCGGGGGAGCGAACCCTCGCAGGTCTCGGGCGACCGCGCCGGGTCGAGCCCGGTCGCCACCTCGTAGCGCTCGCCTTCCGGGCGGACGATGAGGATCAAGGGCGGGCCGCCGTCGACGCGCACGGTGTACGGCACGCCCGGCTCGCCTGCCGGGACACGCAGCCGCATGGCGAGCGACGGGCCGCGGAAACGCGCGCGGATCGTCGACCCGGACCAGGAAAAACGCGGCCGTCGAAGCGGCCGACGAGGCGGTAGTTGCCCGCGCCTCCGCCGCCGCCGGGTCCCTGGCAGGAGCGGCCGCGGGTGCACGCCAGGGGCGCGAAGCTCGACGCTGCGAGCGCCACCGCGAGCGCCACCGCGAGCACGCGGGCGCGGACAGGGAGGATGATCCTCATGAACGTCCTATTCGACCTTCTGACCGGTGCAGCCTTAGGGGTATACTCCCCCGCGATGATCCGTGGCGAGAGGGCCAGGGCGTGAACAAGCGCCCGTCCAACGAAACGATGCAGATGCCCCCGCAGCAGGGACCGGCCGGCACCCCGTCCAACCCCAACCCCGACGTGGGGTCCATGCAGGTGGGCGCGGGATCCAACACGATGGACCCGGTCTGGCAGCGCCTCTGGCTGCGTTGCCAGCAGCACGACTGGCAGTCGATGGCGTTCATCGGGTCGAGCAAGCGCGATCCGGACGGGGTCCTCGAGATCGCCCACGGGATGGCGCGGCTCGCGAGCGAGCTCGGCCAGGAGCTCACCGTCTTCGACGCGCGGAACCTCGGTCTCAAGGACATGGGCCGTATGCTCGCGCAGATCCAGAGCATCACGAGCCGCGGCAAGCGCTGCATCGTGGTGCTGAAGCTCGTGACCGAGAACGCGACGACGGTGCCGATGGCGCAGAACGTCGACGCCGCGCTCCTCGGGATCTTCATCGGCGAGACGAGCGTGATCGCATCGTCTCGCACGGTCGACGAGGTGGGGCGTGCGAAGTTCCTGGGCTCGGTCGTCCTGAACGCGTCGCTCACGAAGTGACGCTCGGAGCGTGTTTCGAACTCTCTCCAGGACTCCCAGCCTCCGTGAGTCATCTCTGCCGCTGCTGCTCGCCGTCCTCGGGGCGTGTCGCGACAGCCCTCCGGCGGTATCGCCTTCCAGTGATGTGACCGTGGCGCCCACGACGGGCGCGACGAGCGCGACGGCGCCGGTGGAGCCGGGCACGCCCATCAGCGGGTGGTTGCGGGTCGAGGGGCCACGCATCATGACGCCCGAGGGGAAGCCCTTCCACGGGCGCGGGGCGAACCTCAACGACACGCGGTCGTGCGACTCGTGCTCGTGGGAGAAGCCGCACGTCGAGGAGGTGCTGCGCCGCATCGACACCCTGGTCGATGTCTGGCACGCGACGTTCATCCGTCTGCTGCTCGAGAGCTACCCCGATCGCGGCGCGGGCCCGGGGCGCGTGCACTTCAAGACCGTGATCGAGGACGAGCAGTACTTCGCCGACCTGATGCGCATCATCGGGCACGTCGGCAAGAAGCGCGGCGTCTACGTGCTGGTGTCGCTCTGGCAAGACCCGACGTTCAGCCCGCTCGGCTGGCCCACAGAGCGCACGCGCACCGAGTGGAAGAAGCTCGCGCGGGCGCTGAAGGACATGCCCTTCGTCATGTTCGGGCTCGTCAACGAGCCGCAGAAGAACCAGAACGGCCAGCTCGACGGCGAGGTCTGGACGGCGATGAACGAGACCGTCGCCGCCATCCGCAGCGTCGAGGAGCCGGGCAAGAACCACATCGTGACCGTGCAGGGCACGCGCGAGTGGGGGCGTGTCCTCGACTACTACGTCACGCATCCCATCACCGCGGGCGGCGGCAAGAACATCGCGTACGAGACGCACGTCTACGACCGTTCCGCGCGCTTCGACGAGCTGGTGACGAAGCCGTCACGCATTCTGCCCGTGGTCATCGGCGAGCTCGGCATCGTGAACGACGCGAACGCCGTGATGCTCCCCGAGGACACCGTGGCGCTCATGGACCTCGCGGAGAAGCTCGACGTCCCGTGGATGGCCTACACCTTCCACACGAACTGCCCGCCGAACCTGCTGGTCGATCAGGCGGGCGCGTGCGGCGTGAACGCGTCCCTGGAGCCGAGCGCGTGGGGCCGTATCGTGAAGGAGCGGCTCGCGCGTCCGTGGTAAGATTGCCGCGTGCAGAAGGCGCTGCTCATCAGCATCCTCGGGGCGACCATCCTGATCCCGCTGTTCGCGTCGCGCGGCGGCTCGGTGCGGTCGGCGGTGCGCCGTAGCGCGGTCGCGACCGCGGTGTTCTGCGTCTTCTACTGGTTGGGGCTGATGTTCGTGTACCCGATGCTGGCGAGCTCGAAGAAGCCCGGCCAGGGCTCCTCGACGCAGTAGCCCGCGCGAGCGAGACACGCGGCGGCTCGGAGCACCGTGGCGCCGCGCTACTCTGCAGGCGCATGGGCATCGGTGAGGACGCGCTGGCGGAGCGCCGGCTCGCAAAGCTTCGCGCGCCACGTCTGCGCGAAGCCACGCGGCGGTGGCGACCTTCTCGTCCTTCACGTGCTCTTCCCACGTGCGCAGGCGAAGGAGCTCCACGCGGTCGCCACCGCGGGCAGCAGCATCGACACTCGACCGAAGCCGAGCGGGTTGCCCTCGGCATCCGCGGTTGGTCAGTACACCCGCACGCGGTCGGCGGGCGCCAGGAACAAGCCCTGGCCCAGCTGGACGTCGAACACCGCGTACCAGGCGTCGAGGTTGCGCACCGTGTCGCCGCGGTACTCCGCCGGCGCGTGCGCGTCGGTGAGGACGCGCTGCCGGAGCGCGGGCTCGCGGAACTTCGCGCGCCACGTCTGCGCGAAGCTGAGAAAGAACTGCTGGTCGCCGGTCATTCCGCCGACGGGCGGCGCCTCCTTGCCCCCAAGCGACAGTCGATACGCGTCGTACGCGGCGCTGAGCCCCGCGACATCGGCGATGTTCTCGCTCGACGTCTGCTTGCCGTTCACGTGCAGATCGGGGAACGGCTGGTAGGCGTCGAACTGCTTGACGAGCTGCTCCGAGGAGGCGCGAAAGTGCGCGTAGTCCTCCTTCGTCCACCAGTCGTGCAGCTTGCCGGTGGAGTCGAAGAGCGCGCCGGTGTCGTCGAAGCTGTGGCAGATCTCGTGACCGATGACCGCGCCCGTCGCGCCGTAGTCCATCACGGCCGGGCGCGAGGGATCGAAGTCCGGCGGCTGGAGGATGGCGGCCGGGAAGTTGAGCGCGTTCATTGCCGGTAGATTGCACGCATTCACGAGCTGCGCGTTCATCACCCACTCGCCGCGATCGACCGGGGACCCGAGCTTCTTCAGGTTGCGCTCGTAGTCGAAGAGCGCCGCGCGCCGCGCGTTGCCGAGCGCATCGCCGCGCACCACCTCGAGCCCGGCGTAGTCACGCCACTTGTCGGGGTAGCCGACGCCCACCTTCAGCGCCGCGAGCTTGGCCTTCGCCTCGACCTTCGTCTTCGGCGCCATCCAGGTCAGCGCGTCGATGCGGCGACCGAACGCGGCGACCACGTTCTTCACCATCGCCTCCGCGCGCGCCTTCTCCGATGGCGGGAAGTATTTCTCGACGTAGAGCTTGCCGACCACCTCGCCCAGCGCTGCATCGGTGTCGCGCACCGCGCGCTTCCAGCGTGGTCGCTGCTGGGGCGTACCCATCAGCGTCTTGCCGTAGAACGCGAAGCCCTCGTCGACGAACGCCTTCGGCAGATGGCCGGACCGCGCGTTGAGCAGGTGGACGGTGAGGTAGTCCTTCCACACGTCGAGCGGCTCGCTCTTCACGAGGGCGGAGATGCCGGCGACGGCCTTGGGCTGCCACACGACGAGCTCGGTCAGCTTGTCGAGCTTCGCGGCGAGCAGGTACTGCTCCCAGTCGAGGCCGGGGGCCTTCGCGCCGAGGTCCTTGCGCGCCCAGTGGTTGTTGCCCTTGACGACGTCCTGCGTCTCCAGGTTCGTCGCATGGACCTGCGCGATCTTCTTCTCGAACGCCACCACGCGCGTCGCCTTCGCCTTGCCGCCTTCGATCTTCGCGAGGTCGAATAGCGCCGCGAGGTGCGCCTCGTACTTCGTGCGGATCTCGGCCATCCGCTCCGCCTTGTCGAGGTAGTACTCGCGATCCTGGAGGCCGAGCCCGCCCTGGAGGAGGAACGGCGAGTACTTCGTGGGCTCGCTGAGGTCCTGCGCCACCCACAGCCCGAAGAGGTTCTCGGTGTAGAACTCCGTGTTGTTGAGGATGTCGACGTCGGCTCGCAGCCCGGCGCCGAGCGCGCGCGCGAGCGCCTTGGCATCCTTGATGGCGGCGATGGCGGCGAGCGGCTCCTTCAGCGGCTCGAGGCCCTTCGCCTCGATGGTCGCCTCGTCCATGTACGCGGCGTAGTAGTCACCGACCTTGCGCGCGTCGGTGCCGGGCGCGGCCTCCTTCTTCGAGGCCTCCGCGATGAGATCGGCGACGCGCTTCGAGGTGCGCTCGTCGACGATCGCGCCGGTGCCCCAGCCGCTGCGGTCCGCAGGGATCTCGGTGTTCTTGATCCATGCGCCGTTCGCGTACTTGAAGAAGTCGTCGCCGGGGCGCACCGACCGGTCGATGCCCGCCACGTCGATGCCGGAGGCGGCGCCGGGCTGCGCCGCCGTCACGACCGCGGAGCCGCCCGGACGGGCCGCGACAGGCGGGGGCGGCGCCGCGGCGGGCGAGCACGAAGCGACGAGCAGCGCGAGGCTGGCGAGGCGCGGGAGGTTTCGCATGGGCCTCCCCGCGTCCTATCGCTACTTCTCCAGGGGCGCTACGGGCCCTTCGCGCTTCGTATACTTTCCGCGCGCGTCGGGGTGCTCGTTCTCGAACGCCTCCAGGCTCTCGCGGGTGATCTCCACCTCGATCACGCCGTCGCGCTCGATGGTGGACTGGCAGCCGAGGCGCGACGTCGCACGGACGTCGAACGCCTTGTCCAGGATGTCCTCCTCTTCTTCTTCTTGCTCGCTGAGGAGCTCGGCGCCCTTCTGGATGTACACGTGACACGTCGAGCACGCGCATACGCCGCCGCAGGCATAGCCCTCGGGCGCGTCGATCTTCTGCGCGGCCTCGAGCAGGCTCGTACCGACCGGGACCTCTGCCTCGCCGTAACCCTTGAATCGAACGATGGCCATCGTGCTGCTCCTACCGTGAAGCTGGCGGCGGGGGCAGCGGCGCGCCATGCGCCAGCTCGATCCCCTTCGCGTGCTCCACCGTGCGCTCGACGCTGTCGAGTCGCTGTCCCTGGATCGCCTGCGCGATCGCTCGGTTCATCCTTCGCCCCGCGAAGTCCTTGGTCGCGGCGTCGAGGTCATCGATGCGCAGCTGGACCTTGCGCGGATCCGTGCCGCTCGTCGCCTCGCTCAGCGCCGAGAGCGCGGCCTCGATGCGGGCGCGCTCGCCCGGCTCGAGGAGATCGCTGCCTTGGATCGATTTCTGCGTCGAGGTCCCGATGCGGTGCGCCTCGATCTTCGCCTCGGCGAGGCGACGCGCGAGGAGATCGGCCTCGCCGTGATCGATGGCATCGATGAGCATCTGCTCGACGGTCTCGTCGTCGAGCCCGTACGAAGGGGTTACCTCGACGGTCTGTTCGATGCCGGTGCGCTCCTCGCGAGCGTGCACCGCGAGCAGTCCGTCGGCGTCGACGCGGAAGGTGACCTCGAGGCGCGCCATGCCCGCCGCCATGGGGGGGATGCCCTTCAGCGTGAAGCGCGCGAGGCTCCGGCAGTCGGCAGCGAGCTCGCGCTCACCTTGCACGACGTGGATCTCGAAGCCCGTCTGCTTGTCCTCCTGCGTGGTGTAGGAGGCGCGCGCGGCTGCGGGCGTGGTGGTGTTGCGCGGTAGCACGCGATCGACGACGCCTCCGCCGACCTCGATCCCCAGCGAGAGCGGGATCACGTCGAGGAGGAGCACCTCGTCCCCCGTGCTCTGGCCCGCGAGGATGTTCGCCTGCACGGCGGCGCCGAGCGCCACCACCTCGTCGGGATCGATGTCACCGAGGGGCGCCTTGCCGAACAGCTTCGCCACGTACTCGCGGACCGCGGGCACGCGCGTCGAGCCGCCGACGAGGATCACGCCGTCGAGCTCGACAGGCTTCGTCTCGGCGTCACGCAAAGCGCGCTTGCAGGCGGTGCCGGCGCGCGCGAGCAGCGGGGCGACGAGCTCGTCGAAGCGCGCACGCGTGATCACGAACGAGGCGGGCTCCTTGCCGAGCGGGTTCTCGACCTCGACCTCGAGGGCGTCGGTCAGGCCGTGCTTCACCTGGCGAGCGACGTCGAGCACGACGCGCACCTCGGTGGGCGACGCCGCCTTCGCGTCTCGCTGGGCGAGCATGAACAGCTCCTCGGCGAGCGCACGATCCATGTCGTCCCCGCCCAGCGCGCTGTCGCCGCCGGTGGACTTCACCTGGAAGACGCCGTCGTCGAGGACGAGGATCGTGATGTCGAACGTGCCGCCGCCGAGATCGAAGACCGCGAACGTTCCGTTCTGCTTCTTCTCGAGGCCGTACGCGAGGGCGGCGGCGGTGGGCTCGTTGAGGAGCCGCAGCACGTCGAGCCCGGCGAGGCGGCCGGCGTCCTTGGTGGCCTGGCGCTGCGCGTCGTCGAAGTAGGCAGGCACGGTGATGACCACGCCGCCGACGCTGCGCAGCTCGTCCTCGGCCAGGCGCTTGAGCGCGCGGAGGATCTCCGCGCTGACCTCGACGGGGGTGACCACGCGCTCGCGCACGTCGAACCGGACCACGTTCGCCTCGCCGGCCTTCGGCGAGACGAAGGCGTACGGGCCCATGCGGCGGGTCTCGGGGTCGTCCGCACCGCGCCCCATGAAGCGCTTGACGCTCACGATGGTGTCCCGCGGATGCTCGGCGGCCCGCATTAGCGCGTCGGCCCCGACGAGCACGTCACCGCGGTCGCCGTAGTGGACGGCGCTGGGCAGGAGCGCGTGCTGGTTGCAGTCCTGGATGGCGATGGGCCGCTCGTTCTTCACGTATGCAACGAGCGAGTTCGTGGTGCCGAGATCGATGCCGATCGCGCGGGGTGCAGCCTTGGGGTCGAAGATCTCGAGGAGTGTCATTCGTTCTCCTCTTCGATGGCGCTGACCTCGTCGAGGAAGCGCCTGTAGAACCGGAGCTCGCCCAGCAGCGGCGTGAGCTTCGTGATGTTTGCCTGGTCGGTCGCGGTCTCGAAGCCCTGCGTGAGCTTCTTCTCGATCGCCACCTTGCGCGCCTCCATGGCGGCGCCGATGGCGCGGACCTTCACCAGATCCTTCGCGGCGCGGGCCTCGGCGAGCGCCTCGCGCTCCTCGAGCACCTCCATCAGGAACGCAGGCGTGGCCTTGGGCTCGTGGTTCTCACCCACCGCGATGCCGTGCACGCGGAAGAGCGCCTCGGCGCGCTTGATGGGATCGCGCACGGTGCGCCAGGCCTCGTTGACCGACGCCGCCTTGTCGAGCGCCGCCCGCCGCTCGCTGGCGCCCGCCTGCGTGTACCGGTCGGGATGCAGCGCGCGCGAGAGCTCGCGGTGCGTCTTCTCGAGCACCGCGAGGTCGAGGTCGAAGCGTCTCTCGACGCCGAGCATTTCAAACGGATCCATGGGGGAACGGGTCAGTGGGGAGAGAGAGACGCGAGAAGGATCCTCGAGTCACACCGTGAAGGAGGTGCCGCAGCCGCAGTTGCTCTTCTCGTTGGGGTTGATGAACTTGAAGCCTTGGCGCATGAGGGTCTTCTCCCATTCGAGCGTCGAGCCGTTCAAGTAGAGGAGGCTCTTCTTGTCGACGACGACGCGCACCGCTCCGCCGCTCGTGCTCGTGAGGTCGTAGACGACGTCGCGCGCGTTCGGCGGGCCGTCGTGGAACTCGATCACGTAGGAGAAGCCCGAGCAGCCACCACCACGGATGCCGACGCGCAGCGCCGTCTCCAGACGACCACGCTTCGCGATCTGCCCGCCGATCGCGTCGACCGCGGCCTGGGTGATGAGCAGCTCGAGCTTCTTCGGCTGCTCGCTTTGCTGCGGCGCCGAGACCGGTGCGTGCTGATGACTCGAGGAACTGGTGCTCATGGAAAGACTCACTCTGCGGCGGTGCGCTTCGCCGCCTGCTTCGTGCGGTAGTCGGCGATGGCGCTCTTGATGGCGTCCTCGGCAAGGACCGAGCAGTGGATCTTGACCGGGGGCAGGTTGAGCTCCGTCACGATGTCGGAGTTCTTGATGGCCTCGGCCTCCTCGACCTTCTTGCCCTTGATCCATTCGGTGGCGAGGGAGGACGACGCGATGGCCGAGCCACAGCCGAAGGTCTTGAACTTTGCGTCCATGATGACGCCTTCGTCGTTCACCTTGATCTGCAGTCGCATCACGTCACCGCAAGCCGGCGCACCGACCAGGCCGGTGCCCACGTTCGGATCGTCCTTGTCGAGGGTACCCACGTTGCGCGGGTTCTCTGCGTGCTCGATGACCTTGTCGCTGTACGCCATGATGTCTTCTCCAGATCCTTCAGAAATTTCAGTGAGCGACCCACGCGACGCTCTTCAGGTCGATGCCGTCCTTGTGCATCTCGTAGAGCGGCGACATGTCGCGGAGGTGCTCGACCTTCTTGATGACGAGGTCGACGACATAGTCGACCTCCTCTTCCGTGGTGAAGCGTCCGAGACCGAAACGGATGCTCGAGTGCGCGAGCTCGTCGCCCACCCCCAGCGCGCGGAGCACGTAGCTCGGCTCGAGGCTCGAGGACGTGCACGCGGAGCCCGAGCTGACCGCGACGTCCTTGATGGCCATCATCATCGCCTCGCCCTCGACGAAGGCGAACGAGATGTTGAGGTTTCCCGGGAGACGGTGCTCCATCGAGCCGTTCACGAACGTCTCCTCCAGCTTCGCCTGGAGCTTCGCGCGAAGGCGCTCACGGAGCGCGAGGAGCTTCACGCCCTCGGCCTTGCCCTCCTTCATCATGATCTCGGCGGCCTTGCCGAACCCCACGATGCTCGGCACGTTGAGCGTGCCGGAGCGCATGCCGGCCTCGTGCCCGCCGCCGTCCATCTGGGCGACGACGCGCAGGCGCTTGATCGGGATCTTCACCGCGGTGCCGGCAGGGACCACGGTGGTCTCTGCGTCGGTCGCGCCGTTGAGCTCGAGGAGCTTGCTCGCGCGCGCGCCGCAGGAGGCGGCGATGGCGGCCCAGGTCTCGCCCTCCTTCGCGACGTGGAGGCCCGAGGTGCGGCGGACGTAGAGGGCGCCGACGCCCTTCGGTCCGTACATCTTGTGCGCGGTGATGCTCGCGAGGTCGACGTTCATCTTCTGGACGTCGAAGTCGACCTTGCCGATGCCCTGCACGGCATCGGTGTGGAGGATGACGCCGCGGGCGCGGGTGATCTTGCCGATGGCCTCGAGCGGCTGGACGGTGCCGATCTCGTTGTTCGCGAGCATCACCGAGACCAGGATGGTCTGCGGGGTGATCGCGGCCTCGACCGCCTTCGGGTCGACGAGCCCGTCCTTGCCGACGGGGAGGTACGTGACGACGAAGCCCTCCTTCTCGAGGCGCTTGCACGTGTCGAGCACGGCCTTGTGCTCGATCACCGTCGTGATGATGTGGTTGCCCTTGTCCTTGTAGAACTCGGCCACGCCCTTGATGGCGAGGTTGTTCGCCTCGGTGGCGCCGGAGGTGAAGACGATCTCCTTCTCGCTCTGCGCGCCGATGAGCTTCGCCACGCGCTCGCGCGCGACGTCCACGGCCTCCTCGGCCTGCCAGCCGAAGTGGTGGCTACGGCTCGCGGCGTTGCCGAACTTCAGCGTGAAGTACGGAAGCATCTCCTCGAGAACGCGCGGGTCGACCGGCGACGTCGATTGGTAGTCCATGAAGATCGGGAAGGTGATGCTCATCGGTTCTCTCTTCGGCTCTCAGGTGCGGAAGCCTGCGACGAGGTCCGGGACCTCTTGCTCGGCGGGATGGTGGTCGCAGCACGAGCACGCGGGGAGAAGGCGGTCCTTCTCGCAGAGCGAGTCGCACGCGGCGAGGTATTCGAGGCTTGCGCTGATCTCCCCCTCGAGCTGCTGGAGGCGTGCGATCTGCGAGCGCGTCTCCTCGAGCTTCTTTGCGTAGACCTCGCGCACGCCGCTCATCGCCGCCGACGCGGAGGACGCCGAGCCCTGCTCGACCTCCTTCACGATGCCCTTGATGTCGGGGAGGCTGAAGCCGAGGTCCTGGAGCTTCTGGATCCAGCGGATGCGCACGAGCGCCTCCGGACCGTAGAGCCGGTAGCGTCCCTTGGAGCGGCCCGCGGGCTTCAAGAGGTCCATCTGCTCGTAGAGGTGGATGGCGCGCACCGTCTTCCCCGATTCCCGCGCGAGATCGCCCACCTGCATCGACGCAAGCACCGGCAGGAGCGACGGCGGCGAGGGAGGCCTGGGAAAACGCTCGAGGAGTGGGAGGCGGTGGTTGCTCATCGGGAGACCGGCGAGAGGATAGGTAGTAGAGGAGAAGCCCGGAATCAAGGCCCACTCTAACGTTAACGTCAGAGTTGAAGCTAAACAAGCGGTACCAGGGGGGTTTTGTGCGCCCGCTGGTATGCTTGACCCGTGGCGAGCGACGACGAGTCGACCCAGCCCATCGACATTGCGGCCCTGAGAAGCTCGCTCACGTCGCTGGGCGCGAAGGAGCAGGAGCATGCGGAGGCGGCCCCTGGCGCGCGCGACGAGGCCTTCGCCACCGACGAGCACACTGCCGTCGGCATGAGCGCGCCGCGCGACGAAATCCTCGACTCCGACGGGCCTTTCAAGGCCGTCCATCCGGCCTCCTCGATCACGCGCATCAATGTCCCAGCTCCGAGGACGCCGCGCATGCTGCCGCTCGCGCCGCTGGTTGCGCCGCTGCCCCCCATCGTGGCGGCGGTGGGCGCGCGGTCCGAGAAGGGCGATCGCCTCGCGCAGACCGACGAGACCGACCCGGGCGAGGTCACGCTGATGTCGACCGACGAGCCGGAAGCGACGGAGAGAGAGGAGGCCAGCACCGGCGCGCGCCTCCCCGCCTTCCCTTCCGCATGGTCGGACGAGGCCACGAGCGTCTCCGAGGGACGCTCGACGGCCCGCACGGGCGCGACCCGCGACCCGATCGCGGCGGCCATCGCGGCCGCGGAGCTCCCCGCCGACGACGAGGCCGGCACGCTCGCGGCCGGGACGAGGCCGCAAACGGAGAGCATGCTCTCGACCCTTCGGACGCCGTTGCGCCAGGACGCGCACCCTGCCGACGACGACGACGACACGCGCATGGGACGGCTCGCGCCGGACGAGGTGCGCGCCGTGTTCGCCGCCGCCGAGCACGCCGAGCCGACGCGCGTGTTCCGCAGCTCGCCAGATCTCCTCGGCGCCAGCCCGTTCGCCGTGCTCGCCGTGCTCGCCGACGACGCCGAGGAGCTGGACGACGCGGACCTCGAGCCCGAGGAAGAAGAGGTGGAGGAGATCGAGCCCGACATCCTCGACGAGGACGGCGACGACTTCGACAAGACCGGCGAAGGCGTATCGTTCGGGCACGGCGATCCCGCGCTCATCATCACGCCCCGGGTCGTGCACGTCCCCAGCATCTCGTTCCCCGCGAGCTTCGATCAGCACCCCGAACCGGAGCTGGAGGACGACGAGGTCTCGTACGACGACGACGACGACGACGACGACGACG
>JAYTHX010000030.1:0-7117 GCA_043732195.1 Polyangiaceae bacterium
CTCACTGCCGCCGACATGATCGACATGCTCGAGCACCAGGCGCAGCAGGGCGTCGACTACTTCACGATCCATTGCGGCGTGCTCGTCGAGTACCTGCCGCTCGTGAAGAACCGCATCACGGGCATCGTCTCGCGCGGCGGCTCGATCATGGCCCAGTGGATGATCGAGAACCACAAGCAGAACCCGTTCTATACGCACTTCGACAAGGTTCTCGAGATCTGCGCGAAGTACGACGTGTCAATCAGCGCGGGCGACGGCCTGCGCCCCGGCTGCCTCGCCGACGCGAGCGACGCGGCGCAATTCGCGGAGCTGAAGACGCTCGGTGAGCTCACCAAGCGTGCCTGGGAGAAGGACGTCCAGGTCATGATCGAAGGCCCAGGCCACGTGCCGTTCGACCAGATCGAGATGAACGTGAAGAAGGAGATGGAGCTGTGCCACGAGGCGCCGTCCTACGTCCTGGGACCGCTCGTCACCGACATCGCGCCCGGCTACGATCACATCACGAGCGCCATCGGCGCCACCATGGCCGGCACCGCGGGGGCTGCGATGCTCTGCTACGTCACGCCGAAGGAGCACCTCGGCCTCCCCGACGAGGACGACGTGAAGCAGGGCATGATCGCCTACAAGATCGCCGCCCACGCCGCGGACATCGCGCGCCATCGCCCGGGCGCGCGCGACCGGGACGACGCGCTGAGCCGCGCGCGCTACGCGTTCGACTGGAAGGAGCAGTTCCGCCTCTCCATCGACCCCGAGATCTCGGAGACGATGCACGACGAGACGCTCCCCGACGAGTACTTCAAGACCGCCGAGTTCTGCTCGATGTGCGGCCCGAAATTCTGCAGCATGCACATCAACCGCGCGGTGCAGGACTACAACGCGAAGAACGACGAAGAGGCGGCGAAGGCGGCCAAGGCCGGCAAGCGTACGCTCGACATCGTCGCGGGCTGAACGAGCGGCGGGTTCGTTGGACACGCTGCAGCGCAAGCGCGTGCTGGTCGCGGGGGCCACGGGCGCGCTGCTCGGCCTGTCGCTGTTCGGCGCGTGCGGCGCGTGCGGGAAGGGGCCGGGAGCGTCGACCGTCCCGTCCGCGCTGCCGAGCGGAGTGTACCTGAAGCGCACCGAGGCGCCGGCCGAGGCCGGTCCGGTCGCCGTGCGCGACGTCGCGATGTGGACGAGCGCGCGGGAGGGCACCACCGAGGACCTCGCCTCGCTCGCGACGCACGAGGGCGCAGCCGGGCTCGTGGAGGCGGCGAGCGAGCCCGAGCTGCGGCCGACCGCGCTCCGCGCCATGGGCTTCGCGCCCGGCTGGGCTCAGCTCCCGTTCCTGACGACCGCGGCGTCGGGCAAGAGCGAGGACGAAGCGCGCCTCGCGCTCGCGTCGGTGCTCGAGCTCGCGGAGCGGCCGCGGCGCTCGGAGGACGTCGAGGACGTGGAGGAGCTCGGCGAAGGCTGCGCGAAGCTGCTGGCCCTCGCGCGGGAGGCCTCGCAGCCGCGCGAGCGCCGGGTCGGCGCGATCCGCGCGCTGCGCATGATGCCGTGCCCGAAGCAGGACCTGCCGGCCGACCTCGACGCGAAGTAGCAGCGCCGCAAGCGGCGCAGGGTCGTCACGGCGACCATGCGAAGGTTTTCTCCCGCAGCGCGCCTTCGGCTACTGTCAGGTGGAGATGGCGGACTCCTCGCAGCCGAGCAGCGTCTACGGCAACGAAAGCTACATCAACCAGCTGCTGGCGAAGGCCGTCGCGGCGAAGGCGAGCGACATCCATCTCAAGGTGGGGATCCCGCCCGCGGCGCGTGTTCGTGGTGACCTCGTCTTCTTCCGGACCGAGCCGCTGCGCGCGGAGGACACCGAGAACATCGCGCGCGTCGTCATCCAGGACGCGAAGGTGCGCGCCGAGATCGGCACGCTGCGCGAGCACGACGCCGCATACTCCGCGGCCGGCGTGGGACGCTTCCGCGTCAACATCTACCGCCAGCGCGGCACGCTCGGCATCGTCATGCGCGCCATCCCCACGCGCATCCCCACGTTCGAGGATCTTGGCTGCCCCGCGTCCTGCGCGATGCTCGCCGAGAAGGATCGCGGCCTCGTGCTCGTGGTCGGCGCCGCTGGAAACGGCAAGAGCTCCACGCTCGCCGCCATGATCGGCCACCTCAACAAGACGCAGCCGCTCCACATCGTGACCATCGAGGACCCGATCGAGTTCCTCCACGACGACGACAAGTCGAGCATCAGCCAGCGTGAGATTGGCATCGACACCACGACCTTCGCCGACGCGCTACGCGCTGCGCTACGCCAGGACCCGGACGTCATCCTGGTCGGCGAGATCCGCGACGAGCTCACGCTCGACATCGCGCTGAAGGCCGCGGAGACGGGCCACCTCGTGCTCTCCACGCTGCACACGCCGGACGTCACGCGCACCGTCGGCCGCATGCTCGCCCTCGCGCCCAAGGGCCAGCCGGGCTCGACCGAGGAGATGCGCGAGCGCATCGGCGACACGCTCCAGGGCGTGATCGCGCAGCGCCTCATCCCGCGCAAGGATCAGAGCGGGATGATCCTCGCCGCCGAGGTGCTCGTCGCGACGGGCACGGTGCGCGAGGCGATCAAGCGGCCGGAGGGCAATCCTTCGATGAAGGAGCTCATGGAGAAGGGCACGCATCCGTACGGGATGCAGACCTTCGAGATGCACCTGAAGCAGCTGCTCCAGCAGGGCATCATCGACAAGGAGATCGCGCGCGCCGCCTCGGGCTTCTGAGGTCTTCAGCCTCCGCTGCGCGGCACGGGCCCGACCTTCGACGCGACGAGCATCGCCAGCGCGGCGAGGCATGCGTTGCTCGACTTGCCGCGCGCGAGCGCCTTCTCCTCGTCGTGGAAGCCGCGCCTCGGTCGCGGATTCTTCCGTCGCCTCTCGCTCATCGGTGGCGCCGGATCCAGTCGACCGCTTCGTCGAGCTCCCCGGGCTTGGCGAACACGGGCCCGAACGTCTTCGCGTGCGCGAGCACCTCAGGGGCGAGCGTGCTGCTGAAGAACGCGATCGGCAGCCCGCCCTGACCCTCGCGTAGCCGCTCGGCGACCTCGGTTCCGAAACCGTCGCCCAGCTCGAGATCGAGCAGCGCGCACGCGAGGTCCGCGGTGTCGACCGACGAGGCGGTCGCGGCGGAGTCCCGCTCCTCGACCTCGATGCCCTCGGCCCGCACCCGCCGCGCGACGGACACGCGGGCAACGGCAGAGTCGTCCGCGATGAGCACGCGCCTCGACATGTGGCCAGGATAGCTCCGGTCCTCCGCTCCGCGATGCACCAAAACGGCGCTCGCGCGGGCGCCCGGCATGCCCCGCGACGGCGCACGCGGACCCGAAAGCCCGGCGATTCTCGGCGATCCGCGCCTGGCATCGGACTTGTACATGGGGACGCCGAGCCGGACGAGAGCCGTCCGCGCCGAGGAGCGCTACATCATGCTGATTCGATTCTGGGGCGTCCGGGGGAGCATCGCCTCGCCCGGGCCGGAGACGACGGACGTCGGCGGGAACACGAGCTGCGTCGAGGTGGTGTGCGGCAAGACGCGCATCGTGCTCGATGCCGGGACCGGACTGCGCAACCTCGGCAACCACCTGCTGCGCGAGGGGCAGCCGCTCGCGATCACGATGCTGCTCTCGCACTACCACTGGGACCACATCCAGGGCCTGCCGTTCTTCGTGCCCGTCTACATGAAGCAGGCGGACATCACGATCGTCGGCGGCGCGAACGGCGTCATGTCGGTGCAGGAGGCGCTCATGCACCAGATGACGGCGCCCATGTTCCCGGTCCGCCTCGACGAGGCCTCGGCGCGCCTCTCCACGCGCGAGGTCCGGCTCGGCGAGACCTTCGACGTCGGCGAGGCGAAGGTCACGGTCGCGAAGGGCAATCACCCGGGCGGCGTGGTCGCGTACCGCATCGAGCACGAGGGCAAGAGCCTCGTCTACGCCACCGATACCGAGCACTACGCGTCCGTCGATCCCGCGCTGCGCACGCTCTCGATGGGCGCGGACGTGCTCGTCTACGACTCGCAGTACTCGCCCGAGGAGTACAAGACCAAGATGGGCTGGGGCCATTCGACCTACGTCGAGGGCGCGGAGCTCGCGCGCGCGGCGGGCGTCGGAAAGTACGTGCTCTTCCACCACGACCCGATGCGCACCGATGCGCAGGTCGCCGACTTCGAGGCCCGCGCGCAGTCGCTCTACGGCGCGAGCGTCGCCGCGCGCGAGGGGATGGAGATCGACCTGGGCGTACCGCAGAACGGCCGGCGCGCGGCCTGACGCAGTTTCGCATGCAGAACCCGAGGTCGAGCGTTACCCTCGAGAGAGCGACGGTGCTTCCGCCCCTGGCGGTGCTGGCGTCCCGGACCTCGATGTTGGATCGCTCCAATCGCCTCTCGCTGCTCGTCGATCTCGCATCGCTGCTCACGCGCGAGGTGGACTTCGACGCGCTGCTCGCCACGGCGTGCGAGCGCGTGGCCGACGCGCTCTCCGCGGAGCGCGCGACGATCTGGCTCGTCGACGCCGAGCGCGGCGACCTCGTCTCGCGCGTCGCGGTGCTGCCCGAGCTCCCCACGTTGCGCCAGCCGCTCGAGCGCGGCATCGCCGGCTGGGTCGCGCGCAACGGCGAGGCGGTGCGCATCGAGGACGCCGCGGGCGACCCGCGCTTCGATCCCTCGGTCGACAAGGCCACCGGCTACACGACGCGCGCCATCCTGGCGGTGCCGATCCGTGATGCCGCCGAGAGCGGCGGGCGGGGCCCGGTGCGAGGCGTGGTGCAGGTCCTGAACCGCCGGCCGCGCGCGGAGGAGGGGAGCGCCCGGTTCGACGAGGAGGACGAGCGCTACCTCGTCGCCCTCGCCACGCAGATCGCGCGCGCTTGCCGCGCAGACCGACGCGACCGTGCTCCTCCGCGGCGAGACCGGCACCGGAAAGGGGCTGTTTTCCCGGGCGATCCACGTCAACTCGCTCCGGCAGGCCGGCCCGTTCGTGGTCGTCGACTGCACGACGCTTCCCGTCCAGCTCGTGGAGAGCGAGCTGTTCGGTCACGAGCGCGGCGCGTTCACTGGCGCCGATCGCCGCGTGCCGGGCAAGGTCGAGATGGCGCAGGGCGGCACGCTCTTCCTCGACGAGATCGGCGACCTCCCGCACGACGTGCAGGGCAAGCTGCTGCGCTTCCTCCAGGAGCGCACGTTCGAGCGCGTGGGCGGGCGCCAGGAGCTGAGCTCGGACGTGCGCGTGGTCTGCGCCACGCACCAGGATCTCGAACGCCACGTCGCGGAGGGGAAGTTCCGCGAGGACCTCTACTACCGGATCCGCGTCGTCGAGATCGAGATCCCCCCGCTACGCGCGCGCGGCCCGCAGGAGATCGAGCAGCTCGCCCATCACTTCGCGGACATGTACGCGAAGCGGTACAAGCGCCCGGCGCCGGACCTCTCGGCGGCGGCGATCCGCGTGCTGCGCGAGCACACCTGGCCGGGCAACGTGCGCGAGCTCGAACACTGGATCGAGAGCGCGGTGGTGCTCGCGCCGGACGGCCGCATCGGCACGACGCATCTCCCGCGCCTCCGCCGGATCGTCCCCTCGTCCGCGCCGTACCTGGCTGCGGCGGCGCCCACGGCGCCGTCGACCGACGTGGCCATCCCCCTCGGCCTCACGCTGGAAGAAGCGACGCGCCGCTACGTCGAGGCGACCCTCGCGTCCTGCGACAACAACAAGGCCGAGACCGCCCGCCGCTTGGCCGTCGGCCGCAACACGATCGGGCGCATGTTCAGCCGCGACAGCGACCCGGGCGGCGGCGACCCCGACGACGAGTAGCGGCCGCGAATTACGGCAAATCCAGCATCACTTGAGCCCCCCGGGGGCTTCAAGTAGGGTGCGCCGGCCATGACCGAGAAGTATTCGCGGGCGGACGTGCGGGCTCTCTACGATCGGCCCCTGCTGCCGCTGCTCGACGAGGCGCGCGCGGTGCACCGCGCGCACCATCCGGACAACGAGGTGCAGCTCTGCACGCTGCTCAGCGTGAAGACCGGCGGCTGCGCCGAGGACTGCTCGTACTGCCCGCAGTCGAGCCACTACGACACGAACGTCGGCGCCGAGAAAATGCTCGACGTCGAGCACGTCATCGCCAGCGCGAAGCGCGCGAAGGAGCTCGGCTCCACGCGCTTCTGCATGGGCGCCGCCTGGCGCGAGGTCAAGGACGGCCCGGCATTCGATCGCGTGCTCAGCATGGTTCGCGGCGTGAAGGATCTGGGGCTCGAGGCGTGCGTCACGCTCGGGATGGTCACCGAGGAACAGGCAAAGCGCCTGGCCGCTGCCGGCCTCGACGCCTACAACCACAACCTCGACACGAGCCGCGAGAACTACCGGTCGATCATCAAGACCCGCACGTTCGACGACCGCCTCCGCACCCTCGAGAACGTCCGCAAGGCGGGCGTCACCGTTTGCTCGGGCGGGATCATCGGCATGGGCGAGAGCATCGACGACCGCTGCGAGATGCTGCGCACGCTCGCGAACCTCGATCCGCAGCCCGAGAGCGTGCCGATCAACGCGCTCGTGCCCGTCGAAGGCACGCCGCTCGCGAACATGCCCAAGGTCGATCCACTCGAGCTCGTGCGCATGATCGGCGTCGCGCGCATCCTGATGCCGAAGGCGCGCGTGCGCCTCTCCGCGGGACGCTCCGAGCTCACGCGCGAGGCGCAGATCATGTGCATGTTCGCCGGCGCCAACTCGATCTTCTACGGCGAGAAGCTGCTCACGACGCCGAACCCCGAGGAAGAGGCCGACCTATCCCTCATCCGCGACGCGGGCCTAACGGCGATGCCGCCGCGCCCAAGCCTGTAGACGAAAAGCCGCTCGCAGGACCGAGCGAGGTGCGAAGCCCCACTGCGAGTCCGTGGGGCGAAAGCCAGGCGTGCTCTTCGGCGCGCAGCGCCGGTCGTCGAAGGCGATGCGCGCCGGGCCCGTCGGATCGCGGGGAGGCTCGCGAAGTCTCACGAGCGAGAGAGCGTGCAGTCGCTGCCGGTGGCGGGGTTGCTCGGGCGCCCGCCGCTCGACAGCGCGACGCTCCCGCCGCTGAACTGCTGCTTGCCGCCGGGCGGCGTGGAGAAG
>JAYTHX010000031.1:0-19969 GCA_043732195.1 Polyangiaceae bacterium
GACCGGCTATGCGCCGCCGGCCCGCGTGCTCGAGGGCGAAGGTCCGACCATCACCTGGGCCGCGCTGCTCGGGGCGGGTGCGCTGCCTGCCGAGGGGACGGTGGCGCGCGCCTGGGCGGGCGTCCAGCCGGCGGCGGCGACCGACGACCCCTGCGTGAAGGCGCCCGCGCGCCCGTAACCGGCGCGCGCGGAGCGTCCCCGGCGCGCGGGCGAACGCGCTGGCAATGCGCACGCGCGTTCGCAAGCAGCGCGTAACTACGCGCCGCGGAGCGCTCGCCCCTTGCCGCGCCCCACGTCATTCCGCGTGCTTCGGCGCCAGCGGGCGACGGCATCCGTTTTGCTCAAGTCAGCAACTCATCAACTGGTTGAACCGCGACTCGAACGGCTCGAGCAACATGCTGAAGGCGCTCCTCGCGTCGGACGCGCCCGGTCGCACGCTCGGGATCAGCTCGTCGGAGATCGTCGACACCAACCGCGACGTGATGAAGACCCTCGCCTACAAGCACTACGAACAGCCGGTCGCCTTCTATCCCGACAGCGATGCCGCGAGCCTCGACCGCCGCAACGTGCGCGACGGTCACTACTTCCCGTGGATGCCGCTGCACGTGCTCGTGCGGACCAGCGGCGGCGACCCGGTCGCGGCCGCCGACAGCGCCCTCGATCCCGACGGCTCGCAGCGCTCGCTGCGTGACGCCACGGTCAAGCTCCTCTCCTACGTCATGGTCAACCGCCAGCAGGCCCCGGTGCGGTCCGTCGATCTCTTCGGCGCACCGGCACCGTCCCGCAGTGCGCGATGAAAGTCACGCGCGCCAAGGAGGGCGCTGCGCTCACCTCGTTCACGCCGCCCGTCTCGTGCGACTGCGCGTTCGAGGCCGCCACGCCCGGCAACACGCGCAGCGACTGCACGCCTTGCCGGGACGCGAGCGAGTGCACGTCGCTCAAGCCGACGTGCAGCTTCGGCTACTGCGAGTGACTCACTTCGGCGCGTTGCCGGCGAGCCGGCAATCCGCGCTGCAGCCTGCGGTGGAGTCGCACTGCTCGCCCTGCGCGGTCTGGACGACGCCGTCCCCGCAGAACGGACCGCGCGCCGAGCAGTCGGGTTGGCACTTGCCGTAGGCGCCGGTGTTGTTCGCCTTGCCGTCGTCGCAGACCTCGTCGGGCGTCTTGATGCCGTCGCCGCAGACGCTCTTGCACGTGGTCAAAACGCGGTCGAAGTCGTTCAGCGTGAGGCGGTAGCTCGAGAGCGTCGGGTTGCGCTCGGCCTGGAACACGACGAACTCGTACATGCCGCCCACGGTGAGCCCGAGCGCCGTCGCCTTCGCGGCGTCGAGCGTGACCGCGTCGGTGCGGGAGTTCTTCACGCCGCCGAGATCGACGGCGAGCTTGCCGTTCACGAACACCCAGACGTCGTCGTCGCCGCGGAACGTGAGGTTCTCGCCGCCCTTGTACTTGAAGGGAATGCGCAGCTCGCTCGTGAAGAGGAAGTTTCGCTGCACGTTCGCGCTGTCGGCCTGGCGCTCGGGCCACACGCCGGGCGCAGCGTCGAGCGGGAAGAAGCTCGCGCTGTCGAAGCCGTAGCTACCGGTGCCGGCGTCGCGCGTGAGCAGCAGCTTGCTGACGAACTTCTTGCTGAACGCCGTGTCGCGATACCAAGAGGAGAAGCTCGTCGCGTCCTGGATGATGTCGAGCGTGCCGCTGCCGCGCCGCGAGAGGAACTGGGGGCGGCCCTGCGCGTCGAGGTTGTTCTGCACGAGCCCGGCGGCGACCACGTCGATCGCGGGGTCCTGGAACGTGGGCTTGCCGTTGCCGTCGATGGTCAGGTTCAGGAAGTCGGGGTGACCGCCGGCGGCGTCGCGTGCCTTGAAGTCGCGGTAGGCGATGTAGAGCTCGCGCGTCGCGGGCGGCGCCTCGAGCGCGTCGGTGCACGTGTAGCCCGGCTCGGTCTTGCACGTCGCCGAGCAGCCGTCGCCGGCGCGCGTGTTGCCGTCGTCACACGCCTCGCTGGAGAAGCGCAGCCCGTCACCGCAGACCGCGCTGCACGTGCCGCCCGAGCACTGCGGCTCGGCGTGGCACGCCGGATCGCAGCCGTCGAACGGGTCGAGGTTGCCGTCGTCGCACTGCTCGACGCCCTCCTTCTTGCCGTCGCCGCACGTGGTCGGCGAGCAGGAGGTGCCGGGCGGAGGACACTTGAAGCCCACCTCGACCCGGCACGTCGCCGAGCAGCCGTCGCCGTCGGCGGTGTTGCCGTCGTCGCAGTCCTCGGTGCCGGCGAGGATCTTGTCGCCGCACTTGATGGCGACGCACGGCACGCCGGGCGTCGTGCACAACCACCCCGGCTCGACGCGGCACGTGGAGCTGCAGCCGTCGCCGCTCTTGGTATTGCCGTCGTCGCAGATCTCGGTGTCGGCATTCTTCACGCCGTTGCCACACGCCGTCGCGGGACCGGCCTCGACGTCCGGGAGGGGAACGCTCGCGTCGTTCTCGAGGAAGCCGCCGGAGCTGCTGCTTCCGCCGCCGCCCTCCGCGGTGGCGCCGGGGAACTGGGACGAAGCGTCGTCCGTCCCGCAGGCCACCACCACCGCTCCGAGCACGAGGGCGGAGGCGAAGGTGGAAGCGACGACCCGACGAGAATGCAGCGAGCGCAGAGAAGAAGCCATGATCGAACGATATCTAACCGACGCAAACACCTCCGGACCAATTGCAGGGCGAACGCGAGTTCCCTCGCTCATCTCGCCTATCATCCGTCCGGGTACGCCAAGTAGTAATCCCGGCGCGTGCGGACGAGCCTCTAACTCGTCCTCTACCTTGGCCGCGGGCTGGAGAAGGACATCCTCGGTCGTCCCGCCGTGATGCAGGACTTCGCGAACGTGCGCTGGGAGTTGCCATCACTGAACGCGGTGCGGTGCAACGACGCGCGTCACTCGGCGGCGATGGCCGGGTGACAGCCCTCGCACGCGGCGTGCGCGCGCACTTGAGCGCCGCATGCGGCATCGCTGGAGCCGTTCCGTCGGCGACCGCGAGGGGCGCGAGCAGGAAGCAGATGATGCGGAGGACGCGATGCAGCTGAGCGATCTCGGCCCCGAGCCAACCGAGTGGCAGGATGCTGAAGCGCGCCGAGGCGGCGGAGATCCTGGGCAAGAGCGTCAGCACGCTTCGACGCCTGGAGCGGAGCGAGCTCCCGCCCGTCGTCGACGAGAATGGGGTCCACCTTCAGAGCGAGCAACGGATCCTCGAATTCAAGATCCAGCAGACGTCGGCGAGAGGTGGCTCTGACTCTGTTCGAGCAAGTGGAGAAGACCGATTGCTGCTGCTGCGAGCGGCGAACGGCGCGCCTCTGCTACCCGTGTTTCGCAGCTCGGACGCCGCGCGCGCAGAAGCTCGTGGCGGTCGCACTGGCGGCAACCGAAGCGAGGCGTGAAGAGCGCCACCGCAAGGACCTCGAAAAGGAGATCGCGGAGAGAGCACGACAGCGGTGCGCATGCTTTCCCGACGACGCGCCGCGGTGAGGTCCGCGCGCGCAGCGGGCGTTCAAGAGGCGGCATGCTACGCGGGTCCTGTCGGCCGCCTCAAAACGGACGCGCGACAGCACACTCGGACGACGATGCGCGGGTCGCCAACGGGCACGGCCCGCCGATTGCAGCGGCTCCCGCGGAAACCCTGCGAGGAACGATATGAAACGCTCACCCTCATTCCTGGTCATCGTCGTGGTCGCGCTCGTTGGAGCATTCGCACTTGTCGCAGTCAGGGCCGGGGCTCAGCCGAGCAAGCCCACCCCACAGCACAAGATCGTCTTCGAGCTGACGTCCGACTCGTCCGAAGCTTGGGAGGGCCTCCTCAACAACGTGGAGAACGTCCAGAAGTCGCTGGGCAAGGACAAGACGCAGATCGAGGTGGTCGGCCACGGCAAGGGGCTGAACCTGCTCGTGGCCGCGAAGGACAGCGCGGTCCGCGATCGCCTGAAGAGCCTGTCCGATGCCGGCGGCGTCACGTTCGCGGCGTGTGAGAACACCATGCGCAAGACCGGCGTCAAGAAGGATGAGCTCGTGCCCTTCGCGACGCCGGTGGACTCCGGCGTCGGCGAGATCGTCCGCAAGCAGGAGGCGGGCTTTTCGTACCTCCGTACCGGCGGCTAGATCGTCGTCGAGTCGCCGTCGTCTTCCACGCGTTTGCGCGGCGCTGCCGCTAACGCGTGGAACGCGGCGATGCCGGCCACCATCGACGTGCAGAACGTGAGCGCGCCTGTCGTCAGGCCGACCAGCGACACGAGCGCCGGTCCCGGACAGTAGCCCGCCGTTCCCCAGCCGAGCCCGAACAGCGCGGCACCGGCGATGAGCCGACCGTCGACGTCGGCGCGCTTGGGCAGGACGAACGCATCCGCCCACAAGGGGCGCTGGGCCTTCTTGGACCACTGCGCGAAGAGGAGGTGCACGCCGATGGCGCCGCCCATGACGAGCGCGAGGCTGGGATCCCACGCGCCCGCCACGTCGAGAAATCCGATCACCTTGGCGGGGTTCGTCATGCCCGAAACGCCAAGGCCGACCGCGAAGACGACGCCTGCGAAGAAGGTCACGAGCTTCTGTTTCACGACGTCCTCGCGAGCACGTGCTGGACGACGAACGCGGCGAGCGCGCCGGTTACCATGAAGGTCATCGTGGCAAGGATCGAGCGCTTGGAGAACCGACTGATCCCGCACACGCCGTGGCCGCTGGTGCAGCCGCCGCCGAGCTGCGTGCCGAAGCCGACGAGCAGCCCCGCGACGACGGTGAGCGCAAGCGGGGTGCTGCTCGCCGCGGGGAGCGCTCGAGGATATGCGAGCGCGAGGAGCACGCCGCCGACCAGCAACCCCGCGAGAAACGTCGCGCGCCAGCTCACTTCGCCGCGCTGCCGTCGGATCAGGCCGCCGAGAATGCCGCTGATACCGGTGATTCGTCCGTTGAGGGCGAGCATCATCGAAGCGCTGGCGCCAATGAGCGCGCCGCCGATGAGCGCGGAGACGGGAGTGAATGCCATGGGGGAAAGCTCCGACTACTTGCGAGGGCCGAACGACGTGAGCACCGCGTCTTGACTTAGGACGGTTGCGGGCAGATCCACGGCCTTCGAGCGCCCGTCGCGGGTCGGGGCGATGACCGGGTGACGCTTCAGATAGGCGCGCAGCGCCTGGTGGACCGTCGACGGTAGCACCGTGGCATCGTGAACGCCGCGCATGCGGCACAGCACATCCATCGGCTCGCCGGCGCGCTCGCACCCCGACATCGTGACCTGCGTATCGTCGGCGATGGGCTTGCCGTCGATCATGAGACCGCGGAGCCGAGAGCCCGCGGGCGCGTCGGCAGTGAAGGAGATCGTCATCCCCGATGCGCGCGGGCCCCATCCGCCCGACAGCTTCCAGGGATCGCGCGAGAAGACGAGCTCGAGCTCGCTCTCGAGGTAGGCCTTCAGCTCCTTGCCGGTGGCCCAGCCCTTCTTCATCCGCGCGTCGAGCGGCAGGAGCAGCCATAGATCGCCTTCGGTCAGCGGCCCGGCCGGGATGGGCGGCGCGAACCGAAAGCCGTTGCTCATCCCCACGTTGGTGCCCGCGATCTCGCGAACGGCGTCGGTGATGAAATTGTCGGCGGACGTCTCGAGCACGTCGTAGCGGAGGAGCGGGGTCTTGGTCTCGCCGACCACCTCGTTCGCGCGGGCGCGATACGGTGCGAGCGATGCGTCGACCAGCGCCTTCACGGCGGGGTCTTCGGGGTAATCCGCTGCGCGGATGGGAAGGAGCTCGAAGTCGAACCCGGCCACGCCGCCCTTGTCGCCGAGCGTGATGTCGAGCCGACCAAGGAACGAGCCCATGGAGCCGGGCTCGACGACGATGACCTTCCCTTCGAGGATCGCCTTCTCGGTGCGCTCGTGCGTGTGACCGGAGAGGATGACGTCGAATTCGGGGATTTCCCGGGCGATCTGGCGCGAAACGGTGATGCCCGTATGCGTGACGGCGACGACCAGATCGGCGTGCTCGCGCCCGCGCACGTCGCGGACGAACTCTCGCAGGCCGGTCATGCGCGTGGAGTCGAGGCCGACGACCGTCTCGGGCGGTTGCCGCTGCGTGGTCGTGGGATCGGTAATTCCGACGAACGCCACGCGGACGCCTTCGCGTTCGAGCGTGCTCTCGGGCGCGAAGAGGCGCTCGCCGGTCTTGGTGTCGTGGAAGTTGTACGTGGTGACCTTGCACGTCACGCTGCCCATCAGCTCGCGGAAGCGCTTCGGGCCGTAGACCACCTCCCAGTTGCCGGGGACGCAGATGTCGATACCGAGCGCATTGAGCGGACCGAGCACCGCGGCGCCCTCGCTCCACGCCGCCGGTCCCGAGCCCTGGAAGGTGTCGCCGCCGTCCGCGAGGAACATGGGCGCCTTGGTCCGGGCGCGCTCGCGATCGATGGCCGTCTTCAGGCGCGCGTAACCGCCCATCGACTGCAGCACCGGAGTCTCGCCCGGCATGTACTCGGGGTGGGTCTCGAGCTGCGCGTGCGAGTCGGCCATGTGGAGGAAGACGACGTGGCGCGGAGGCGCGACCACAGCGCCGGCCCTCGTCGAGGGTGCCGCGGTCGCGGAGGCAAGCCCGAGCCGAGCGCTCACTGATGCGGGCAGCTGCTTGAACGACATCCAGACGGCCATGCCGAGCACGAACCACGCGAAGCCGGCGCGGAGCGCCTGCGGCTTCACGCGACCGGCGAGGGCGGTCCCGCCGAAGCTGCCGAGCACCGACGCGCCGGTGATCGCGAGCGCGAGCGTCCACGGGATCGTCGCGTGGCTGAGCGCACCGGCGAAACCCGCGAAGGAGTTCATCGCGATGACGAGCAGCGAGGTCCCGACGGCGGTGCGCATCGGCAGCCCGCACAGGAGGACGAGCGCGGGGACGATCACGAAGCCGCCGCCGGCGCCGATCACCCCTGTCAGCAACCCGATTCCGACGCCGAGGGCCGAGGCGCGCGCCAGGGCGGCGCCGCGGAGCGCTTGCGGCGCGCTCGCCTCCGACGTGTCGGGGCGGCGGCGCATCATGGCGATCGCGGTCACGAACATCATGGCCGTGAAGGCGAGAAGCAGCGTTCTGGCCGGCAGGAAGTGAGCGAGCCGCCCGCCCGCATAAGCGCCCGCCATGGAGGCGACGCCGAAGAGAAGGCCCGTTCGAAACTGCACGCGCCCCGCGCGCGCGTGGCTCAGCATCGCGAAGGCGCTGGCGACGCCCACCACGAGGAGCGACGTGGCGATGCCGTCGCGCGGCTCGAGGCCCACGACGTAGACCAGGATGGGCACCGTGAGGATGGAACCTCCACCACCGAGCAGGCCGAGCGAGACCCCGACGAGGACCGCGAGCACGAGCGCGAGGACGAGCATCAGCGCTCGACCGGCAAGCCGGCTTCGACGTAGGCCCGCATCCCGCCGTCGAGGTTCATGAGGTTCCTGAACCCGAGCGCGACGAGCGACGAGGCGGCCTTCGCGGAGCGCGCGCCGGACCGACACGCGACGACGATCCGCTGGTCGCGGTCCCAGGGGCGCGCGGCGACGAGCACGGTAGCGAGCGGCACCAGCTCGGCGCCGGGAACGTGACCGAGCTCGCCCGTGAACTCGTCGGGCTCGCGGACGTCGATGATGCGCGGCCGCGGCGCGAGCGCGACGAGCTCCGCGGGGGTGATATTTCCGAAACATTCAGGCGTTGCAACGTTCATTGGATGCTCCTTCGTTCGTCACGCGGGCGCCGGGTCATCCCTGCACCGGTGGCGGGACGACGCCGCAGGCACGGTTCGCGGGAACCGCCTCGTGCAGTCGGACCGGCTCGGGAAGATGAAGGCCGTTCATCACGGCGATGAACTCCTCGCGGGTGCGTCCGGACACCCGTGTGTTGAAGTGCTTCTCTTCACCGATGGACGAGACGGTGCGCCCTCGGTAGTCGTGGGCCGGATATACGAGGGTCTCGTCGGGTAAGCGGAAGAGGACGCGCGTGAGGGTGTCGTAGAGCTCGCCGGCGTCGCCGTTCTGGAAGTCGGTGCGTCCGGCCGCGCGGATGAGGAGCGCGTCGCCGGTGAGCACGCGATCGCCGAGGAAGTAGCTCACGCTCTCCGCGGTATGCCCGGGCGTGGCGAGCACGTGCAGCTCCACCGAGCCCACGCGCACGACGTCTCCGTGGCGGACGGCGCGGTCGACGCACGGGGCGCCGCCTTCTCCGCTCACCGTCTGCGCGCCGCACCGCTCACGGAGGCGGCCGGCCGCCGTGACGTGGTCCGCGTGCACATGCGTGTCGAGGACCTGCACGAGCGTCAGGCCGAGCTCGTGGACGATCTCGAGGTCGCGCTCGACCTGCTCCAGAACCGGATCGACGAGCGCCGCTTCCTTCGTCACCTCGTCGGCGATCAAGTAGGTGTACGTCGAGCTTTCCTTGTCGAAGAGCTGTCGGAACATCATGGGCACGTGAGCGGATATGCGACGACCGTGCCGTAACCCGCGCTGCTCGCTTCGCACCCAAGAGAGGCCGCGAAGCACGCCGGCGCCGCAGTTGCGGGGACTCACGTCATGAAACAGATGTTTCATTGTTTCATTTGAAACGTACGTTGCCCGGCTACCTGGCTGCGAAACGGCGTGTGGCTCACCGGCACAGTGATTGCTGACGTGCTCCCGCGCACGGTCACCTGCTCGACCGCACGCAACCCCGAGGAGGCGCCAATGCCCGATCTTTCGACCGTCAGCGCAACGCCCGCCGCGAAGAACGGCTCACCCGAATCGTCCTTGGTCGCGGTGCTCGAACGCATCGAGCAGCGGCTCGCTGGGCTCGAAGGGGCAGTGGAGCGGCTCGACATCGTCGCCCGCACGGCGCCTCGCGCCCTGGCCACCGTGACCGATACCCTGGACGGCGGCGCGACTCGCCGAGTCGGGCGTGGACGTCGACGAGCGCATGCGCACTTCGCTGAGACTCCTCGAGCGCTTGACCGCGCCTCAGGCGGCGAGCGCCATCGAGACCCTGCTCGGCTCCTCGACCTGCCGACGAACCTGCGCACCGACTGGATCGACAAGGGCTATCCCGTCGACGCCGGCTAGGCGGCGGAGCCCCCGCGCAGCGTCAGGCGCTCAGGCTGTCCGACTTCGCAGCGACTTGCCCCCGAACGGAAGGCCGAACAGCGGCGCGAAGAGGCAGAAGTCGAAGAGACCGGCCGCGAGCGGAAGCACGCCGACGGCAGCGAGCACGTACCCACCGGTGTCCCCCACGGCGAGCAGGCCCGCGGCAATGAGCGCTGCGCCCGCGACGATACGAGCGATACGACCGGCCTGCGATCCCATGAACTTGATGAATCCCATGACTCTCCTCCTCCGTACGTGCTGAGGTAACTGTGCTTCATTCACGGCGCCCGCGCTGTGAAGCAGCTCACACCCCTGTCGGATCCTGATGCGTTCCCTGGACCTCCCGAACCATGGCGCGTGCCGCGCGCTGACCGAGGTGGTGGCCGAGCTCTTTCCCGCCGCCGCCGGACGTCTGCCGCGCCGTCGAGTCGCAGCCGGCGAGACGCTCTATCGCGAGGGCGACGGCACCGATCGCCTCTACCTCGTGGAGTCGGGGCTGATCCGCACCGAGCGCCTCGGGGCCGGCGGTGAGGCCGTCCCGTTCGCGTCCCTTTCGGGCGGTGACCTCGTCGGCGAGCTTTGCTTCTGCACTGTCCGCGCGCGACAGGAGTCCGCGCATGCCGTTCGTGACGCGGTGCTGGTCGTGCTCTCGGCCGACGATCTCGTCGAGCTCGCGTCGCGCGATCGTGACGCGCTCATCGGGGTGCTCGAGGCGCTCTGTCATCGCGTCGACACCGCACGACGTCATCTTGGCGAGCTCGGATTCGAGAGCGGTGAGCGTCGCGTCGCGCTACGTCTGCTCGAGCTGGCGCGATCGGAGGGAATGGTCGTGCAACCGGGCGTCCTCGCGCTCGTCGATCGTCCGACCCAGGCCTCGCTTGCGGCGGCGGCCTTCGTGTCGCGCGAGTTTGCGAACCGCGTGCTGAACGAGCTCCGCGGCGCGGGCCTCGTGGCCTACGAGCGCACGGGGCCGGTGACCGCGTACGAAACGATGCTTGCCGCCCATCTCGTCTCGACCAAGGATGCACGCGGCTCGCTGTGACGCCGAGGTCGAACGCAGAGCGGAGGGTGATGCCATGAGCTTCTGGGACGATCGGTACCGCAGCGAGACCTATGCCTACGGCGTCGAGCCGAACGATTTCCTCCGCGCCTCGGCGGCGCGCATACCGTCCGGCCGCGTGCTCTGTCTCGCCGAGGGCGAAGGGCGGAACGCCGTCTTCCTGGCGTCGCTCGGGTACGCGGTGACGGCGGTGGACCTCTCGAGCGAGGGTCTGCGAAAGGCCGAACGACTCGCGCGTGAGCGCGGCGTCACGATCGACGTCGTGCAGGCGGACCTCGGCGAATACGAGCCGGAGGCGGGCGCGTACGCCGGCGTCGTGTCGATCTTCGCTCACCTTCCGCGCGCCGCTCGGGAGCGACTCAACGCGCGGATCCCGACCGCTCTCCGTGCTGGCGGGGCCTTGCTGCTCGAGACCTACAGGCCCGAGCAGCTCGCCTTTGCGACGGGAGGACCGCGCGACGCCGCTCTCTTGCCGACGCTGGCCGAGCTTCGGCTGGAGCTTGCGCCGCTCGATCTGGTCGTCGCGGAGGACGTGGAGCGCGACATCCACGAGGGGACGTTTCACGAGGGCCGCAGCGCCACCGTCCAGATCATCGGCATCAAGCGGCCCTGAGAGCCGTGAATCGGCGCCACCGCCGCCTCGCGTTCGTCAGCGCGAGCGGCGCGACACGCAGGGGACACGGTGCCGCAAAGAGCGAGCAGAGCGACGTGGCGCGCCCGCCGCCGTGTGGCGTTCACGCGCCTCTCGCGTGCGGCATGAGCGCCCCGGTCCGTTCGTCTCCTGCGTTCGATCGGACAGCTCCGCGGACGACCACGTAGGCCGCCACCATTTGCAGCGCACCGAACACGAGGAAGCCGATATCCCACGCGAGCTCGCCGGCGCCGGGGTGAACATGATGGATGCCGAGCAGCTGGTGGTCGATGATCCCTTCGACGAAGTTGAAGAGGCCCCATCCGCCGATCAGCGATCCGACGAGGGTGCGGCCTGACCACGGCACGTCGGCTCGGCGCCCGGCGCGGAAGAGGAGCGTGAGCCCGACCACAATCACGGTCCACGTCAACACGTGAAAAAGCCCGTCCCAGACCATGTTCACTTTCATGTCGACGAGGTTCGTGGGAGGCCTGACCGACGACAGCATGTTGTGCCACTGAAGGATCTGATGGAGCACGATGCCGTCGACGAAGCCTCCGAGCCCGGTGCCAAGCAGGAGCCCGGCTGCGATGATTGGACCGTGATGCATCTTTCCATCCGTGCGAACCATGACAGACTCGTTCGATCTTGCGGTTGGTGAGTCACGCGGCCCGCGAGCCGCGTCCGACCGAAGACGATCCACCGAACCTTGTCCGTCGTCGGGCAGCTCGGACACGCGACCGCGGCCCTCGCCGCTAGCATCGAAGCGACGAGGGTCGCAGCGCCGACCGGCACGCGCCGAGCGCTCGCAAGGAGGTTTCGGTTCATACGGACGTCCGCGCGTGCTCGGCGCGCGTGGGCTCTTCCGCTGTGCGTCCCCAGACGAGCTTGCTCCCCAGCGCGACTCGCTCGAGGAGCACGACCAATGGCGCCAACCCAAGGTAAACGAGCCCAAGGGTAGAGCCGCCAGCACGGGTCACCACGCCATGCGCGAGCAAAGCGAACGAGCCGACGATGACGACGTACAGCGCCTTCCGCGTGCCCGTCGCAAGGACCACCGCCGACGCCAGCCACAGGGTCGCGAGCGCGAGGCCGACGACATTGCTGTCGACCGCGTTGAACCCCAACCATGGACGTCGAATGACGACGCGCGTGATCTCGATGGCTGCGCAGCCCGCGAACAACACCGGCGCGGCGACACGCGCCATCAGTCGAGAATTCATGGTTAGGCTCCCGATCGCTCGGGGTGCAAATCTGGGGCCGCGTGCCGTTCGCGCGAGCTGCGAAAAATTGCGAATCGGCGAACCTCTTTCACCGAGGTCGGCTCTTCCATGCTGACGGAAACACCCTCCACTCGGCCTGCGGAGATCATCATGTGTCGACGTGTCAGCTGCGCTTCATGTGGCAAGCCATCGTTCGCCGGTTGCGGCGCTCACATCGAGGAGGTTCTCGCCGACGTGCCCAACGAGCAGCGTTGCCGTTGCCGTGAAGCGGCGGAGAAGGAGCAGGCGAAGGGACGACCGAAGCCTGGGCTGGCGTCGCTTTTGCGGCGCATCTTCGGGCCGTGAGCCCATGTCTGCCGAACCCGCCCCCCACCTCTCACGAAAGACCAAGCACTGGCGAAGGCTGCTCTTCGTCCTGGGCGGCGCCGCCCTCGGTCTTCTCTATCAACGCGTCATCGGCTGCTCGACCGGAACGTGCCCGATCAGCTCGAGCCCGTACATCTCGACGCTCTATGGCGCCTTCATGGGCTACCTCGCTTCCTCAGGTTTTCGGTGGCAAGGCGCCGCCGCGGAAGGCCGTTGAAGATGGCGATGGACGAGCGCCTGTTTCCGGCCACCCTGATGCCGGACGACGCCGGAGCAGACGCGTGCGGTGGTCGAACCCGCCGGCTTCGAGCAGGTGGCGATCGTCGAGCTGGCGCCCTACCACTACGGATCGATCTTCAGGAAGACGCTGGGCGGTGACGGGTGATGCCGTCAACGGCGCACCTCTCGACGTTCAACGCGACGGGCTCGCCGAGAGCTCGCGGAGCGCCGCGCGCACGAGCAGGCGCGCGCGATGCAGCCGACTCTTCACCGCGTCCACGCTGATTCCGAGGACGCTTGCCACTTCGGGCGCGGTGAGGCCCTCGACGTCGCGCAGGAGAAGTACCTCGCGGTTCGCATCCTCGAGACCGTCGATGGCGCGACTCAGCGCGTTGCTCAGCTCGTGGTCGGCGGCGGCCTCGTCGGGCAACGGCGCGCTCGACGCGAGGCGCGCGATGGATGCGTCGTGATCGAGTGACAACGTCTCGGCCGGGGCATACTTCGATGCGCGCCGCTTCTTGATGCAGAAGCTGCGCGCGATCGTGAAGAGCCATGTCGTGAACGATGCGTCGCCGCGGAATTCGCGCACGCCACGTGCAGCAGCGAGCAGCGAGTCCTGGAGGACGTCCTTCGCGTCCTCGCTGTTGCGGCACATCTTCTCGCCGAAGCGGAGGACCGCCGGCGCGTGTCGGGTGAGAAGGGCCTCCAGCGCAGACGGATCACCCGCGCGCGCTTTCTGCACCAGCTCGTGCTCGAGGGTCGTCAAGAGCGCAGGCTATCGATCGCGCGGCGCAGACGGTCCTCCGCGGCGGTGGCGACATCTTCGATCCCAACCACGCCCTTTACGACCTGGAACATCGCGCGCGGCGAGGCGGCGGAAACGACGACGTCGGCGCCGTCCTGAGCCACCACGACATTGCACGGAAGGAGGAGCCCGATGGCCGGCTCCTTCTGGAGCGCCTCGTGCGCGAGCTTCGGGTTGCACGCGCCGAGGATGACGTAGGGCTCGGTCTTCACGCCGAGCTTCTTCTCGAGGGTCGCCTGCACGTCGATCTCGGTGAGGACCCCGAAGCCCTCGGCCTTGAGCGCCTCGGTGACGCGCTCACGCGCGCTGGCGATGGTGGTCTTTGGAATGCGGCAGGTGATGGCGTAGGGGACGTCGAAGTTCATGGCTTGCTCCAGTCTCGTTCAGCGGGTGGTGACGGCGGTGAGGTCGATGCGCATGCAGTCGGCGGCGAAGGAGACCTGACCGCCATAGCTCTCCTTCACCGACCGGAGCACCGGCTCCTCGGCCTTCTCCACCATGGGCGGGATGTGGCTCAGAAGGAGGGACTTCACGCGGGCGACCGCGGCGATCTCGCCGATGCGGTGCGGCGGCGTGTGGAGATCGTAGAGCTTGTTCGGCGAGCCCGGCGGATCGACGACCGCCGTGTCGTAGACGAGAAGGTCGGCGCCGGCGGCCAGCTTGGCGAGGTTGTCGTTCTTCGATGCGAGATCTCCGGAGACGACCAGCGCGTGGCCGGCGTAGTCGATCCGGAAGGCCACAGCGGGAACGTCGTCGTGATCGACCGCGATCGAGGTGACGCGAAGGTCGTGCTCACGAAGCACCTCGTGGATCGGTGCGTCGGCCTGGACGGGCAGATCGGTGACGACGAAGTGGAGCTCGTTCCGGAACTTGGGCAGATACGCGTAGGCGCCGTGCGCGCCGAACAGGCGGTCGATGAAGCTCGTCGTGCTCGGGTAGTCGCCGCCGCCGGCCGGGCCGAAGAAGCGAAACGTCATCGGCTCGTCGAACGTGAGATCGCGTGACTTCACGAAGCCGGGGACGTCTCCCGTGTGATCGATGTGGAGGTGCGTGAGCAGCAGCGTGTCGACGTCCTTGAAGTCGACGCCCAGCTCGCCGAGGCGGACGAAGGCGCCGGGGCCGACGTCGACGAGGATCCTCGCCTTGCCTCCGAGGAGCACGAGGTAGCTCGACGCCGCGCGACCGAAGCCGCGTGGGCCGCCCGAGCCCAGCACCACGAGCTCGAAGGGCGCGCTGGACGTGGACGCGCTCGTGCAGCGCTCCGACGGAGAGACCGCATGCGCGCCCGTCGGCGCTGCGGCCGAGCTGCCCGCCTTCTCGTGAGCACATCCCACGGAGGCGACGGCGACGACGGTGAGGAAACAAGAGGCCACGAGCGATCGCTGCATGCCACGTCCGTACCACGCGCGTTCGTGCGTCACATCGCCTTCGCCGCGGAGGATGGCTCCGTCGACGCGCACTTCGCGCCGCGAACGTCCTCGAGCGCGCGCTCGATCGCTGCGGCGGGCTGAACGCCGGTGAGCCGCGCGACCTCGCGACCGCGAGCGTCGACGCTCACGACCGTGGGAAGGAGCGTCACGACGTACGTAGCCGCGAGGCCTTCGCCGGGCTCGGCGTCCGCGTCGACGTGGGTGATGTCCTCGGCGGCGCGACAATCGTGCTCGATCGCCGCCAGGACGGGCTTCATCCGGGCGCAGGCCGGACAGTCCGCGCTCGAGAACACCAGCAGCCGCGGGCTGCCCTCGGCGCGCGCGATGGGCGCGTGCCCCGCGAGCAGTCGCGCGCCCGGGCACGCCGCACCGGATCCGTCGCAGGTCGCGCCCCGATCCTTCGCCCAGCGAT
The DNA here is from genome assembly GCA_043732195.1 of Polyangiaceae bacterium. GTDB lineage: Bacteria > Myxococcota_A > Polyangia > Polyangiales > Polyangiaceae > Labilithrix. Next base: position 15,240 of record JAYTHX010000031.1, read on the forward strand.
CGAGCACCACGCCGCTCCCGAGCAGGACGATGGCGACCGCGACCCACGCACTGCGCAATCTGTTCACCATAGGCAAGCCTGCTGCAACGCTCGTGCCCCTTCTGCGACGGGATCGTCCCGGCATGAACCCCCGAGAACGCGAAGTTTCACGGCCCGACGTTTCAGTCGCCGCTTCTGCTAGAAACATCGTGTGAAACAAGACGACGACGTGCTCGCAAGCGCCCTCGAAGGCCTGGTCGGCGCCGCGCTCGTGCTCGACGCGCGCCGCCGCGTCCGGCTCGCGACTCCCGATGCGGCGAAGCTGCTCCGCGCGAAGATCCCGCGCGGCGTCCTCGTGACCGATCTGCTCTGCGCGGGTCGAACCAAGCGTCCGCTCGCCGACGCCCTCGACGCCGGGAAGCCGGTGCGGGCCGTGATCCCCATGCCCGGAGGCCCGCCCGGGCGGCTCCTCGACGTTCGCGCGATCCCGCACCCGCCCAAGGATCCGCGCGCCTTCGTGCTCCTGCTCGAAGCGGCGAGCGCCAGCGCCTCCGACGGGCCGGTCCTCTTTCACGGCATGTGGACCCAGGACGCTCGCATGAAGGAGGTCTTCCGCGTCATCGAGCGGGTGGCGGCCGATGACGACACGGTGCTCGTTCGCGGCGAGACCGGGGCCGGCAAGGAGCTCGTCGCCGGGGCCATCCACGCGCTCTCGGCGCGCCGGAAAGGGCCTCTCCGCGTCATCAACTGCGCCGCGCTCCCGTCGAACCTCCTCGAGAGCGAGCTCTTCGGTCACGTGCGTGGATCGTTCACGGGCGCCCATCGCGATACACCCGGGCACATCCAGCTCGCGCACAAGGGCACGCTCTTCCTCGACGAGGTCGCGGAGCTGCCGCTCGACGTTCAGGCGAAGCTCCTCCGCGTGCTCGAGACTCACACCGTGATCCCGATCGGTGGCCGAGATCCCTTGCCGGTGGACGTGCGCGTGGTCTCCGCGACGCACCGCGCGCTTCGCAAGGAGGTCGAAGCGGGGAGGTTTCGCGCCGATCTCCTCTACCGACTGCGCGTCATCCCCATCTTCCTGCCGCCGCTTCGCGATCGCCTCGACGATCTCGGTCTGCTCTGCGACAAGCTCGTGATCGACATGAACCCCGGCCGGCGCCGGAAGATCGAGCGGGTCGCGCCGGCCGCGCTGGCGATCCTGGCTCGGCACTCGTGGCCGGGCAACGTGCGCGAGCTGCGTAACGTGCTCGCCTATGCGTACGCGACGGGCGACGGTCCGCTGCTGCTTCCTGCCGATCTTCCGCCGGAGCTCCTCTCGCCCGCCGCCGCGGCCGCTCCAGCAGCGCGCGACGAGACGAGCGATGGCCAGACCGCCGCGAGCGACGACGTCGCGCGCTTGCGCGATGCGCTCCGTGAGGCCAACGGAAATCGCGAGCGCGCCGCCGCCGCGCTCGGGATCAGCCGCGTGACGTTGTGGCGGCGCATGCGCGAGGGAGGCCTCCTCGGTCGACGGTGAACGCCGCTCGACGAAAGCGTGGCCGGGAGCGCGGACGCAGGGCTACGACGAGCTCCGGCGCAAGGCGGCCACAATCGCGTCGCGTGGCGGCGCCTTGCTGCCGCCGGGGTAGAGCCGACAGCAGCGCGCCGTGCCCGGCGGCTCTCCCATGACGTCGCGCCCGTCTACCAGAATGGTCGGCGAGCCATAGCCTTCGACGTGCGCAGGCAGTGCGCCGTCGGCTCGACAGTGCTCGTTCCACGAAGGAGCGAGGCCTGCCACGACAAAGGCCTCGGCGAGGGCGGTGCGCGCCGCCGCGACGTTCGGGCAATCGGGGTCGTAGACGAGGTCGACGCGCATGGTTTCTCCGTACCCCTCTACATTCGCACGAACCGCGCGAGTCGTCGTCAGCGCCTCTCCCACTGCGAGAAGACATGGGGCGGAAGATCGGTGGCGACGACGTTGCCGAGCGGCGGCGCCGAGACCGGATCGTGCGCGCCCAGCCAGTCGCGGAGCATGGTGTGGACATCGAGGCTCATCGCCTTGGCGTCGGCGACGTGTTTCATCCGGCACATCGTGTCGGGCGCGTCGCCCTCGCGCTCGCAGGAGGCGAGCGTGTACGTCGCGTTGGGATCGAGGGGCTTGCCGTTCACGTCGAGCGAGACGACGTGATGCCCCAACGGGGCATCGGCGCGAAACACCACCTTCATTCCGGCGACGCGCGGTAGCCATCCGCCGAAGAGCGCGTTCGGGTCGCGCGGGAAGACGTGATCGATCTCCGACTCCCAGAACGCCTGGAGCTGCGCGCCCGTGACCTTGCCGAGCTTCACCGGCCCGTTCACCGGATAGAGCCGGAAGAGATCGGCCTCCGTGATGGGCCCAGCGGCGACCGGGTGACCGAAGCGGAAGCCGTTGGAGAGGGCGATGTCCGCGCCAGTGCGCTCCTTGAGCGCGCGCACCATCACCGAGTCGACCGTGTTCTCGAGGACGCCGTAGCGCTCGAGCGAGGTCGCGGCGTGACCGATCACCCGGCTCGCCTTCGCTCGATAGGGCGCAAGGCTCTCGTCGACGATCGCGGCGACGTCCGCGTCCTCTGGGTAGCGATCGGCGCGCAGCTCGAGGAGCTTCCAGGTGAACGTGGGGCGCTGCCCGCGCGTCACGCGCACGTCGAGCCGACCGAGAAAGGAGGCGAATGCTCCGGGCTCGACGATGATGGTGTTCTTGCGGACGATGGGCTCGCGGACGCGCTCGTGGGTGTCGGCGGAGAGCACCACGTCGATCCCGGGAACGGTCTCGGCGAGGGAGACCGAGCGCGCCAGGCCGATGTGCGTGAGCAGCACGACGACGTCGACGCGCGAGCGGAGGGCCTGGACGTACGGCCCGATCGACTCCGCGCCCAGGAACTGCAGCCCCTCGCTGTACGCCGGGGACTGACGCGTCGGGACATCGGGATCGGTGAGCCCGACGAAGCCGAAGCGGACGCCTGCCACCTCGCGCTCCAGCGTCGGCGGAAACACGAGCTTGCCGGTCGCCTTGTCGACGACGTTCGTGGCAAGCCAGGGGTAGCCCGTCGCCTTGGCGAGGGAGACCATCTGCGGCGGTCCGTAGACGACCTCCCAGTTGCCGGGGACAGCGAGGTCGACGCCCAGCGCGCGCTGCGGCGCTACCACCGATTCGCCGTGCGACCAGCTGGCGGCGGCGGAGCCCTGAAACGTGTCGCCGCCGTCGACGAGCAGCGCGCCCGGGCTTTCCTTCCGGATGGCGCGCGCGACATGCGCGAGCCGCGCGTAGCCGCCCGCCTGCGCGAGCTCGACGGTCCCGTCCGGACGCGGGAACTGCTCCGGGTGCGCGAGCAGGTCGGCGTGGGCGTCGGCGAAGAACATGATCGTCGCGTTGTGCTCGCCCTGCGCGCTCGACGTCGTCGGTGGCGCCGCAGGTGAGGGCGAAGGGGTGCACGCCCCCAGAACGAGGAGCGCCGCGATCCCCGCGAGGGCGGTCTGCTTGGCGAGACGGAGAGCTTGCATGGCCACGCGCTTCAGCACCAAGCATGCCACTCTCGCTGGAGCGCGTTCGGCGGGCAGGTGGCTTGCCCAGTCGCGCTCGCAGACCGCGAACGTTGCGACGTTGAAACAACGTGCAACGTTGCTGCAACGAGCCGCGCGACACCTCGCGATCTCACGGCGCAGAGGCCGTCCTCGGAGGCTGGCACTCGGCGTGCAGCCGGGAGAGACGCAAATGACTCTTCGAGGACCAGCGAGCGTGCTCGGAGCATTCGGTCGGGTCGCTGGCCTGGCGCTCCTGGTCGGAGGCTGCGACCGCCAAGCGGCGGCCGTCGACGGCGGAGCCGTGCCGCCTCCGGTTGCGCGTGCGCGCGTGGCCTTCGCCGCGCCGGGTGACGACGCCATCCCGCCTGGCGCCGACGGCGACACGATTCGCCTGGGTCGAGAGCTCGCGACGCACACGTTCGAGCGACTCCCGACGCACGTGGGGAGCGATCTTCATTGCTCGAGCTGTCACCTCATGGCGGGCACCACGCCGAACGCGGGACCCTGGGTCGGGGTGACCTCGATCTATCCCCAGTACCGATCCCGGGCAGCACGCGCGATCACCATCGAAGAGCGCATCGACGAGTGCTTCGAGCGGAGCGTCAACGGCTCGCCGCTCGGGCACGACAGCGTCGAGATGAAGGCTTTCGTCGCGTACATGTCGTGGCTGTCCGCGGGTGTTCCAAAGGGCGCCGAGGTGGCGGGCCGCGGCTTCGCGCGCCTCGAGCGACCGCCGAACGTCGACTCGGACTCGGGGAAACACTCGTACGCCGCGCGATGCGCGGCCTGTCACGGCATGGACGGTAGTTCCGCGAGTGGTGGAAGGTTCTTCAGCTTCTTCCTAGTCTTCCTTGTGGAGCGACGCGACGCGCACAAGGGAGCGATCCTTCTCCTCGACGAACCCGGCCTCACACTCCACCCGCTCTCGCAGGAGGATCTCTCGTTCTTGTTTCAGAACCTGTCGGAGCAGAACCCGATCCTCTACACGACGCACTCGCCCTTCATGGTGGATGCGGACCACCTCGATCGCGTTCGCCTCGTCTACGTAGACCACTCCGGGGCAACGGTCGTTACATCGGACCTGCGAGCGACGTCGCCACGCTCCTCCGAAGGCAAGTCAGGGTACGCGGTGCACGCCGCCCTCGGCCTATCCGTCTCTACGGCGCTCCTCCAGGGCTGCGCGAGCGTCATCGTCGAGGGGCCCTCGG